>DASXMU010000105.1:0-11243 GCA_036495485.1 Streptosporangiaceae bacterium
CAACCTCGCCGCGCCACTCGGCGCGCGGCCAGGCACCGCCTCGCTGGGCCGGTCAGCGGGCGACCAGGCTCAGCCGCGCCGTGCCGGTCGGCGGGCGACCACTCAGCGGGCGACCAGGCTCAGCTCGAACGAGTAGCGGGAGGCGCGGTAGACGTGCGTGCCGTACTCGACCGTCCGGCCGCTGTCGTCGTAGGTGACCCGGCCCATGGTGAGCAGCGGCGCGCCCTTGGTCTCCGCCAGCAGCCGCGCCTCGGCATGGGTGGCGCCCCTGGCACCGATGGTCTGCGCGGCGGCGTGCAGCGTGATGCCGCTGGACCGCAGCAGCTGGTACAGGCCCCGCTGCTGCAGGGCTTCGGTTGTCAGCCCGGCGGCCAGCTCGGCGGGCAGGTAGTTGAGCATCCGGGCGAGCGGCTCGCCGCGAGCGTACCGCAGCCGCTCGATCGCAATGACCGGGCTGCCGTCGGGCACGCCGAGCTTGCGCGCGACCTCGCCGCCGGCCGCCTCGGCCGCGTTCGACAGCACCGTGGTGGTTGGCTCCTGGCCGCTGCTGGTCAGGTCGTCCCACAGGCTGGACAGCTCGGCCGGCCGCTTGACCTTGGCTCGCACCACCTGGGTGCCGATGCCCCTCTTGCGCACCAGCATGCCCCGGTCGACCAGGTACTGCATGGCGCGGCGCATGGTCGGGCGGGATAGCCCGAGCTGCTTGGCGAGCTGCACCTCGTTCTCCAGCTGAGCACCGGGGGGCAGTTCGCCCGACTGAATGGCGCGCTCCAGGTGCTGGGCGACCTGGAAGTAGAGCGGGACAGGGCTGGTCCGGTCCACCGGGATCGGGCTGACTGATGACCTCACCTCGGTCCCCCTTACATATAGGTCAGATAGTCACTATGACAGTACTTGATGAACAATGCGGGCCAAATTCGCACGATTTGCCCTAATTTACTCCCTTCTGAAACTGGCCTGAGGCGGACAAAGGCCGACATGGGGCGAGATTCTATTCCGTTATCCAGCTAATGTCAGTATGTCAGGACAAAATATTGACATCGCGTTCATACGGCGCTTACATGTTCGTCATGGCGGATCAGCCGTGGCTGACGAACAGAAGGGAAAGCACGTGAGACTCAGACCCGTGGTAGCGCTGGGACTGCCACTCCTGCTGCTCGCGGCCGCGTGCTCGGGCAGCAGCAATCCCTCCACCACCAGCAATAGTGGATCATCCAAGACCAGTAACTGCCCCTACACGTTCGCGGTCATCACCCACGGCGACAACGGCAGCTTCTGGAGCGTGGTCTACAAGGGCGCCAAGAATGCCGCCGCCGACCTCGGCTGCAAGCTCAGCGAGGTGTATGGGTCGCAGCAGCAGGGCCAGGCGGAGCCCGATGACAGCGCCGAGAATGCCCAGATCCAGAATGCGATCAACGAGCACGTGGCCGGCATCGCGGTGTCCGACCACGACCCCAGCCTGATGAACGCGACCATCGCCAAGGCGGAGGCGGCGGGCATCCCGGTCGTGATGCTGAACGCCGGCTGCGACCCGGCCGACCTGGCCGCCACCCATTCGCTGGACTGCGTGGGCCAGCCGGAGCAGGCCGCCGGGCAGCAGGCAGGCACGAGCTTCAAGAGCCTGGGTGCGACCAACGTCCTGTGCGTGATCCACCAGTCGGGGCAGAACCTGCTGGACCGCTGCAACGGCGCCGCCCAGGCCCTGGGCGTGGGCTCGCAGTGTGTCGCCAGGTCCGCGCCGCCCGCCAGCGGCCCGGCCTGCACCGAGATCATCCTGTCCACACCGAACGCGGCCAGCAACCCGCAGCAGGCGATCGGCCAGGTCACCGCCTACCTGCAGGCGCACCACAGCATCAACGCGGTGCTGACGCTGAACACGGCGATCTCCGACGCGCTGGTGACAGCGAAACCAGCCGGTGTCAAGATCGCGACCTTCGACCTCGACCCCACGGTGCTCTCGGATCTGCAGTCGGGAACGCTGGCCTTCGCCGTCGACCAGCAGCAGTACCTCCAGGGGTACCTGCCGATCGTCGAGCTGTACACCTACAAGAAGTACGGCGGCAACACGCTCGCCCCCGGGTCGGTGGTGCCCACCGGGCCGCTGGTGGTAACCAAGTCCAACGTCTCCCGCGTCCAGGCCGCCATCAAGGCCGGAGACGACTGACCGGTTCGCCGGTACCGGTGCTGGGCCCTGCATCGGCGCCACCGACCGAAGGACCGAAGGATCAGCCCATGGATGTCAAACCAACGGCAACCCGGGGCGCTGGCCCGCAGGCGCCGGTCCCACGCGGCGAACGGCTGCCTGGGACCAGCAACCTGACCCGCCTGCTGCGCCGGCCAGAGCTGGGCGCCCTGTCCGGCCTGGTGGTCGTGTTCCTCGTCTTCACCTCGGCCGACGCCACCCCCGGCCACCTCTGGATCACCCAGACCGGGCTGGCCGCCTGGAGCCAGCAGGCTGCCTTCTACGGGATCATGGCCGTCCCGGTCGGGCTGCTCATGATCGGCGGGGAGTTCGACCTGTCCACCGGCATCATGACCGGCGTCACGGCGATCATGATCGGCCTGCTGATCGGGTACTGGCACTGGAACGCCTGGCTGGCGATCCTGGCCACGTTCGTCTTCGCCGGGCTGATCGGCTTCATCAACGGCATCGTGGTGGTGAAGTCGAAGCTGCCGAGCTTCATCGTGACGCTGGCCACCTACTTCGTCCTGCGCGGGCTCAGCATCGGCGGGGTCCTGCTGGTCAACCACGGCAGCACCAGCGTTTCGCTGCCACCGGGCCCGCATTCCGGCTTCGGCAGCGCCCAGTCGGTGTTCGGCGGCTCGTTCGGCTCCAGCGTGGCGGTGCCGAACGGCTACCAGATCTCCGTGCTGTGGTTCGTCGCGGTCGCCGTGGTGGCGGCGTGGATCCTGGGCCGGACCACCTTCGGCAACTGGATCTACGCGGTGGGCGGCGACATGAACGCGGCCCGCAACACCGGTGTGCCGGTCAACCGGACCAAGATCACGCTGTTCATGACCACCGCGATGGCGGCCGCCCTGGTCGGCACCATCACGTTCACCCAGGCCGCCTCGGCGACATCGGAGCAGGGCGCGGGCTATGAGTTCTACTACATCATTGCGGCGGTCGTCGGCGGGTGCATGCTCACCGGTGGGTATGGCTCGGCCATCGGCGCGGCCATCGGGGCATGCATCATCGGCATGGCCACCGAGGGCGTGATCTACGCGAACTGGGACAGCTCCTGGAACTTCACCTTCATGGGCGTGGTCCTGTTCCTGGCGGTGGTCGTCAACATGGTCGTGTACCGCAGAGCGCAGAGGGCACGGAGGTGAGCCCCGTGGAGACGGCGGAGCAGCCGCGGCTGGAAGTGCGCGGGGTCAGCAAGTACTTCGGCAGCGTCAACGCGCTGCAGGACGTATCGCTCCAGGTCTACCGGGGCCAGGTCACCTGCGTCCTGGGCGACAACGGGGCCGGGAAGTCCACCCTCATCAAGATCCTCTCCGGTGTCTTCCCGCCGGACTCCGGTGAGTTCCTCATCGACGGGGTGCCGGTCACCCTGGCCGGGCCGCGCGACGCCAGGTCGCACGGCATCGCCACGGTGTTCCAGGATCTAGCCACGGTTCCGCTCATGTCGCTGTGGCGCAATTTCTTTCTCGGTCAGGAGCCGGCCAAGGGCCGCGGGCCGCTGCGTCGGCTGGACGCCGCCTCGTCACGGCGGATCATGCGCGAGGAACTGCGGAAGATGGGGATCGACGTGCGCGATCCCGAGCAGACCGTGGGCACGCTGTCCGGCGGTGAGCGTCAGGCGCTGGCCATCGCCCGGGCTGTCTACTTCGGCGCCAGTGTGCTGATCCTGGACGAGCCCACCTCCGCCCTGGGTGTCCGGCAGTCCGGGGTCGTGCTCAAGTACATCGTCCAGGCCAAGGAGATGGGCAAGGGCGTCGTCTTCATCACCCACAACCCGCACCATGCCTTCCCGGTGGGCGACAGGTTCGCCCTGCTGCGCCGGGGGCGGCTGCTCGGCTCCTACGCCAAGAGCGAGACCAGCGTGGACGAGCTGGCCACGCTGATGGCCGGCGGGGCCGAGCTGCAGCAGCTCAGCGAGGAGCTGGCGGCGATGGCGCCGGACAAGCAGATCGCCGAGGCCGCCCGCGAGCTGGCCGCCGAAGCACCCGGCGGGAATGACGGAAGCGAGGCTCGGTGACGGCCGGACTTTCCAGGCCAGAGTCCCACCCTGCGGCCGGGCCGCTCGACGTGCTGACCATGGGGCGGGTGGGGGTGGATCTCTACCCGCTGCAGACCTGGGCCGGCCTGGAGGACGTGCAGTCGTTCGGCAAGTACCTGGGCGGCAGCGCCACCAACGTGGCGGGGTGTACCAGGTGGCAACGGCGCATAAGGGGCGGCGATGACGGTCAACGTGGGGATCATCGGAGTGGGGATGATCGGCCAGGATCATGCCCGGAGGCTGACCAGCGTCGTGCCGGGCGCCCTCGTCACGGCTGTCACCGACGCCGACGGCGACCGGGCCGACGTGGTCGCGCAGTCCCTGCCTGCTGCCAGGTCGCTGCCCACCGGGCACGACGTAATCGCGGCCGATGACGTGGACGCGGTCCTGGTCGCCGCGCCCGGCCCGGCTCACGAGGAGTTCGTGCTGACGGCGATCGGGGCGGGCAAGCCGGCCTTCTGTGAGAAGCCGCTCGCCCCCACCGCGGAGGCCTGCCTGCGGATCATGGAAGCCGAGATGGCCGCGGGCAGGCGGCTGGTCCAGGTCGGCTTCATGCGCCGCTACGACGGCGGCTACCTCGCGCTCAAGCAGGCCATCGACGCGAGGGCTATCGGGGCACCCCTGCTCGTGCACTGCGTGCACCGCAACGCGTCAGTCCCAGCCACCTACACCAGCGACATGCCGATCACCGACTCCGCCCCGCACGAGATGGACATCGTCCGGTGGCTGCTCGGCGACGAGGTGACCGCGGTGTCGGTGCTGCTCCCCCGCCGCACCAGCTACGCCCCGGCCCGGCTGCACGACCCGCAACTGCTGCTGATGGAGACCCGCGGCGGGGTGCACGTCGATGTCGAGATATTCGTCAACTGCCGCTACGGCTACGACATCCGCTGTGAAGTCGTCGGCGAGACCGGAACCGTGTCGCTGGCCCACCCGGCCGCCGCGACCCTGCGCGCGGCGGGAACGATCAGCGAACCGGTCGTCTCCGGCTGGCGCGACCGGTTCACCCTCGCCTACGACGCCGAGCTGGCCGACTGGGTGAGCTCGGTGACGGCCGGCCAGCCCACCGGCCCATCCTGCTGGGACGGCTACGCGGCGGCGGCGGTGAGCGAGGCCGCGCTCGCCGCGCTAGCATCCCGCGAGCGCACCGGCGTCGTCATGAAAGACCGCCCGCCCTTCTACACCTGAGGAGAACACCGTGGCAGCAGACTCCATCGGCGTCGCCGTGGCCGACAGCGGCATGGCCGGCCGGGCTTGTCCGCAGCGAGATCTGAGCTTCTGTCCTCGCGATCCGTGGCGCAAGCTCGTCCGGTGATTTTATTTCCTTTCCAAAAAAAGAAATCACGGGACGGTACGGGGGCGGACCAATCGCTCAGCCAGGCAGGCAGGGCAGCAGCCCACAAAAGGCCACTCCCCGGCAGCACCCAACCGGGGAATGGCCTTCCTTCCGTGGGATCAGCCCCAGTTGCCGGCGACCTGCCGGGTGGTGACGTTGATCCGGTTGAACAGGTTGGTGACAGCGACCATCAGCACGAGGGCGGCTAGCTGCTTCTCGTCGAAGTGGTCGGCGGCGGCGTCCCAGATGTCGTCGGGCACGGCGTCGGAGCGATCGGCCAGCCGGGTGGCCGCCTCGGCCAGGGCCAGCGCGGCCCGCTCGGCATCGGTGAAGTAGGGCACGTCACGCCAGGCCGCGACAGTCGCCATCCGCTCGTCGTTCTCGCCGGCCTTGCGCATCGCGCGGGCGCCGTAGTCCACACACCAGCCGCAGCCGTTGATCTGGCTGGCCCGCATGTGCACCAGGTCCAGAGTGGATTGCTCGACGCCGGCCGCGGTGATCACCGCTACGATCTGCTGGATCGGCCCGGTCACATCCAGGACAAGGCCCGGGTTCTTCATCCGTGCTTGCATGACTTCTCCTCGGTCAAGGATTGCGATTCGGTTCGTCACCGATACGACGGAACAGGCCAGGGAAATGTGTCACGGCTCAGCGGGGAGTTTTGGTCCAGTGGCCGGACTGGCCGGCATACACGTCGCCGGCCGCGCCGTGACGGTCAGCCGGTGAAGGGATGCGTGGGGGTCGATCCGTTCGGGAGCAGCAGGTCGAAGCCGTCCGGGGTCTTGAGCTGGCCCGGGCCGGTGCCGGGACGGCGGGTGACGCCATACTGCCAGACCAGCGCGCCAGTGGACGGGTCGATCGCGGCCATCCGGTCGTTGTAGTCGTCGTTGGCCATGAAGACCCCGCTGGGCAGCAGTTCGGTCAGCGACGGGTGGTTGAGCATGCCGGGCCCGGACGGCGCACGGTAGCGGTAGAAGATGTGGCCAGCCCGGTTGAACTCCAGGATCTGGCCGGGGGCGGTGTAGCCGGCGATCAGGTAGCGGTCCGCGGCCAGCTGCTGCGGGTCGGACGGGTAGCCGATCGGCAGGTGAGTGTCCCAGACCAGCTTCCCGGCCGGGGTGTACTCGCTGACCCAGGATCCGTTGATCTCCGATATCAGCAGGTTGCCGTCCTGGAGCGGGGTGTCACCGTTCGGCGGCGCCATCGCGGCCGACGGGTGGTGCACGCACTGGCCGACGGTCCCGATCTGGTGGGCGATGGTGTGGTCCGGGTTGATCACCAGCACCAGGCAGTTGTAGGCGTCGGCCACCGTGATCTGGCCGTTCTTGAGCAGGTAGGCGTCGTCAGGCTCGTAGAGATAGCCAGCAGCGGCACCGGACCGGCCGGGATGCCCGTAGGACCAGACGATCTTCCCGGACGGGTAGGCGATCTCCAGGACCGTTTCGTTCTGCTCCTGGTTGGACACGATAACCGTGCCGTGTCTGGCGAAGAATGCGTCGTCGGGAAAGTAGAAGCCCAGCGGGTCCCGCGGCAGGTTCGGGGCTGGATACCGCCAGACCGTCTTCATGGTGTCGCTTAGCAGCAACAGCCGGTCGTTGCCCCGGTCGGCGATGAGCAGCTTGGCACCGAAGTAGGGTGAGCCGGCCCCGGCCGCGCCGGCCGTGCCGAACGCCCGGTTCGGTTTGATCAGCTGGACCGAGTCCACCATGGTGCTGTGCGATTCCCCGCCGACGATCCAGGCGGTGGAGCCGATCACGGCGACACCGGCGTGCGACACCGGCACCTGCAGCCGCCCGGCCACGAGCAGCCGCTTGCTCACCGGGTTGAACGCCCAGATCGTGTCCACGGTGGACAGCGGCGAGGCCACGGCGCCGCCCGCGGTGCTGGACTCCCCCGGGGTGAGCTGGGTCGTGCCGGCCCCGCGGGGGTTCTGCTGCGGCGTGGAACTCTCGCCGCCGGCCAGGAACACCTCGCCGTTCAGTGTCACCGCCGCCGAGCCGGACAGCGGCTCGGGCAGATGACCGGCCACGGCCGCGCTATGGCGGGCCGGGTTGACGGCCTGGATCACGTTCACCGGCTTGCCGGCCTGCGGGCCGGTGATGGCCTGGCCGCCGAAGACGTAGATCTGGCCGTCCAGCGCGGCAACGGCCGGGTAGCGGACCGGCACCGGCAGGTTCGCGACCGTGGCGAAGCGGTGGCCGTCGGTGGTGGCCAGCACGGCGGCGTCCGGATGGGTGCCGGTGTACCCGCCCACCAGGTAGGTCGTGTTGCCAATCGTGACGCCGACCACGTCGGAGCGGGGAGCGGGCAGCGAGCCCACGGAGCCGGCCGCGCCGCTGCCGTGGCCGCTGAGCGTGATCCCCTGGACCCCCGCGATCGTGGCTGGCGCCCCGCCGCCGAAGACGAGCGCACGGCTCCCGGCCAGACCCACCGCGGCATCATGCACCGGGCTGGGCAGAACCCCAACATGGCGTTCGACCCCCCGGACCAGGCCCAGCGAGTAAACCGTCCCGGTCGAGCCACCGCTGGCGGTCAGCCCGCCCAGCACGACCAGCCCGCCGCGCCCTGGGACGACCACCTCACGGCTGAGCGGGGCTCTCAGGTGCCAGGGCAGCAATCCCGACTCGGCCGCAGGCAAGCCCCGTGACGTGGCCGATGGCTTGGTTGCGTGCGCCGGCGCCGCCGCGTTGGTCTGTTTGTGCACCCGGTTCAGGTACCAGGCAACAAACCCCAGCACAACGATCATGACCAGCGCGGCAATCGCGGCCCGCTCAGTCCGGCCGCGGCGACTCGGCGACCGCCGCTGGGGAGGTCTCCGCCCGCCTCCCGATGACTCGCGCCGCCTGCCTCCGGGCGAGTCCTCCCAGTCGGATCCGCGGTTAGACCAGGATTCTGCCACCCGCCGATGATGCCCGACGTGTCCTGAACTCGCGGGAGTACCGGGATTTCTTTGCCTTGATTTCTGTCACCCGGCGGTCCCGAGCACGATGCCCAGCATCCGGTCCAGGCACTCGTGGCGGATGAAACGATCAGCCCATTCGGGTGACCGCTTCGCCCACGGGTGCCTGGACCGGAGCTTCATAAGAGCATCCGGCGATCACGTATCAGCGGTCCTGCCAGTCACGCCGCCATCATGGTTGGTGAACTCACAGGGGGCGACCTGTACCCCAGCCGAAAACTGCACAGGGCGGTCCGCTTGTGACCTGATCGACGGTTATCTCAAGCAGAGTGCTACGGCACTATGCTTTGTGGCGTTACTTCCTGCCGAAACGGTCGAACTCCCCGTTACGGACGCCACCCAGGAACGCATGCCACTCATCCGGTGTGAACCGGAGAACCGGCCCATCCGACTCCCGGCTGTTGCGAACGCCGATCTCGCCCTCTGACAGGCCAGCAACCTCAACACAGTTGCCGTTGGCGAAACTCAGAGAGCTCTTAACCCAGTGACTCGCGGGCGTAGTTCTGTCCACGTCTGTCTACCTCGCTGAATGTCGTTTTGGTGGCGCCGGCCGGCCGACCGAGACACGTAATGTAGCCTATTGACTACAGTACGTAGTACATGATCATCACAAGGTTAGCAGAACCTCACTATCCCGTAAGGATTATGTAGCGCGACACGCGTAAAGTTTTGATGTCCCAGCGGTGTACGCAACGGCCGAAAGCCACCAGCGCGGAGTTAGCGAACCGGATGCACAGAAGTCAGCGGCCGGGGGGCGTTGAAGTCAGCCGGCCTGGCGGGCGCCGGACCAGCACTTCTCCGCCGTTTCGAGGATGAGCTCCTTGGAGTCGGCCGGGTTGAGCGATGCATCGGAGAGCATCTGAAACGCGATTCGGTGCAGGTAGGTCTCCCGCTCCCCCTCCAGGGAGAAACCGGTTCTCAGATGCTCGGTGCTCACCACGTCCTGCAGCATCGCGTCCTCGTCCACGCCGAAGCCGAATATCACAAAGGATTCACCGAAAACGGTGTGCTGCGCGGCCAGGGGCAGGACCTGGATCGTCAGGTTCGGCCGGTCGGCCGCACGCGCGAGATGCTGGAGCTGCTCGTACATCACCGCATCATTGCCGATCCGGCGCTGCAAGATCGATTCGTCGAACACAACCGTCAGATTCAGATCGTCGCGGCTCAGCACCTGCTGGCGCCGCAGGCGGACCCGGACCATCCGGCCGATCATGCCCGGCGCTATCGGCTCGACCCGGCTGTAGGTGCTGATAATGTGCCGGGCGTACGCCTCGGTTTGCAGTAAACCAGTGACAACGTCGACATGCCAGATGGCAATCGAGGTTGCCTCGTGCTCAAGGCCGATAAACTGCTGGTAATCCTCGGAAAGACTTTCGCCAAATTCTTCCCACCAGCCCTTCTGAGCCGCATCCTCGGCAAGCTCGAGAAGCAGCGTGCGGCGGGGGCCGGTGATCTCGTAGTAGTCGAGCAGCCGCTCGACCTCGCGCGGCCGCAGACCGGTCCGGGCTCGCTCGTACCGGCTGATCTTGGAGGGTGACCACCTGAGCGCCGCGGCCACGGAATCGCCGCTCTTGCCCTTGCTCTCCCTGATCCCGCGCAGCTCAGCAGCCAGCCTGCGCCGCCGCACCGTGGGGCTTCCTGGTGCGATCATCGGGCGTCCCTCCTCCTTGGGGCCACTCGGGCGGACTAGTGCGATGACCACATCGATTGCATAGAAACAATCATGAAACTTTTAGGTACACCGTACACGGTATGTCGCCAAGACTCCTGTCCATGGCTGCGCGCACCAACCCCGCTGACCAGCACCCCGGGCACCATAGCCGGATGCCGCCCGCCGACCCGAACCGGGTGCCGGGGACGGCCGGGACCGTGCCGTGCTCGCATTCCACACCGGCACCGCAGGCACCATGAGCCGACCACGGCGGGGGTGGTTCCGTGTTTGGCAGCCCACACCGGCACCGCAGGCGCAGCCCACACCGGCACCGCAGGCACTGTAAGCCGACCACGGCGAGGGGATGGTTTCGTGTTTGGCACCTCACAGCGGGCACTGCAGGAACCACGGCCGGATCGCGCCCACGAACGCTGGGCCGTAACTGCCCGGCAAGCCTTCCCATATCCAACCCCTCGTGGTGTCGATGTGCCGTTGACCGCCACCCAGTGGTGTCGCTGTGCCATCGACACCACTGGCCAGGTGGAGCCGGGCGGGCTTGGCAAAGAACATGGAGACACCCCAGGTATGCCCGGCAGGCCCGCGACCGCGCCGCCGTCCACCCAGTCGTTCAGCCATGCAACACAAACCCGGCCCCAGCCAGCATTACCTGACTTCGGGCCGGGTGGCAGACGCTCTCCCCAGCTAGATAAGTGATCAGCTCGTCGCCCTGGCGCGGCGGTGGCCCGCGAAACTCCGGACCAGCGCCATCGTCCGGCCGGCAGCCGACGCGGTACGCGCCCCAGCCCGGCGCGCCTGGGGCGCAGCCGCGGCCGTTGTCCGCGTACTCTCGCCAGCGCGTGGTGCCAGGGAGTGCCAGCATCGCGATTGCAGTGACGGCTGTGTGACCAATGGGGCGCTTGTGAAGGAAAACATCTTCAGTTACCAGCAACTCCAAAGCTTGGGCTCCGCGCCTCCGGCAAACAGTTAACGCCGGGGCGGCAATTCGGCCGAACCTGCGGATCAGCGCGGACCGGCCAGTGGCAGCCCGGACAAATCCAAACCGCCGTTACT
>DASXMU010000106.1:0-12880 GCA_036495485.1 Streptosporangiaceae bacterium
GCCCATGATGGCTTCGCCTACGCGGGCGTCGTCGATGTGGCCTTCGCAGTCGATGCAGAAGTAGTACTTGCCCAGTTCGTCGCCGGTGGGGCGGGACTCGATGCGGGTGAGGTTGATGCCGCGTACGGAGAACTCGGTGAGGATCTCCATGAGGGCGCCGGGGTGGTCGTTGGCCAGGAATGCGGCCAGGGAGGTGCGGTCGGCGCCGCTGGGGACGGGCAGGGGGCCTGGTTTGCTGACCACGACGAACCGGGTGACGGCGGTGGACTTGTCGTGGACGTTCTCGGCCAGGACGGACAGGCCGTAGCCGGTAGCGGCGAAGGCACCGGCCAGGGCGGCGTCCAGGTCACCGGAGGCGACCTGCTGGGCGGCCATGGCGTTGGAGGCGGCGGGGAGCCATTCGGCGGCCGGAAGGTTGGCGGCCAGCCAGTTGCGGCACTGGGCTTGGGCTTGCGGATGGCCGCCGATGCGGTGGACCTCGCCGAGTGGGGTGCCGGGGCGGGACAGGAGGGCGAAGGCTATTGGCAGCAGGACCTCGGCGCAGATGAAGAGTTCCCCGCCGGTGGCCAGTTCGTCCACGGTGGCGGTGACAGCGCCGTCTACCGAACTCTCGATGGGGACCACGGCGCGGTCTGCCGAGCCCAGGCGGACGGCCTCCAGGGCGGCCTGGATGGTAGGACAGGACACCGGCTCGGCATCGGCAAAGTCCGGGAGGCTGTGCAGGGCGGCTTCGGTGAAGGTGCCTGGCGGTCCTAGGTAGGCGTACCTGTGCTGCTGCATCAGATCAGGATGCCAGGCCTGCGTCTTGGGTGCGGCGGCCAGGCCCCTGGCCCACGGGGACGATGCCGAATTGGTTACCTGGTGACTGTGGCCCTGACGGCGTCCTGGCCGAGGCGGGCCGAGCGGACCGCTTGCTCCTCTTCGGGGGAGAGTTCCTGGGTGCCGTGGCCGCCGACGATGATCTTGGCGTAGGTCCTGGTTTCGGAGCGTCCGTTGATCGAGGTCATGACCATGCCGTCGCCGAGGGCGTTGAGCAGCGCCACGGAGAACGACAGCTGGCCGGCCATCTCCTCCAGCGCGTCGTAGCGGATGATCGCCATATCGCGTACCGCACGCGGGTCCAGCCCCGTGGACCCGACGTTGCTGCGGGCCAGCGCCATGCACTCTTCGGCGGCCTTGGCTGCCCGGCTTCTGGCCGTCAGGCCCACCGCGATACCCACCGCGCTAACCAGGATGCCAACCCACGCTACTACCACTGTCACACAGCGCACTATAGCTGTTACAGAGCGTTCACACTGGGACTGTCCGATTTGACGTTTGCCCAGATTGCAGCGTGATCACCAGGGCGACGGCAGTGATCAGCAGCAGCGCGGGGGTGATCGCCGTGCGCACCACGGTTTCCAGCCAGCCGGTCCCGGCCGGCATCGCGACCACTCTGGCCGGCAGGTAGCCGATCGCCAGCGCGCCGGTCTGCGCAGTCACGAACCAGTCGATGCTGGACCAGGGCAGCAGCGGCAGCAGCGCCCAGGCAAGGCCGTCGTACCAGGGCAGCAGGTAGGGCCCGGCGGTGAGCCAGGCAAGCGAGAAGGCCAGCGCGGCCCTGGCGGCCATCCCCACGGCAGCCGGCCCGCCATCCGTCCCGGCTGCCGGAAGCAGCCGGCTGGGTCCGGGCAGGCGGCGCAGCAGCAGCCAGGCCAGGCCGAGCACGGCGAGCACGGCGAGGATCTTGACGATGCTGTCGGCGGCACTCTCGCCGGTCGCGACCCTGATCGCCGACCGCAGCCAGCGCCACGGCGTGCCGATCGACACGTAGCTTCCGGCCGAGAAGGCGGCTCGCACCGACGCGGCGCCGCCGATGGCCACGGCCGCCGCCGTCACCGCCGCGAACCCGGCAACCAGGCCGGACGCGACCCAGGCAACCGGCCCGCGCGGCCAGGCCACGCTCCAGCGGCCAGCGGCACGCACCGGCCCGGTCAGCAAGCAGGTCACCAGCAGGCCAGCCGCCACCAGGATCATGCTGAGCTTGACCGCGAACCCGAGCCCGGCAAGCGCGCCAGCGGCGAGCGCCAGCGGCACGCACCGCCGGGCGCCGTCCCCGGCCGCCGCCCGCCGCAGCGCCAGGGCGAAGACGGCCACGGCAGCCACCCCGAACACGATCGCCTGGCTGTCCACGTGCTCGCCCGCGACCAGCACCTGCAGCAGCAGCGGGTTGCACGTCCACAGCAGCGCGGCCCGCAGCTGGCGGCCACGGTCCCCGGCCGCGAGCCGGTGCAGCAGCAGCCCGGTGCCCGCGAACCCGGCCAGGTTGAGCAGGGACAGCAGGAAAACGGTCAGCCTGACGGAGGTCCCGCCGAGCAGCGAAGCCAGCGCCTGCCCGCCGGTCGCCAGCACGCCGTACACCGACGGGCTCGATTGCCAGGGCGCCTCGACCGCCCGCGCGATGGGATCGCCGAGCCGGGCCAGCACGTTGGGCCCACTCAGGTAGGGGTTATGTCCGCTGGCCAGCATCCGTCCGTAGGCGGCATAACTCAAATGGTCTGAGCTACCGAAAGGACACAGCAGGGCCAACAGCACGGCCGCCAGGAGTCCGGCGGCGAGGAAAAGCCGGGGTGCGGCCTGCCAGCCACAGCGCACCGCGCGCATGGTCACAACCAGCCCGAACGTTCCGGCGATGATCGCGAGCCCAGTCAGCGCGAGCACCAGGTAGGGCGACGGGTGCGCGGCGAAGGCCCACGGCGGCTGCCCCGGCCGGCCGGGCAACGGCGGCTCCATCACCGACGGCCCGAGCGCCGCGACGGCGATCGTGAGCACGACGCTTATCGCGGTCGCTCCTGCCCCGGCCGGCCCCGAGGACAAGACCTGCGATGCGGCTACCCGGCGAGCCCACGCACGGGCAGGGGTCCCTGGCGGCTGGTGGACATCGGCCAGCTGGCCGCTGGCAGCCTTCCCGGGGTGCGCGGCTGCCAGTTCCCCGCCGCGCATACGCCGCACCCGCACACCCACCGGCGAGCCCACCCAAGGCGCCCGCCACCAGCCAGCGCGCCGGGACGATGCCCCACCAGCCGTCACGGGCACACCCGCTGGCGAAAGAAAGCACACCCGCTGGCGATCCGGTCGGTACTGCGGACGGTCATAGGCGGCGGGCCAGCGCCCTGCCCACGTCGGCGAACTGCCTGGCCCGGTGCAACTGGGCGCGCCAGTCGGTGCCGGTGGCCCGGTGGGCCAGCGGGACCTCGACCTCGGTGACCCGCTTGCCCTTGCGGAGCAGGTCGATGGTAAGCGCGGTCTCCGCGCCGAAGCCGGGCGCGATCGGCCTGGCAGCCTCGAAGGCGGCCCGGGTGAGGCAGCGCTGGCCGTTGAGCGGCTGGGTGGGGGTCCATCCGGTGGCACGCTTGACCCCGGCACTGGACAGCTTGACCACGAAACCATGCCCGCCGAGCTTGACGAGGCTGGTGAACACGGCGATCGTCATGTCCGCCCCGCCGTCGCGCACCGGCTCAGTGAGCGGGCCCGCATGCTTCGCGGTGTCGCCCAGGTCGGCGTCCAGGAAGAGCAGGTGACGGGGGATCTGGCGGCCTTCCCGCTGGTCGAGCAGGTTGACCGCTTCGGCTCCGGTCTCCATCGCCCCGCCCTTGCCGCGCGCCCTGGCGTGCCTGACCACGCTGGCACCGGCCCGCTCGGCGATGGCCCGGGTCTGATCCGTCGATCCGTCGTCGACGACGAGGACGAGATCCACCCCGGGAAGTGTGGCCGCGGCCCGGACGGTCGCGTCGATTCTGTCGGACTCGTTCCGCGCCGGGATAATAACGGCAACGTCACCGCTTGGAGACATGGAGCGATCCTAGTGCCGACGCGGTATGACACGAGCCGGACTGTGGCAGCGAAGCTGCTATTGCCCGGCGACCGCCGCGGGGTCATCCACCACAGTGAACACCGACTCGAGGCCGGTTACCTGCAGGATCTTCCGCACCGCTGGACGCGGCCCGGCGAGGACGAGTTCTCCGCCCTTTTCACGTACCCGGCGCAGAGCCGCGAGCAGCACGTTCATTCCAGTGGAATCGCAGAACTCGACTCCAGCCATGTCGACCACGACATGGGGCTGACCCTCGACCGTTACTGCCGCCGCGAGCTCGCTATGCAGTCGCGGTGCCGTATACAGATCTATTTCTCCTGATACGGCAACGACGGTGCGATCGCCTTCGGATCGGCTCGAAACCTTAAGCTCCACCTGCGGTACCTTACCTGCACATGAGGTCGGCTACCAGTCCGTCACGGAGCGTACTCGAAGATTTGGCTTCCGATACGCTCCGTTGTGCGTCAAGCTGGATGGTGTGCACCATTTCAGCCTGAGCGGAGCACCTCAAATGAACATTACGGGTGACGGTGACGAGGATCCGGAGGTTCTGCCGCCGGGGATGCCGTTGTCGGCTCCGGTGGCCGCCGACATGGTGCTGGAACGCGGCCTGAGCGCTCGTTTCCACGAGCATGAGCGTTATCCGCGCCCGTCCGTGGCGTACCCGCCTGCCCCGCCCGCGACTCGGCAGCCGCTCGCATTTTCATCTGTTGTGTCGCCGCCCGCGGTGCCGGAACGGCCTGTCGCGCCCGGAGGCTACGTGGTACCCGAACCTCCCGAGCAGCCACCAGTCCCTCAGTCACAGCCACCAGTCCCTCAGTCACAGATAAGCAGCCAGGCCGCCGGGGCATCGCCACAGCCGGTGGCGCCAGCGCCGACGACGGGCCGCCAGGCACCGTACCCGCCCGCACCCGCTCAGGTGGAGCCGCCCGCTGCCGCCCAGCCGCAGCCCACTGCCCCGTCCGAGCCGGGTGGGCAGGAGTTCACCCAGACCTCGCCGGGGCACGCCGATTTCCACACCCGAAGCGGATCTGCCGAGGATCCGCCCGAGGATCCACAGCGCGTCCTGCTCCGCAAGCAACTGGACGCCCTGCGGGTCAGGGCCGGTAACGCGGCATCCTGGCTGGAGAAGAGCGGTCACTACACCCAGCTGGTGAACCGGGATGGCATCGTGCCCGTCACCACCAGGTTCACCCTCGACGACATCGAGTTTCTCGGGCGGGCCAGGGAAGAGATGCTGAGCTTCGCCGACCTGGGGTTGCGCCTGCTCGAACTGCACGCACCGCTGGACGCCGGCGGCATCTCCACCGACCCGTCCAGCCCGATCCTGCGATGCCGGAGCTGCATGTGGCGGTGGCCCTGCCCCACCTTCCGGATGCTCTCGGACGCCCTGGGACAGATGCCCAACCCGGGCTCCCCGGCTGGCCGCTGAAGGCCGGCTGAGCCTGAGCTACGGATGAACTGAGAACCGGTTAAGCGGCGTAGCAGGCGGTATGGACTAGCCGTACTCTGGACTCATGGGACGATTGATCCTCACGCTCGTAGGCGTCATTGTCGCGGTCATGCTGGTGGTCTGGATTGTCGCCAAGCTCGTGGCGCTCTTCTGGATCGCACTGATCGTGCTGGTCGGTTTCGGTGTCATGAAGCTGGCATTCTCGGCCGGCCGCAGGTCGCGCCGCGAGTAGAGATAGCAGCTAGCGGCTGCGTGCTGCTGGCGACCGGTGAGTTCTGGGCTGGCTGGTGCCGTTGGGCTTTGGCGTACCGTTCGGGGCGACCGGCAGGGTGGCCCAGACCGTTGTGCCGGGTTCGCAGGTGCGGACGCCCCAGCAGCTGGACAGGTACTCGACGATGCTCAGACCCCGGCCGCCGATGGACGTCGGTGACGGCACCTCGGTATGCGGGCGGCCCTGGCCGCCGCCGTCGCTGACCGCTATCTCCAGCATCCCCCCGGTCAGGGTCCAGGCCACGCGCACCTGAGTACCCGGCAGCGGGTCCGCATGGCGGACCGCATTGCTCATCAGCTCGCTCAGCACCAGGATGGCGTCCGCCACCAGGCTTTCGGGGACGCCGTGTGCGCGCAGGTCAGCGTCGAGACCGTGGCGGGCGATGCCTACGCTGGAAGGTGCATGCGGGAGCAAAACCCTGCTCGACGCACTCACCTCCCTGAGTACCCATCCGGTTCCGGGTGAATGATCCACTCCAACGGGTACGAGCCGGAAAATGCCCCGGAGACGGCGTCAGGAAACCGCCACACCCTCCCCGATGGCAACTATTCACTGTGCTTTCTTCAGAAGTTCGGGTTCTTCAAGAGGCCCACTCCGGTTGCCGCAGTGCCACCTGCACCGTGTCTGACTCAACGCTACGGTTCTTCAAGAAACCCACTCCGGTTGCCGCAGTGCCACCTGCACCGGCACTCGGGCAGGCCCAAATCGCCCACCCTCGCTAGCCGGTCTTGAAGAACCCTCACTGGCCCGTTACGTGGTTTCGGTGCCGTCCGCGGTGCCGGACGAGGCCGAACCAGCGAGGATTCCCTCGGCTATCAGGCCGCGCAGCAGGCCGCCCAGGCCGGCGGCGAGGCCGGCCCGCTCGGCGTCGGTCAGCGCGGCCATGATTCTCGCCTGCTTCGACTCCCAGGCGTGCAGCAGCCTGACCGCGATCTCCGAACCGGACGGTGTGAGGTAGAGCCGGATGTAGCGCTGGTTCCCCTCGTCCCGGCCACGCTTGATCCAGCCCTTTTGCTCCAGCCCGGCGGCGAGCCTGCTCACCGTGCTCTTCTCCAGGCCGAGCAGGCTGGCCAGCTCCCCCTGGGCGATCCCGCGCGCGGCGAAAAGCTGCACGAGCGCGCGGCCCTCGGAGGCCGATACGCTGACATCCTTGGCCTGGTCTGCCGCGTCGTCCGCGGTCGCAGGGGCCATGCCCCGCAGGAGCTGGATGAGCAGGCTGCCCAGCTCCGCGTCGAAGTCCGCACCGTCCACAGCAGTAGTTGTACCTCACAACCGTTGCGGATGGTACATTCGGCGGGTGACAGTTGCCCCATACAACTCACCGGGTACGGGCAGGGAACCGGCACCGCGGCCGGCCCAGTTGCCCCGCACTGCGCCGGGCAGCCCGCACCGGCCAATAGGCTCTCCGGCATGAGTGGTTCTCCCGCAGGTCGTTCCGGCCAGCTCAGCGGGCCTGGCAGCCTGAGCGGCCGCGGCCGGATGAGCGGGCCCGGCAGTCTGACCGATTCCAGCGTGGTGGCCACCGCGGAGGACGGCGGCACCACCGCGGTCGGCCTGCGCGAGCTGAACGGCATGCTGCCCGAGGGGTCGCTGACCGAGCTGGCCAAGAGACACGGCCTCAAGCCGAGCGCGGCCAGGCCGCCGCTGCTGGAGTACATCAAGCGGCTGTGGCAGCGGCGTTTCTTCATCACCGGCTTCGCCACGGCGCGGAACGTCGCCATGTACACCGATGCCAGGCTCGGCCAGGTCTGGCAGGTCCTGACGCCGCTGCTCAACGCGGCCGTCTACTATCTGATCTTCGGGCTGATCCTGAACACCAAGCGCGGCGTGCCCGATTTCATCGCGTTTCTGGTCGTCGGGGTCTTCATCTTCAACTTTACCCAGCGGTCGTTCATCACCTCATCGCGGGTGATGTTCGATACCCTGCCGCTGATCAGGGCACTTTACTTCCCGCGGGCCTGCTTGCCGCTCGGCTATGTGCTGATCGAGCTGCAGCAGCTTGCGATCTCGCTCGTCGTAATCGTCGCCACCGTGCTGGCCGTCGGCCAGCCAATCACCTGGACCTGGCTGCTGATCATTCCCGTCCTGATCATGCAGGCCCTGTTCAACGTGGGCGCGGCCTTCATTCTGGCCAGGTGGGGGGCTGGGTTCGATGATGTCAGCCAGTTGCTGCCGTTCATCGTGCGGACCTGGTTCTACATATCCGGCGTCATGTTTAGCATCCAGACCTACCCCAGCCTGTTCAACCACCCCACGATCGCCCGGGTGCTCCAGTACAACCCGGCGGCGATCTACATCACGCTCACCAGGAACGCATTGCTGCGATCTCAGCAGCAGAGCATGCCGGGGAGCAAGCCGCTCAACACGAACCTGTGCTTGTCGTACCGGCACCCACCGCCGTTCACAATCCAGCGGTTCGGCAACCTGGCGAACTATCACAAGTTCCTCAGCGCGAACCTGTTCAACAGCGCCCACTGCCCCAGCGTGGTCAGCGAGGCCAACCTGTGGCTCTTCGGCGCAGCCTGGGCCGTCGTCACGCTGGCCGTCGGTTTCGTCTTCTTCTGGCGCGCGGAGGTTCGGTATGGCCGAGGCTAAGCCGATGGTCGTCGTGGACGACCTGCACGTCGTGTACCGCGTATATGGCGGCGGCGGCGACCGGGGCACCGCGGCCACCGCCATGCTCCGGATGCTGCGCAGGCAGCGCCGCCCCTCCATCCGTGAGATACATGCGATCAGGGGGATCTCGTTCGTGGCGTACCGCGGCGACGCGGTCGGCGTCATTGGCAGGAACGGCTCGGGCAAGTCGACCCTGCTGCGGGCGATCGCCGGCCTGCTGCCCGCCGAACAGGGCACCGTCTACACCGACGGTCATGGGGCACTGCTCGGCGTCAACGCCGCACTGCTCGAGGACCTCACCGGCGACAAGAACGTGGTCCTCGGCTGCCTGGCGATGGGGATGAACCGTCAGGAAGTCAGGGAGAGCTATCCGCACATCGTGGAGTTCTCCGGGATCGGGGACTTCATCAACCTGCCGATGAAGACCTACTCGAGCGGCATGGGCTCGCGGCTCAGGTTCGCCATCGCCTCGGCCAAGAACCACGACATCCTGCTCGTCGACGAGGCCCTGGCCACCGGGGACGCCGAGTTCCGCAAGAAGAGCCACCAGCGCATCGACGAACTGCGCGAGCAGGCCGGCACGGTGTTCCTGGTCGCGCACAACCTGAGCGAGATCGAGGAGACCTGCAACCGGGTGATCTGGCTGGAGAAGGGCGAGATCGTCCAGGCAGGCGACGACGTGCTGGGCATCATCGACGCCTACCTGGACGCGGTCGGCGGCGAGCCCCGGATCCGCGAGCCCGCCCAGCCCTGACCGTCAGTTGGCCAATCGGAAGGCCGGGCGCAGCGGCGAATGTACTCGTTGTGGCAGCGTCCACCAAAGCGCCCGTCCGCGAATAACCCGCAGGTTGATCTTGGTGGTGGCGGTCGGTCTACGCAAGTCACAGGCGCGACACGGAGAGCGCAGCCTACGGGTTATTCCACTGCGACTCCAAAGAGTGTCGACGCTGTAACAACCACGACACGGGCAGGTGGGGCGAGGTGACCGGCTGGCAGTGGTGCTGGGGCCAGTGGGGCTGTGCCAGTGGGGCTGTGCCAGTGGGGCTGAACAAGTCACGGCCGAGCCGTGACCGGGTCACCCGGTGCCGCGATCTCGCTGGGGTCCGCGCAGCTCAGCGTCAGCCGCATGATGGTGCCGCCCTCGGGCCTGCTGGTGGCCGTCAGCTCGCCGTCCTGCGCCCTGGCCAGCCTGCGCGCGATGTACAGGCCCAGGCCGATGCCGCCGAACCGGCGCCGGTCGCCGGTCTCGCCCTGGACGAAGCGCTCGAAGATCCGCTCGTGGTCGCCGGGCGCGATGCCGATCCCCTCGTCGGACACCTCGACCTCGATCTGGCAGCCGCATTCCTGCGCCCGCACGGTCACGGTGCCGCCCTCGGGCGAGTACTTGTAGGCGTTCTCAAGGAGCTGGCCCACGATGATGTCGGTGGCCATCTCGTCGCCATGGGCGGCGGGCAGCTCCGGCGGGATGTCAGCGACCAGGACATGCTTGTCCGACAGGGTACGGAACGCCGCCGCGAACCCAGTCAGCATGGCGGCAAGGTCGAACGGGCCGTTGCTCACCGTCAGATGCTCCGCACCGGCCCGCGAGCCGAGCAGCAACTGCTCCACCAGGCGGCCGAGCGAGCCCGCGCGCTCGGCGATCGTCCGCACGGCCGAGTGGCGGTCCGGATCGGGCAGGTTCTCCCAGCGGCGGGCCAGGGTGCTGGCGAAACCCTGCACGACGGTGATCGGGGTGCGCAGCTCGTGGCTGGTGGTGGCCAGGAACAGGTCCTTGGCCTCCTCCAGCTCCTTGGCCGCGGTGACGTCGCGGAAGTCCAGCACCCGCTCGTCGCTGCCGGCCAGCCGGTTGCACAGCACCTCGAGCCAGCGGCCGCCCGGCATCCAGTGGGTGAGCTTCTCACCCGGCTCGGGCAGCGGGAACGGCGGCGGCCGGCCGGCCGCCGCGCTGGCCGGCACGCCGGTCAGCCGGTCGGCAGCCGGATTCCAGTCGCGCACGTACCCGTCGCCGTCGAGCACGGCGATGCCGTCCGCGCTGCCGTCGATGACCGCGCGCTCATGGGCCCGCTGCCGCAGCACCTCTTCGAAGGCCATGGCGTTGCCCAGCGCCACCCCGGCGTGCCCGGCCAGCAGTTCGAGCAGCTCCAGCTCGATGTGGCCGACCTTCCGCCTGCTGTAGAGCGCATAGAGCGCCCCGTAGGGCCGCCCGGCGACGTGCGACAGGCTGAGCGCGATCGTGTGCAGGCCGGGCAGCGCGGACCAGATCAGGTCGTCGAAGCCGCCCGACTCGCCGGTGGCCATCATCACGGTCTTGTCCGAGCGCATCAGCTCGCCGACCAGGCTGGTGCGCAGCGCCGCGGTGCGGCCGCGCAGGCTGCCGGGCAGGCCGTCCATGCTGACCAGCCGGAGCACGCTGTCCTCGATGATCACGAACCCGCCAGCGTCGGCACCGGTCAGCTCGCGCAGGCTGGCGGCGATCTTGTCGAGCACCGCGGGCAGGTCGCGCTGCGCGTTCATGTCCGCGACCACGTCGCCCAGCCTGCGCACGACCCTGGCGCGCTCGGCCATGTGGTGCCTGGCCGCCTCGTCCTCGCCGGTCCGGTGGAAGACGTTCACCCAGCCGCTCACCTGCCCGGCGGGTGAGCGCAGCGCGCTGGTGTCGATCCGGACGTCCACCAGACCGCCATCCTTGCGGATCCGGCGGGTGGCCAGCGAGATCGGGCCGCCGCTGCGCACCCGCTCCAGGACGGCGTTGTGCTCGGCCTTCAGTTCCTCCGGGATCATCTGCAGCTCAAAGCCGACCACCTCGGCGGCGGTCCAGCCGAACATGCGCTCGGCCGCTGGGTTCCACAGCAGCACGAAACGGTCGGTGCCGAACGCGACGATGGCATCGGGCGCGGACTCGATGACGGCCCGTGCCGTCGCGTCCACCCGTACCTGCCGGCCGATCGGCCGTGTGTCTAGCCCCACACCGCAACATCGTGCCACCCGATCATGCTTGGCAGTGGGGATCTTGCCGGATGCGGTGGCGCCAGAAGTGCGGGCCAGCTCAGGACAGCAGCACGCCGGGGTTGAGCAGGCCACCGGGATCGAGGGCGGTCTTCACCGCCCGCATGGCCGCGATCTCAGACGCTGACCGGCTCAGATGCAGCAGCGGCGCCTTGGCCCTGCCGATCCCGTGTTCGGCCGAGATGGTCCCGCCGTGCGCTGCGGCGAGCCGCATGACCGCCTCGTCCACCGCCCCGTCGGCGGCATCAGGGCCGAGCACGTTCACGTGCAGGTTCCCGGCGCCGATGTGGCCGAACACGAAGATCCGGACCGTCTCCGCGCGGCCTGCAGCCGCAGCATGCACCACGTCGTCCAGCTCACCGCGGAACGCGGCGATCCGGCTGAGCGGGATCGCGACATCCAGCTTGTGCGGGATGCCCGCAGTGCTGATCGCCTCGGTGTGCCTTTCCCGGTAGGCCCAGAGCGCGGCGCGGGCGTGCCCGTCAGCCGCGACAGCCGCCTTCTCCAGCTCTTGGACTGGCGCCAGCTGTCCGGAAATTTCTTTTTCCAAATGAAAAGAACCGGAGATCTCGGCCAGCAGGTAGGCGGGAGCCGCCGGGCTGAGCGGGGCGGGCAGCCCGGCCACCTCGCGCACCAGTTCGACGCCGGCCGCCTCGACGTATTCGGCGGCGCGCAGCCCGAGGTTCAGCGACCGCAGCCGCGCGTACAGGGCGGCCGCCGCCTCGATGCCGTCCACGCCCGCCAGCAGGGTGAGCGAGGCAGGCTCGGCGGGCCACAGCCGGAGCCTGGCCGCCGTGATGACCGCGAGCGTCCCCTCGCTGCCGGCCAGCAGCTGGGCGAGGTCGTAGCCGGTGTTGTCGGCCAGCAGCCCGGACAGCCGGGACACGATGCTGCCGTCTGCCAGCACGGCCTCGACGCCGAGCAGCTGAGATCTGGTGGGACCGTAGCGGATGGTGTGGATCCCGCCGGCGTTGGTCGCGATCGTCCCGCCGACTGTGGCCGAGTCCCGGGAGGCCAGGTCCACCCCGTAGTCCAGGCCGGACGCGGCTGCGTGTGCCCTGAGGTGCGCGATCGTCACGCCAGCTCCGGCGGTGACCTGCGCGCTGAGCGGATCCACCGCCCCCAGCTCGCGCAGCCTGCCGGTGGACAGGATCACCTTGGGTGAGCCAGAGCCGGGGACCGAGCCGCCGGCCAGGCCGGTGTTGCCGCCCTGGGGGACGACGCTGGCGCCGTGGGCGGCACAGGCGCGCAGCACCGCGGATACCTGCTCCGCCGACTCCGGCCTGACCACGCACAGCGCGTCGCCGTGGTACCTGCGGGTCCAGTCGGTGGTGTAGCCGGCCAGCAGGCCGGGGTCGGTGAGCACATGCTGTGCACCGGTCACACCGGCGAGATCACCTATCAAGGCATCCATCCCGTCCAGCCTGCCATGCGGCCGGCGGGCACGAGCCCGGGCCCTGGGCCGGCTGGGCCCGGGGCGCTACTTGAGCAGCCGGGAAAGCCTGCGGTCGGCCAGCGGTTTGCCGCCGGTCTGGCAGGTCGGGCAGTACTGCAGTGAGGAGTCGGCGAACGAGACCTCGCGCACCGTGTCGCCGCAGACCGGGCAGGGCTCGCCGGTCCGGCCGTGCACCCGCAGCCCGGCCTTCTTCTCCGCCTTCAGATTGCCTGCCGCCATCCCGGC
>DASXMU010000107.1:0-67111 GCA_036495485.1 Streptosporangiaceae bacterium
GGACCGGCCTGGGGACCGGCGGCTGGTGGGGTATGTGGTGCCGGAGCCGGGTGCTGACCTGGACGTGGCGGTGGTGCGGGCGGCCGTGGTGGGGGTGCTGCCGGAGTATATGGTCCCGGCGGCGGTGGTGAGCATCGGGGCATTGCCGGTGACAGATAACGGGAAGCTGGACCGGGCTGGGTTGCCGGCGCCGGAGTATGTGGGTGGGCTGGTGGGGCGGGGGCCTGCTACGCCGGCTGAGGAGGTGTTGTGTGGGTTGTTTGCTGAGGTGCTGGGGGTGGAGTCGGTGGGGGTGGAGGAGAGTTTCTTTAGTCTGGGGGGTCATTCGCTGCTGGCGACGCGGCTGGTGAGCCGGATCCGGGTGGTGCTGGGGGTTGAGGTGGGGGTGCGGGGGTTGTTTGAGGCGGTGACGCCGGCGGGGGTGGCGTTGCTGGTGGAGGGGGCGTCGGGTGGGCGGCCGGGTGTGGTGGCGGGGGTTCGCCCGGGGCGGGTGCCGTTGTCGTTTGCGCAGCAGCGGTTGTGGTTTTTGGCGGAGCTGGAGGGGCCGTCGGGGACGTATAACGTGCCGGTGGTGGCGCGGCTGGCGGGGCGGCTGGATGTGGCGGCGCTGGTGGCGGCGCTGGGGGATGTGGTGGCGCGGCATGAGGTGCTGCGGACGGTGTTCCCGGTGGCTGATGGGCGGCCCTGGCAGCGGGTGCTGGGTGTGGGGGAGTGGGAGCTGGAGGTGCCGGTGGTGGAGGTGGCGGCGGCGGAGGTGGCGGTGGTGGTGCGCGATGTGGTGGGGCATGTGTTTGATCTGAGGGCGGGGGTGCCGCCGGTGGCGGCGTGGCTGCTGCGGGTGGGGGCGGCCGAGCATGTGCTGGTGGTGGTGGCGCATCACGTGGTGTGTGATGGCTGGTCGATGGGGGTGCTGGGGCGGGATGTGTCGGTGGCGTATGCGGCGCGGTGTGGTGGGCGGGAGCCGGGGTGGGATCCGCTGGGGGTGCAGTATGCCGATTACGCGTTGTGGCAGCGGGGGGTGCTGGGTGCGGAGGGGGATGGGGGGAGCCTGGCGGCGGGGCAGCTGGCGTACTGGCGGGAGGTGCTGGCGGGGGCGCCGGTGGAGCTGGCGTTGCCGGTGGACCGGCGGCGGCCGGCGGTGGCCAGTCACCGGGGTGGCGTGGTGGTGTTCGAGGTCGGTGCGGGGGTGCACGGGCGGCTGGCGGCGCTGGGGCGGGCGCGGGGGGCGACGTTGTTCATGGTGGTGGCGGCGGCGCTGGCGGGGCTGCTGGGCCGGCTGGGGGCGGGGGAGGATATTCCGGTTGGGTTCCCGGTGGCCGGGCGGGGGGATGCGGCGCTGGAGGATCTGGTTGGGTTCTTCGTCAATACCCTGGTGCTGCGCGCGGACTTGTCGGGGGATCCGTCATTCGGCGTGCTGCTGGGGCGGGTGCGGGAAGCGGTGCTGGGCGCGCTGGCCCACCAGGACATCCCCTTCGAGCGGATCGTCGACCACCTCGCACCCCCCCGCTCCCTGGCCCGCCACCCCCTCTTCCAAACCATGCTCACGCTGGAGAGCGATGCCGCGCCACGGCTGGATCTCCCGGGGCTCCGCGTGCACGCCGGGGCCGCCGAAGCAGAGGCGGCCAAGTTCGACCTGTCGGTGCGCCTGGCCGAGCGGCGAGGCGAGGATGGCACCCCGGACGGGCTGGACGGCTCCATCAGCTTCGCCGCCGGCTTGTTCGACCGAAGCACCGCGGAGCGGATAGCGGGCTGGCTGGTGCGGGTGCTGGAGTCGGCAGCCGACGACCCGGAGCAGCGGGTCAGCCAGATCGAGGTGCTCAGCCCCGCCGAGCGGCGCCGGCTGCTGGCCGGGTGGAATGATACGGCGGTAGCGGTGCAGGCCGCCACGCTGACCCGGCTGTTCGAGGCCCAGGCCGCCCGCACCCCGCAGGCAGCCGCGGTGATCAGCGAAGACGGCACGCTGAGCTATGCCGAGCTGAACCAGGCCGCCAACCAGGTAGCCCGGCTGCTTGCCGCCCGCGGCATCGGCCCGGAGCAGATGGTCGCGGTATCGGTGGAACGCTCGGCCCGGCTGCCCGTCGCGCTGCTCGGGGTGCTGAAGGCCGGCGCCGCCTACCTGCCGGTCGACCCCGGCTACCCGCAGGCCCGCATCGCCTACATCCTGGCTGACGCCCGGCCCGCCGCGCTGATCACCACCACCGGCGTTCAGGCAACGCCGGGCCTGGCGGCGGATCCAGCCGGTCCCTCCGCCGGGCCGGGCGGCGGGCCGGCCCGCATCGTCATGGATGACCCAGACACCGCCAGGCAGCTCGCCCGGCTTCCCGCGACGGATGATCTGGCCAGCCACGAGCAGACCAGACCGCTGCGGCCGGCCCACCCGGCGTACGTGAGCTACACCTCCGGATCCACCGGGAAGCCCAAGGGTGTGATCGTGCCGCACGCCGGGGTGGTGAACCGGCTGGCCTGGATGAGCGGCGAGTACGGGCTGGACGCCGGGGACCGGGTGCTGCACAAGGCGCCGTTCGGGTTCGACGCTGCGGTGTGGGAGCTGTTCTGGCCGCTGACCAGCGGCGCCGCGGTGGTGATCGCCCGGCCCGGCGGGCACGGGGACCCCGTCTACCTGGCCGGCCTGATCACCGCCGAGCAGGTCACGGTCGCGCACTTCGTGCCGTCGATGCTGCGGGTGTTCCTGGCCGAGCCGGCGGCTGCCTCCTGCACCGGGCTGCGCACGGTGCTGTGCGGCGGGGAGGAGCTGGCGGTCTCGCTGCGCGAGCAGTTCGGCCGGCTGTTCAAGGCTGCGCTGCACAACCCCTACGGCCCGACCGAGACCACCGTGGCCGTGACCGCGTGGGACTGCCGCGGCGAGCTGACCGGCTCGGTGGTGCCGATTGGCCACCCGGGCTGGAACATCCGGGTGTTCGTGCTGGATGACCAGCTGCGCCTGGCACCCACCGGGGTGGCGGGCGAGCTGTACGCGGCCGGGGTCCAGCTGGCCCGCGGCTACCTGGAGCGGCCGGGGCTGACCGCAGGGCGCTTCGTGGCCTGCCCGTTCAGCCCGGCGGGGGAGCGAATGTACCGGACCGGGGACGTGGTGCGCTGGAACTCCGCCGGCCAGCTGGAGTTCCTCGGCCGGGCCGATGACCAGGTCAAGCTGCGCGGCTTCAGGATCGAGCCGGGTGAGGTCGAGGCCGCGCTGGCCGCCCAGCCCGGCGTGGCGGCCGCCGCGGCGGTGCTGCGCGAGGACCGGCCTGGCGACAAGCGGCTGGCCGGCTACATCGTCCCCGAGCCCGGCGCCGGGGATGACCTCGACGTCACCGCGGTGCGGGAGGGGGCAGCCGCGTTGCTGCCCGGTCACATGGTCCCGTCGGCGATCGTCATGCTGGCGGCCCTGCCGCTCACAGCCAACGGGAAGCTCGACCGCGCCGCTCTGCCCGCCCCCGGCTACGCAGCCGCGACCACGCCGGGGCGCGCGCCGGCCACCCCGCGAGAGGAGATACTGCGCTCGCTGTTCGCCGAGGTCCTGGGCCTGGCCGGCATCGGGGTCGAGGACAACTTCTTCGAGCTCGGCGGGGACTCGCTGATGGCGGTGACGCTGATCAGCCGGATCCGGGCCGCCCTGGGAGTGGACGCCGGAGTCCGCGCGGTGTTCGAGGCGCCCACGGCTGCGGGCCTGGCGCGGCGGCTGGGAGCTGACGACACCTCAGCGGGCCTGCAGGTGCTGCTGCCCATCCGTGCGCACGGGAGCCGGCCGCCACTGTTCTGCGTGCATCCGGCCGCCGGGCTGTCCTGGGGTTACTACAAGCTGCTCCGGCACACCAGCGCTGACCAGCCTGTCTACGGCATCCAGGCGCGCGGGATCGCGCAGCCGGAACCGCTGCCCGGTTCGATAGCGGAGGCGGCGGCGGACTACATCAAGCAGATCCGTGCCGCCTGGCCAGCCGGGCCGTATCACCTGATCGGCTGGTCCCTCGGCGGGATCATCGCGCACAGCATGGCCGCTCAGCTCCAGGAGCAAGGGCACGAGGTCGCGCTGCTGGCCCTGCTCGACTGCTACCCGGCCTCCGGCAGGCAGGAAAGGCCGGACCGTGCGGAGATCACCGCGGAATTGCTGAGCCAGATAGGGTTCGACGCCGCGCCCGGCGACGCCCCATCGCCTGCGGGCATCCGCGAGTACCTGAGCCAGACCGGAAGCCCGCTGGCCCGCCTCGACGATCATCAGCTCAGCGCCATCGTCGACGTGTACTACAACGGCGTTCGGATGGCGGATGAGAACGCGCCGCAGGTGTTCGACGGCGACCTGCTGTTCTTCACTGCGGCGCTGAGCCACCCGGACGGCCGGGCGTGTAATGCCTGGCAGCCCTACGTCAGCGGCAGCGTCGACGAGCACCGGATTGACTGCGAGCACGAGCGGATGCTGGACTCGGGGCCGTTCGCCGAAATCGCCGGCCTCCTGATGAGCATCGCCGGGGAGTCAGTGGACCCGGGCCCCCAGATCGCCCGGGAGTCAGTGGACCCGGGCCCCCGGGAGGAAGCCGCGCCCCCGGAGCCCGGCGGCTAGAGCAGCGAGCTTCCCGGCGGGCTCTCGGCCGCATCCTGCGGGGCCATGTCCTGTGGGTGCCCGTTCTGCGGGGCCACCTGGTGCTCGGGGGTCTCCGGGGTCACGTCCCCAGAGGGTCCGGCAGGTCAGCACCTGCCGGCGAATCTTCGCTAGCACCCCCCGCGTCCTGGCTTGCGGCCTGCTGGCTTCCGCCTGTGTCCTTGCTCCCGGCCGTGGCCGGGCTCTCCGCCGCAGCCCCGCCCCTGCGCTGCGAGACCACGAACCAGACGAGTCCCGCCAGGGTCAGCACCGAGGCGATGTAGAAGTTCAGCCGCTGCCCGAGGAAGTGCTCGGACGGGTCGACGCGCAGCGACTCCTCAAAGATGCGGAACGCCGAATAAGCGGTCACGTACAGTGCGAACAGCCCGGGCGGCCGGATCCTGCGATGGTGACCCAGCCACACCAGCCCCGCCGCGACCAGCAGGTCGAAGATCAGCTCATACAGGAACGTCGGGTGGAACGTGCTGAATTGGCCGTACCCCTGATACCGGTTGATCGGCGGGATCTCCAGCGCCCACGGCAGCTTCGTCGGCCCACCGTAAAGTTCCTTGTTGAAGTAGTTGCCGATCCGCCCGATCCCCTGGGCGACCAGCAGCGCCGGCGCGATCGCCTCCATGAAATCGGTGGCCTTCGCGCCGGCCCGGCGCACCCGCCACGCCCCGACGATCGCGGCCAGCACTATGCCGCCCCAGATGCCCAGGCCGCCGCTCCATACCGCGAACACCCCCCACCAGTGATGCGGGATGTATTTCGGGGTGGTGATGTCGAAGTAGATCCGCCCGCCGATGATCCCGGCGGGCACACTCCAGATCGCGACGTCCATCACCAGGTCCCGGCGGCCGCCCATGGCGGCCCAGCGCCGCTGCGTGATCACGATGGCCAGCGCGATGCCGACCAGGTACATCAGCGCGTAATAGTGGATATAGAGCACGCTGATGTGGAAGCCGCTCACCGACGGGCTGGGAATAAACGACAGGCCCATCTGCGCGAGATTACCCGGTGCCCCGGCCAGCGGGCGCATCGGGGGCAATTCAGGTATCGAAGCGTTACCGCTCCCCTCGGGGGACGGCGGCCATGCGGTGCGGCAGCCTCAGCTCCGGCATCCGGCGCGAGCAGCGGCTCACCGGTGCCCGCCGCCCGCCGCGACGCCAGCGCCGGCCGCCATGCCGGCGGGCCGCCATGGTGCGAACCCGCCCGCCGTTCCAGGCGTCCGAGCCAATCCTCTTGACACGGCTCCGCTCCGTCCGGGATGAATGTTACGACAAATCAGGACGAAGAGGGCGGATTTGACTCGTACTATGGTATCCAGTACCATTATCTGCAATGGATTCTTCGCCAGAAACGACCTGTGCTCCGGCACTAGTCCAAGGCGGCGAGTATGCCAGCATAGCAGAATGGATATCCGCGAACCCGGAATGGGTAGATCTTCTTTACATCAATGGATCCATTCTTTTCCGAGGATTCGATGTACTGGATCCAGCTGCTTTCGACACGACGCTTGACTCGCTGCTCGAACCGGTCGCTGAATTCTCCGAGGAGACGTCACCGCGGAGCAGCATAGGCGCTAGGGCGTTCACCTCGACCGACTATCCCCGGCGCTACCCCATCCAGTTTCACCACGAGTTTTCCTATCGCAAGAACTACCCAGACCGGGTGGCATTCTGCTGCCTGACTCCGGCTGCCTCGGGCGGCGCGACCCCGCTCGCCGACTCGCGCAAGGTGCTGCGCAGGCTTCGCACCGGCGTTGTCGAGCGGTTCGAGAAACTCGGCATCGCCTATGTCAGGAACTTCAGCGGCCTCGGCGTTTCCTGGGAGAAATCCTTCGGCACGACCGACAAGGCACGGATATCGGAATATTGCCGCGCCCACGACATCGAGCATTCCTGGACCGGCGACGATCTGCGCACCCGCCAGACGGCGCCCGCGGTCATCACCCATCCCGTCACGGCCGAACGCGCCTGGTTCAACTCCGTGCTGAACCTCAACGTCGCCGGAACCGAACCGGAATCGGTCCGCGAGGCAATGCGGTCGCTTCCGGCGGGCTCGCTGCCCACGAACACCACCTACGGCTCTGGCGACCCGATCGAGCCGGATGTGCTAGAGCAGGTCAGGCAGGCATACGCGCAGGAAGCCATCAGGTTCCGCTGGCACAAAGGAGACGTCCTCCTCATTGACAATGTCCTGACGGCGCACGCCCGCGACCCTTTCGAGGGCAACCGGAGCATCATCGTCGGAATGGGTTCTGCGATCACCAGGCCAGGCTGATGAGAAACGATCCCGATGCCGGCTGATCCGCCCGCCTCAGCGCCCCGGATATGCCTCGTACTCAGCACCGGACGATGCGGCTCCACGGCATTGTCCGGCATTGTGCGCGCGCACCCGGACGCGCTGAGCGTCTCCGAGCTGTTCTCCGCGCTGTGCGATCACGACCTCATTGAGCGGGAGCTCACCGGCGCCGGCTTCTGGGACATGCTCAGCACGCCGAGCCAGACCGACCTGGTCGGCCTGCGCTGTGAGGTCAGGCTGGACGAGATGCTCTACCCGGCGTTCGACCCGCGCCCGGGCGCGAGCCGGTTCAGCCCCGCCACCGGCCTTCCGCCGCTGATCCAGGTGGTGCTGCCGCATCTGACCGAGCGCCCCGACGACTCCTACGCCACGCTCGAGGACACGACCCGCAGGCAGCCCCGGCGGCGGCTGTCCGAGCACCTGCGCTGGCTCTTCGGCGCCCTCGCCGCGGTCGCGCAAGACCCGGCAGATTCGGTACCCCCCGGGGCCGGCCACGCCGGAAGCGCCGGGCTTTCCGCTAACGCCGGCAGCTCCGGCCGCGTCGGCCAGCCGTCGGTCGTCGTCGAGCGCTCCGGCGGCTCGCTGGCCTACGCCGCCGCGCTGATGCGGCTGTTCCCGCAGGCACGGGTCGTGCACTTGTTCCGGGACGGCCGCGAGTGCGCCCTGTCGATGAGCCGGCACGGACGCTACAAGATGGCGGCGATCCGGGCGGCGATGCACGCCAGGCTCGGCTACGACCCATATGCCATCGGGACGGCCGGCCAGACAGCGCCCGAAGCCGGCCCCGAGGACGAGGAACTGGCCGCGCTGACCCCCGGCCGGATCACCCGCGCCGGCTTCGACAAGTTCGAAGTGCCACTGCGCAGGTACGGGACGATGTGGTCAAAGATGATCATCGACGGGCTGGCCGAGCTTCCCGGCCCGCCCCGGCTGCTGCCGCTGGATTATGCTGACCTGGTTGCCAGGCCCGGCGAGTCCATCGGGAGGCTGCTGGACTTTCTCGGCCTAGAGCGCGACCCGGGCTGGGAGCGCCGGGCCGCGGGCCAGGTCAGGCCGGGCCGCGACGCTCGCGAGGAGGTCAGCGAGCAGCAGTGGGGCGAGCTGACCCGCGCCTGCCGGCTCGGTATGAACCACCTGTATGGCCGCGGCGGCTGGACATGACCCGGCGCCCTGGCACCGCCTTGTACCCCGACAGGAGCTGCCATGAATGACGTGTCCATATCCGAAGCGCTCGACATGCTCACCGACGTATCCGGCGTCGAGGACGTCAGCCCCCAGATGACCCTGCAGGCGCTGCACCTCGACTCGCTCCAGCTCGTTGAATGGGTCTCCCTGCTGGAGGAGAAGCTCGACGTCGACCTGGACATCCGGCAGCTGAACACCACCGAGTTCGAAGACCGCAGCATCAGCGACATCCTCGACATGCTGAAGAAGAGGGCCGCCAGCGCTCCCTCGCTGTGATCCCGGGCGACCGGCCGCAGGCGTGAGTGAGCAGGAGCAGGACTACACCGGGCCGCTGGACCCGCTGGACTTCACGATCAGCGATCAGGTGCAGGGCCAGTGCCTGGAGGCCCTGGAGGACTACCACCCGCGGTATGTGCTGGGCCGCCGCGGCGCTGCCCCGCTCACCCACCCGGGAATCCTGCTCAGCCAGAGCAACGTAACCAGGAGCCCGTCCTTCACTGGGCCGAATACCCGGTGGATCCACCTGCGGGAGCGGACCCGGTTCACCGCGCCCGCCCGGCTGGGCGACAAGCTGACCGTCCGGTGGGTTGTCGAGGAGCACGAGCCGTGGTTCGGCCGCCGCCTCACCCGCGTTTCATGCGCCGTGACCCGCGACGAGTCCGGGATCCTGCACCGGCTGATGTGGGGCCTGCGAGCCTCCGCAGAACGGCCGGTTCCTGGCAGGGACGAGCGGCCTGATGGTCCGGCTCCCGGATCGTCTGCTGCCCGATCGTCCGGTCCGGCGCCCGGACGGCGCCGCCCCGGTGCGGCGCCCGGTCCGGCGTTGCGAGCCTCGCCCGACCTGGCGGGCTGGGAGATCCCGGGCCGGCGCAAGCACGTGACCAGCGACCGGATCCAGCTGTTCTCCGGGCGGGTGGCTCATACGCTGCACACCGACGAGCAGGTCGCGAAGCAGGCCGGCCTGCCGGCGCCGGTTGCCTCCGCCACGCAGGGGATGGGGTACCTCTGCGAGTTCATGATCGACAACTTCGGCGAGGGATGGCTGTCCGGCGGAAGCTGGGAGCTGACCTTCCGCAAGCCGGTCTTTCCCGATGACTGGCTCTGTGCTTCCGGCCGGATCACTGCCACCCGGCAGGCCGGCGAGGGCGTCAGTTGCAGTGCCGACGTACGGCTGGCAAATGATCGTGACGTGACAGTGACGAGCGGGATCGCAACGGTCGCGTACTGACCTCGCCCTTCGCGCAGCCACTCGGGGCGCGGCACCTTGAGCCGGTCTTCCAGGCTGTGGCTTCAGAGCATCTTGAGATGGGATAGGCGCAAGTTCCGTGTGGGATTCTATACGCTTCTTGATAACAGGAGTGCCTGTACTTGTCATCCCATTGTCGCGTGGTTGCAACATAGCAATGGTCCGTGCGATAGTGGGTGCGACAGGCGCGGCGGAACCTTACAAAGGGGTATCGTGTCCGGGGCACTGGCTAATGATCCAATTCGGGATCTCGCTGAGATGCCGAACCCCCGCAACCCATATCCTATCTATGATCGCTTGCGTGAGACCAGCCCGGTGTGCTGGAGCGATCTAATTGGTTCCTGGATCCTCACTCGCTATGCGGATTGCGCTGCGATTTTGCGTAATCCATCGAGCTTCGCCTCGGACTGGCGGAGGGTCGGGGAAAGCATTCCTGAGTCAACGCTCAGTATTCAAATGCTGGACCCACCTGAACACACGAGAATCCGCCGGCTACTGGTCGATGCGGTCCGGGCCCTGGATTATCGCTCGGTCGAGCGAATGGTAGCCGACCAGGTTCGTGCTCGGCTCGAAAGGCTAAGCAGCCAGGAAATGTTCGACTATATCGCCGAACTGGCCGCGCCGCTGGCGCTGGATACCATCACCGCCGTTCTCGGCTGTCCGCGGCCCGACCCCGCCTGGTTCTTCGGCTTGTCCCAGCGCATCGTCGACGGGATGGACGCCGGGATATGGCCTGAGGCCGCCGAGCCTGGCGTGGCGGCACGGGCGGAGCTTGCCAGCTTCGCCGAAACGTGGCTTACTAATCCTGGGCCGGAGGGTCTGGCAGGATACGTCGCCACGCGGGCGGCTGACTTCGGCGTCGCCCGTCCGGTCCTGCTTAACAGCCTGCGCGCGGTCCTGCATGCGGGCTTCGAATCCGCGGGCAGGTTGCTGGGGAACGGGCTCGCGGCACTCCTGGCGGAACCCGATGCCCTGACGAGGCTGGCACGCAGCGACCCTTCCCGCGCGGTAGAGGAGATCGTGCGTTTCGCCGCGCCGGTGCAAGCGGACGCGCGGGCCTGCGTCGACGCAACCCGGATAGGCGAGCATGTCATAACGTCCGGCACCCCAGTGACCATACTGCTGGGGGCAGCCAACCGCGATCCTGCCAGGTTCGCCAGGCCCGGTGCCCTGGACTTCGCCCGCGATCCCAATCCGCATCTGGGATTCGGCCGCGGTGCTCATTCCTGCCTTGGGCAGTCGCTGGCCGTTCTGCAAGCACGCGTTGTCTTCGGCATGATCGCGGCCGAATATCCCCGGATCCGGGCCGTGAGCGAGCCGGTCTACCGGCGCAACCTCACGCTGCGGGGCATAGCCAGATTCGAGATCTGCCTGAACTAGCAGCGGGATGAGGTGAAATTGATGCGTTACCTCCACTAAGAAGTTGCGTTACATCCACTAAGAATCGTAGTTGGGTGCCCGGCTGTACTCCGGTACTTTCCAGTACAGCCGGGCACCACCAGCTGCCGACGCCTGACGCCGGGCAGCCGGATATATGACGGCCATCTGCCTTTTCCGGCGTTCCTTTCCCCGCCATGTCTGATCCGTGGAGGTCGTTCGATGGCCAGTTATCCGGAATCGGCGCCGTTGGCCAGTTGCTTTGATCTGGACCGGCTGAATGCGGACCTGGATGTCCTGCGGCACCAGCACTGGGGTGCCCAGCGGGCATACGGGCAGGATGGCTTCTGGCGCGAAGCCGATATTGACTGGCGCATCCTGCCATTGCGGAGCGTGGGCGGCGATCCGGTGCGCACTGACTGTGGCGGTGCCGGCCTCGAGGACTTCGCCGATACCGAGTGGCTGGCCAAGACTCCGTACTTCAGCGAAATCATCGCCGGCATCCCCGCGCCCGTCCGCAGCGTACGCCTCATGGCCCTCGGCGTGGATACAACCGTGCGCGAGCACTGCGACGGAAAGTACGGGTTCGCGTGCGGGACCCTGCGGCTGCATGTGCCAGTGCAGACTAACCTCGGGTGCGTCGTTGTCATTGACGGCCGGACCCGCCACTGGGAAGCGGGCAGGCTGTGGTTCGGTGATGTCGGCCGCCGTCATTACGTCGCCAACACCGGAGACAGCGTCCGCGTGCACCTGGTGATCGACTGCCTGGTCAGCCGGGAGCTCATCGGGCTTTTCCCGCCGGGGTTCCAGGATCTGCTACCGCTCAGCTGCGTTATGTTCGCGCGGGATCGAGTGCCGCTCGGGCATGCCGAACTCGGCCAGTTCTGCTGCCGTTTCCCTGTGCCCGCCGAGTTCCCGCAATGGTCCGAAGAGGAGGTCGTGGCCGGGCCCGACGCCGACGGAGCGATCGAGGTCAGCGACGGCCGGCTGTTGCTCAGCATTGACGGCAAGCCCGCCTTCGGTCTGGTCCACCTCGGGCTCGGCGAGTTCCGCCTCACTGGCTGGACCGAGGAACGCACCATCCTGGTCGGTCCTGATTCAACCGTGAGATTCCGCGTGCGCAATGGCCGGCAGTTTCATGAGCTGAGCCGTGCGGCGCGGCAAGCGTGCTGATCGCCGGAAGCCGCCACCGCGATCACGCGGTCGGCCGGGCCGGCGGCTTCGTCCCGCGCATCAGCCGACGGCCCCAGGCCGCCGGGGTGGCCGCCACGGAGGTGAGCAAGCGGGAAACAGGTCCCTGGCTGAGCGCTGCCTGCTGACGACGGCGGAACGCGTCCCGGTCATTTTCGTGCGGGAACGGTCCGGACGGCTCGGGTACGCCGAGGAACGCGCAAAGCGGGCCCCAGCCATCGCGTACCGGGAAGACCAGCAGCCGGTCGGCTGGGAAATGGGCCCGGACGGCCGCGATGTGCGCCTCGAATACCGCGATCGTACGGTCCCGGTCGGTAAAATGGCCGCCTACCTCGCGTTCCCAGACCCGCTGCTGCATGTCTTCCATGGCCTGGACAATGTCATTATCGGCATCGTGGTGACGGGAACTCAGCCGGGTGAGCAAACGCGTCGTGAGTGGCTGCGGCGCGATTGCCTCGGAAATCGTGGCGCTAGCGCTTTCGTACCACCGCTGTGGATCGCGGATGGTGAGAATAATTTTCGCGGCTGGAAACGCATCGGCTATCTCGCGCCAGAACGGAGTGGCCGGCGATCCGACGGCCGAGCCGAACCCGTCGAATATCCGGTGCCAATCGGCCAGCTCGGGGTTCTTTTCGGCCGTAACCCAGTCAGCTGTCCGATGTGGCTCAGCTATGAGCGTTCGCATGTTATAGCACGGGCCGTAACCTAACTGATCGAGGGCCAGTGCAAGCGAAGTGGTGCCAGTGCGCAAAAAACCTGCCACAGCCACCTGCATACGCTTACATTAGCATAGCCGGTACATCATGACAATAAGCTGAGATAATGCCCATTAGAACGGCTGCTTCCGGTGGGTTTCTTGCGGTGCCGTTGCCGGTCTGCCTGCTGAGTTCAGGAAGCCTTCGGGTCGTGGGGTGATTGCGCCCGGGTCGCCTGGGCTGCCGGTTCGGCGGGCGGGACTTCCGCCGGGACCTGGGCGGATCGCGGGGCGAGCCAGGCCGCGCAGCCGCCATTGACCAAAGCGATCGCGATGAGCAGAATCCGGTAGTCCACCAGCAGCGACAGTGCCGCGCCGAGCGCGATGGAGATCGTCTGCGGGGTGCTGACAATTGCCATCGTCGCGGTAATCGCCCGGCCCTGGAGCTGGGCTGGGGTCCGGCGCTGCACCGACGTCACCATGCCCACGGTCGACCAGCAGATGCCTGCGCCGAACACGAACGCGCCAACGGCCACGGCAGCGATGTAAGGGATGAGATAGATCACGGCGGCCAAGGCGATGCCGGCGATGCCGAGCATCACCACCGTCAGGTCGCCCACGCGGCGCGTCGCCTTTCCCGCGGTCAGCCCGGCAGCGATCGCCCCCGCTCCCTGCAGGCTGACGAACACTCCGACAAAGGCTGGTGAGCGATGCAGGCCGGTGCTGACAATGGCGAAGATCAGTGTCTGGGTGAAGCCCGTGACCAGCAGGGACGTGCCGAGTGCAAGGACCATCGCACGCAGGGACGGCGTCTGGAAGACGTGCTTCAGGCCGGCCAGCGTCTCCTCGCGAAATGAGACCGTTTCCCTGGGCTGGCGCGTGTCGTCCGGGAGCCTGATCCGCCACACGCACGCGGCCGCCACGGCAAACGTGCCGGCGTCGAGCATGGCGACATCGTGTCCGCCGATAACGACGAAGAGGGCTGCGCCGATCAACGGCGCCAGCAGCTTCACCCCGTCGCTGGCAGTCTGCAGAAGGCCGTTCGCGCTGGGCAGATCCTCATTATCGACGGTGGCTACAACGAGAGTCGACTGCGTCGGATTTATGATGATGCCCGATATGCCATAAAAGAGAATGATGAGATAGAGCAGCCAGACTTGGCCCGCGTTATGTACCAGCAGAGTGAGCAGAAGCGTTCCTGCCATGGCCAGGTTGGCAGTGATGAAGACCTGGCGCCTTGGCAGGCGATCAATAATCACCCCGGCTAGGGGGGCGAATAGGTATGGCAGGGCGACAAAGAAGAACGACCCACCGGCTGCAGCGTTGCTGCCGGTCAGTTCCTTAACCCACACCCCGAAGGCGATGATGAGCGCCCGGTCTCCCAGGGCGGAGAGACTCTGCCCGAAAATCAGGAGCTGAAAGCTGCGGTTACGCAACAGGGAATTTGGCCGCCTGCCGTGCGGACCTGATAATTTGTGGGTCAGGCGTCCCAGCAGGCTGCGGCTGTGCTTACGAGCCGAGTCCTCAGGAAAAGTCGGCGAATCTCCCATGCTCGTTTCCTCTGCACGGATATCTAGGGCCCAAGCCACCTGTATGAATCCAATCATGTGCCCGGCCACGTGTCGACCCGGCGGCATCGCGGTGTCATACCGCCACGCCTCGGTCAGCAGCGTCACACTGCTACGCCTGAGTCAGTTCGGTGTGACCACGAGGCTACGTCATGGTGGCCCGGGGGTCGTACTGATCATCAAGGGTTGCGACAGGGATTTCCGCAAGCCTAGGCTTGTACTATGCCGCTTATGCGTGCCATGCCCCATCTGTGCCGTCCGCGGTTGCGCATGCTGCCTAAGCTGGGGCGCGATCAGTTGACCGGGCCGCCGCGCGAAGGCGGCCCTGCCGCGGCAGGCCAGTTCGCCACGCGCCAGCGGATCAGCAGCGGCCACTCTCCCTGAAAAGGCAAGCCCGGGTTCTCGCCGAGGAGAGTACATATCGCGGAGGAGAGCGCAGTGAACGATTGGCAGGCGGCAGGCCAGGCGATCTTGCTGGTATCCGGGAAATGGACAGTACCGGTCCTGGGCGAGCTGAGGAGGAGTCCTAGGAATTACAATGATCTGGCCCGTGCGGTGGGCACCGACCATAAGACGCTTACCCGGACGCTGCAACGGCTCCAGGCTGATAATCTCGTGCTGCGTGAGTCGCACGGCCCCCAGCGGGTGACCTACCGGCTGGCGCCGCGAGCGCGGGAAATCACTAATCTCATTGAAGCACTTGGCTGCTGGTGGAAATCAACTGCTGCCTGACTTATTTCCGGTCGGCTTTGCCGGACTACCCGGTTCTATGGGGTGGTGGCGGAAGATTCTGAAACCGGTCTTCCCCGAGCCATACCTGGTGTTTCCCGATTGGAGCGGACAGTGTCCCAAGATAGCGCCGCAGCAGTTGCCGCCACCGATCCTTACGCGGTGACACCCGGCTGGTACGACCTGTTCCGCGCCGCTGAGGGCGCGGATGCGCTGCCCTCGGTGGCGTTCTTCGCCGGCCTGGCACCCAGTGGGGGATCGGCGCTGGAGATCGGGCCGGGAACTGGCCGGATCACCCTTGCCGTCGCGGAACGCACCGCGGCCCTCTGGTGCCTGGAACGCTCGCCCACGATGCGCGCGGTGTTGCTCGCCAAGCTGGCCGGGCGGCCTGACCTGTGGGACCGGGTCACCGTGTTGCAAGGTAGCGCGCCCACCTTCCGGCTCAGCCGGCGGTTCGACTACATCTACCTGGCGGGGGTACTGGAACACATTCCCGCACGTGACCGCCCAGCCCTATTCGCCGCGATCGCGGAACATCTCATTCCCGGCGGGACCGTGGCTATGGACATGGTGCTCACGCTGCCAGCGCCAGATGAACCGGAGCACGAGGTGAGCCAGGTGCGGCTTGGTGAGTGCCGCTACGTTTACTCCCTGCAGGCGCAGCGGATCGGGCCCGACCTCTCACGGCTGCGAATGACCTACCGCACCCTCCATCACGACGAGCTGATCGCGACCGACGTGGTAACCCGGCTGCACAATATGCACCGTCCAGGCCCCGTCCAGGCTGATCTCGCCGCCGCCGGGCTGGTTCCCGTCACCGCGCCGGGCACGGCGGCGGCCGCCAGCGTCATCATTGACGCTGGAGTGGTAGTGGCGCGGACGGAGGTGGCCGGATGAGTGACCTCGGCGACAAGCTAGCCGAAGCTGTGACCGGCGCGGATGCCGTGGCGCACCTGCGTGCGCTGCAGCGGATCGCGGACGCGCACGACGGTAATCGCGCTCCGGGCACGCGCGGGTTCGAGGCGTCGGCAGCTTATGTCACGAATGTGCTCACCGCGGCCGGCTACCGGGTGACCGCGCAAGACGTGCCCTCCACGCGATTCGTAGTGACCGCCGAACAGACGCAGGTGACCCGGACCGGCTGGTGCCCGCGGACATTGCTGATGGACGACTCCCCGCAGTTGCGCGATGTCGTGGCCCCGCTGATCGTGATACCCGGCACTGGCCAGCCTGGCGACTATGCCCGCCGGGATCTAAGTGGCGCGGTGGTACTCCTTGCCCGTGTCCCCGGCGGCTATGACCGGCAAGTCGCTGCCGCCAGCGAGGCTGGCGCCGTGGCTGTGCTTCTCTATATCAGCAATCCGTGCCCTGGCAACATCTACCGGCTGCACTGGTACCAGGCCGATCCGCCACCCATCCCGCTTGCGTCAATATCGCAAGATGACGCTGAGCAACTGGCATCCCGCGCCGCCGCCGGGCCCGTTGAGCTGCGTCTTGACTGGCAGGGCGGCAAAGTCAGCGCGATCACCAGTAATGTCCTGGCAGCGACCAGCTGTGGCGGTCCCGCCAGCATTATTGCCGGAGCTCACCTGGACAGTGTGCTCGAGGCTCCCGGCATCAATGACAACGGCTCTGGCGTCGCTGCCGTCCTGCAGACAGCCATCGAACTCGCACCGCTGCAAGAGAAGGTCAGCAACAAGGTCAGGTTCGCCTTCTGGGGTGCGGAGGAGCTGGTTAATGTCGGATCACGTTACTACGTGAGCCAGCTAACGACGGCCGAGCGACAGGAAACGCTCCTTTACCTCAATGCGGAGATGATCGGCTCACCCAACTACGTCCGGTACGTGATGCACGGCTCTGGCACGGTGACTGCGCCCTTCGACGCGTATTTTCAGCGGCACAGCGTTTCCTATGAATACCTGGACGCAGGCGAGGTCGGGTCCGACCATCTCCCGTTCCGTGACGCCGGGGTCCCAGTCGCTGGCCTGCATTGCGGGTCGATCGGCATCAAGACCCCAGCCGATCAGGAACGCTACGGGGGGGCCGGTAGCCAGCTCTATGATCCCGGCTACCACCAGGCCAGCGACACGGTGCGCAATATCAGCCGGGCCGCGCTGGACTGGAATGTCCGTGCTATGGCGTATGCGGTCGGCCGGGCCGCCGAGGATGCCAGCGACCTGGTGTAGCGGGGCAGCACGCCGTCGGTGTCAGCCGTGGAACGTCTGCTGGCTCCGTTGGCCGCCCGTCTCGCGGGGACCGGCCGCTATTTGGTGAAGTACCAGGCTTCCGGGGTGAAGGCGTACTGAGTCAGGCCGGCGAACGAGCTCGGCGGCCCGCTCAGCTTGTTCTGCCAGGCTACGACCACGTCGGTGTTCGGCAGGAACAAGGCCGGCAGGTCGCGGGTGAGGAATGCGGCCTCATTCTTCACAGCACCTCGGTTGCTGCTGTACACCGAATCCCGGATTAGCGAGTCGGCGGTGGCGCTGCTGTAGCTGCCGAAATTGAACGAGCCGGTGGTAGTGAATATGGCATTGGTCGTCGGATAGGGTAGGAGGCCGAATCCGCCGAAATCTTCCATTTCCCACGCATTCGCCTGCGCTGGGGACGATGGGTTGTTGTAGTTAGTGATGATGGTATTGAAGGGCTTGGCATCCAGGTTGACCTTTATGCCTGCCCGCTGGGCCGCTGATGCGAATGCGACATCTTCCCCCTGGATGCTTGAATCATTGCTGTCGTAAATCAGGTTGAACGACAGAGCGGTGCCACTGGGGATCCCGGCGCCGCATCGGCCGGCCCCGGCACCAGGGTGCGCGCATGTATCGGTGCCACCTGAGGTGACGTGCCAGCCGTGCGCAGTGAGCAGTGCCTTGGCCGCCGCGATGCTGTACGGGTAGGGATCCGTCTTCGCGTCGGGCGGCGTGAACTGGCTCAGCGGCAGGGATGGCACCGGGCCGTAAGCTGGCTCGGCCGCCCCCTGGTAGATGCTGTTGATATAGCCGTTCTGGTCAATGAGGTGTGCAAGCGCCTGCCGGACGTATAGCTGCGCGATAATGCTATTCCAGTGCCCAGAGGTATTCTTGAAGTTGAATGGCATGTACGACCAGCCGAAACCCGGGTAACCGTAGAAATCATATCCGGCGCGCGTCAGCGACCGTATCGACGGTATATCCTGACCTGGAATCGTCCCCACGGTAAGCTGATGGGCTAGCAGGGCGTCCATCTCTGCCGTGTTCGAGGTAAAAGTGACCTGATTGAGGTGGGCTATGTGATCCTTATATGGACCGGTGTAGCCCGGGTTCGGCACCATGGAGTTCGCGCCGGTAGCCGCATCGAACGCGGTGAGCCGGAACGGGCCGTCGACGGTCTGCCACAGCGGATTGGCCGCGTAACTGGCCACCAGCTTGGACTGTGCATTGAGGAAATCGTAGATCTGCTTAGCTTCGGCTGGGCTGGTGAAGTCGATCACCGGCCCGTGGGCTGAGGTTCTCGCCCAGGCGGCTGATGGCAGTGGGACGATGAGGCCCAGTTCGTCCATCAGGAACCATTCGGGGTTATATGCCCTGGTTAGCTGCATGACCACGGTCCGCGGGTTCGGTGCTGTGACGGCCGCGACATTATCCGGGAAGAAGCCGGGCGTGTAATTGCCCCAGTTGGCCGCGGATTCTTTTACTGCTGCCTTTACCAGGTCGATGCTGAAGATCACGTCCCTGGCTTCGACCGGCTGTCCATTGGACCATCGGTAGTTACCCGCGAGATGGATGGTCACGGTCGTGTTGCCGTTGGAAAATTCCGGTGCGGAAGCCAGGCTCAATTGGTAGTTTATCTCGGGCTCGACACCGGTTACCGGCCAGTACAGTGGCCGCCACATCAACTTCTGGAAATCGTTGATGGTGAACGACGAGCTTTCCGCTGCCGGGGTAATCGGGAAAATGTACTGAGGCGTGGCGCCAGGCAGCAGGCCGAAGGACACGGTGCCGCCGCGGAGCGCGGAACCGGCCGCCTTGGGCAGTGCGCCGAAGCCGCCACCCCGCTGTACCGGCAGCTTGGCTGCGCTTGAGCAGGCGGCGAGCCCGCTCAGGCCTAGCAGAAGAACCGTGCCCACGGTCCAGTTGCGAATGAAGCGGCCCATCCCGCTGCGCGCACACGCCATCCGTCATCACTTCCCCGCGAATTTAATGTGCCAGGCGGGAGGAGCGTCAAGGGACAGCAGTACCACTGGTGGCCCGAATGCCACCAGTCAGAAGACCCCCTCCATTCGATCAACGGCGCCCCTGGCGTCACGTGATGGCCAGGAGCGGCACAGGCTGCGTATGCTGGAGATCGTGGCCACCATACGATGTGGCTTGCTGATCTTGGCGTCGTCGCCTCGGCCACACGCGTTCGCCGGGAATCTGCTCGCCGTGGCCATGGTCAGCTCGGTGAACGCCGTCGCCCTGCTGGCGCTGACCGAGCGAAGCTTGCGCACCGGGTCTGGCGGGATACGGCCTGCTGCTGTCCATGTTCGGCGCCGGGATGCTCTGTGCCCCGGTCTTGGTCTCCGCCATTGCCGGCAGGGCGGGATCCAGCGAAAGAGGGTTGAACTATGAAGGTAATCATGATCTCGATGCCCTGGAATCTCCTTGAAACGCCGTCGCTGCCGCTGGGGATCCTGGGCACGATCATTCGCGGCAACGACGAGCGGCATGAGGTGCAGGAGATATACGGAAACATAAGCTGGGCCGAATACCTGTTAAGCGCCACGGACGGCACTGTGACGCCCAGGGACTACGACTATGTCGCGAATGTGGGCGCCTGGTTCGGTATGGGAGACTGGATCTTCGCACCCGCTTTCTACGGCCACCCCGACTGGCGCATCGAGCGGTATCTGGAGTATCTGCGATCGCACGCCATTGACCCTCGCCAGTCAGTGCGGATGTCCCGCTACGCGGCCGGTTTCATCTCGCTCATGGCACAGCAGATCGCCGCGGCAGAGCCTGAGCTGCTGGGATTCAGCACTACGTTCCAGCAGAACATCCCGTCGCTCGCGCTGGCGAAGGAAGTGAAGCGGTTGCTGCCGCAGACTCCCATCGTCTTCGGCGGTGGCAACTGTGACGCGCCCATGGGCGCGGCCCTGCAACGTAACTTTCCATTCGTCGACTATGTGATTAGCGGCGAGGCAGAACGGTCAGTTACGGAATTTATGGAGTTCATTCAGGGACTGCGGCCCGCCCGCGAGGTCTCTGGCCTGTCGTGGCGTGACGACGCCGACCGTACCGTCACCAACGATCCCGGAGCGATTGTCAACATTGAAACGGTCCCACTCCCCGACTATTCGCAATGGTCCGCCACGCTCAATGCAAGCAGCATACGCGGCTACGTCAAGCCGACACTGCTGTACGAGGCGGCTCGCGGGTGCTGGTGGGGTGAGAAACACACCTGTACCTTCTGCGGGCTGAACGGGCTGACGATGAAGTTCAGGTCACGGCCCGCCGACCAGGTACTCGCACATCTTCGTGATCTTGTGAGCACCTACCGTGTGCTCGACATCGTGGCTGTCGACAACATACTCGACATCGGATACCTGAAGACGCTGCTGCCCCGGCTCAGCGACGAGGACTGGGATCTCCATTTCTATTACGAAGTGAAATCAAACCTCAGCGAAGCAGACGTCGAAATGCTCAGGCGAGCCGGGCTTGTGCATATCCAGCCCGGGATCGAGAACCTGAGCTCACGGGTTCTGCGGATCATGAACAAGGGTGTGCATGCCACCCAGAACGTGCGCCTTCTCAGGGACTGCGAGGACAATGACATAACGGTCGACTGGAATTACCTGTATGGGTTTCCCGCCGAGTCTGACGACGACTACGCGTCAGTTCTGGAGCAGTTGCCCGCGCTGGCGCACCTGCAGCCTCCCAGTGGCAGCGTGCGGATTCTGCTCGAACGCTACAGCCCGTACTTCACTCTGCCGGGGCTCGGGTTCCACGACCGGCGGCCCGCCGCACTCTACCAGCATGTCTACGATCTGCCGCCCGCCGAACTCGCCGACCTCGTCTACCAGTTCGATACTGACGACCAGGGTATCGGGCGCCAGCGGAGCCAGCAGATGCGCGCGGCAATCAGGGCGTGGAAAGATGCCTACCCCGCCAGCAGCCTGACGTGCACGCGCCTGCCCGATGGCTCGGCGGTGATCACGGACCGCCGGGTTGGCTGGCCGGAACGTCAGACCAGGCTCACTCCGGGAGCCCAGTGCGCGGCGTACGAAGCCATGCGAACATCGCGCACGGTCCGCGCGATCGCCGGCCGCGTGGGAATCAGCGCCGGCCAGATAGCTGGGTGGGTGCGCGAGTGGCGTGACCTCGGCCTGGTGTTTGAGGACGACGGCAGGGTGGTGGCGCTCGCCACCCGGCGCGCCAGCCTGAAGCGGTTCGGCTGAGGGGGACCGATGTACCTGACGACAAGCGGCCTTACCCCAGCAATGCTCATCTCGGCGGCCGGGGCTGGGCGTTTCCTGAAGTTCATCGCCGAGTTGCGCGAGATGACGGCACGAGGTGACGTGATCGCCTGGCACGCTGAGACCGACGGCGACGTCGACTTGAGTCCGCTCTTTCACCTGTGCCCGCCTTCGTCGGCGGAGCCGGCCGGCCGGGTGACCGAGTGGCGCGAGTCCTACCGCCCCGGCCTGCGCTACTACCGGAGAGGCCCAGGTTTCGTCGTGGCGTATGACCATCACCCCGCCACCGGCCCCCGGGAAGTCACCTTGACCATTCCATCTGATATCGCCTTGTTCGACCGGCTTCACAGCCCGGGTGCCGTACCCGCCGGCAGCCGGTCGGCGGCGCGCCTGCGCCAAGCGGGGCTGCTATTCGACCTCGGCTGCGAGTCAGTAGTACCAATCGGCCGTCTGCGCCGTCTTACGCTTCCGACAAATGTGCTATGAGATTCAGGAGACAAAGTGAAGAATTCCTGGAAGTGACTCAGCCTGCACGGGCAGACGACGAATACCTGGGTGATATGCTCGGCGGCCACGTCATCACCCAGATCATCGCTTCGGCAGTGCGATTCGGCCTTCCAGATCTGCTTGCCCATGGGTCAGTATCTGGCCGTCAGCTTAGCGCGCTTACCGGAATTGGATTGCCGGAACTGCGACGGTTCATGCGTGCGCTTGCTGGGCTTGGCCTGGTGACGGCAACCGGCACCGGGGACTACCAGGGCACGCCGCTGGCCCGGCACTTGCTGCGTGACAGCGGCAGGCTGCACGGCCACGCGCTGATGTCCGGCCAGGAATATTACGAGGCATGGTCTGAGCTGGACTCGGTTCTGCGTACCGGCAAGTCTGCATACGAGTTGCGTCACGGACGCGATCTTTGGGCAAGGCTCTCCGACGACGAAGACCTGGCAACATCCTTTAACCGGACCATGCGGTGGAACATGGAGCGGACTCTAGCCGAGATCCTCGATCTCTACAGCTTTCCCGAGAGGGGAATCATCGCAGACCTGGGGGCTGGCGATGGCGCTTTGTCGGCCACGCTCCTACGGCGGTATCCAGGCCTGCGGGCCATCGTGTTCGAGCAGCCTTCTGCCGTTTGCCACTCTAGCCGGGCGATGAGGGCACAGGGCCTGGCTGACCGATGCGAGTTCATCGGCGGCAGCTTCCTGGACGCGGTTCCCCAGGGGGCTGACCTTTACCTGCTGAAGTCAGTGATCCACAACTGGGATGACGCAACGGCGGTGCGGATTCTCAGCAACTGCCGGGATGCCATGAGCCCAGATAACCGGCTTATCCTCATCGAACGGGCCAGATTTGATGGTGACCCACTGGAAGTGGCGGTGCGCGACCTGGCCATGTTGGTGCTCTTTGGCTCGCACGACCGGACCAGCAAAGAATACGGCGAGCTCATGAGACAAGCCGGGCTGCGAGTGATCTGCACTGCCATGGGCCCCTCAGGTATCTGCGTGCTGGAAGCCGGGGCAGCATAGTAGCGGCACTATGCCGAGGACGACTACAGGGAGGCTCGCTCGAAGAGCCGCTGCCCCTCATACTGCCGGAGTGGAGCAATCATGACAGAACCCGCGCCCCGCACCGACTATGCCGATCTTCCCGCGGCCGAAGAGGATCGTGACGCCAGGACCCGGGCCCGGCTGGAGCAGCACTGGGGGGCCTCAGAGAGCGGGGACATCGACACCGAGCACGCGATCTACGCCGAAGATGCGATCCTGGACTACCAGCAGTCGGGGGAACGCTTCCGTGGCCGGTCAAAGATCCAGGCCCAGCGCGGCGGGCACCCGGCTGAACGCCACTTCACTGTCCTGCGGATCCGGGGCGGCGGCGACCTGTGGGTGAGCGAGTGCGTGATCACCTATGACGGCGTACCCACCTACTCGGTGAGTGTCATGGAGTTCACCGGCGATCTGGTCACGCACGAGACCCAGTACTTTGCCGACCCCTTCCCCGCGCCCGCATCGCGGGTGGCGCTAGCTGAGCCGATCCCTGGCCACGACTGACCGTGCATTCAAACGGCGCCGCACCTGGGCCGGCCGTTTACCTAAGCGGAATTGAGCTAAGGGCAATTGATCGTATAGGACTGGCAGCCAGGCCTGTGAGCGACCGTGCAGGAGGTGACAGTCTTGCCGCCGGGGCACACGCACCGGTAGCAGCACTGCCCGCTCGGGCACGTTTTCCCGCAAGCGCCTTTGTCATAAGTGCACAGGCCGGTGCCGCCATGCGGTTTTTGCCCTTTTGACCTCACCGCGGCGGAGGCTGACATTCCTGCGAGTTCCGCACCGCCACCTATGAAGGCGGCGGCGACCGCGCCGATGACGCCGGCCCGGCGGAGGAAATGACGACGGGTGGGGCCCTCGTGACTCTCGCCACCCTGGCCGTTATTCCCGTATGACATCTGCATCTCCCTTCCCCGGCAGAGGAACGGTAAACGATATCTCCCCCCGCTGAGGATGTTACTCTTTCCGGTTGCCCGGTGACCCGAACTCGCGGGCGAGTATTGACTAGCCCTCTGGTAACCTCATCCTTACGGACTGGTTAGAAACGCCCTTTCCGGCGTGTGGCAATGACCGTATTAACGATCTTCCCTCGCTCAACCATTCAGCAGGGATGTAGGATCGCATTGAGCTGGGGCTTAGGTGTTCTTTGTGGAACGCTGTGTGCCAGGTGCATCAGTGATCGCAGAGCCAGATGGGACTGGAGACAGTGGCGGGACTGGTTATGCTCGCCGTGCGGTGGTTCCTCGCCGGCGTTTTCCTTCGATCCGGTGTGGGCAAGGTCACCGCGCTGGCACAGTTCCGCACAGCGGTCGCGAACTACCGGCTGCTGCCCGCTGTGCTGGTCGCACCGGTCGCCTACGGCCTGCCCTTCGCTGAGATCGCGGCCGCCATCCTGCTCGCCCTGGGCATCTTGCCGTTGGTCGTCGCGGCCGCTCTGGCGCTGCTGCTGCTCGCGTTCGCCGTGGCCATCGCGGTGAACCTGGCCCGGGGCCGCGTGATCGACTGCGGGTGCGCGGGCTCCGCCGCGGCACCCCGGATGATCAGCTGGCGGCATGTGGTGACCGACCTGGTACTCGCCGGCGCGGCGGTGGCGGTGGCGACGGTGCCTCCCCCTGCGGATCTGTGGCTGGGGCCGCGCGGCCTGGCCAGTGTCGCGACGCCGGCGGGAGGCGTGTTCCCGGTCCTCCTCTCCGTCCTGGTCTGCCTCGCCGTCGTGACGCTGCTGCGCCGGACTGGCGCCGTCATGGCCCTGGTCAGGGCTACCGGAGAGAGTCTCAAGGAAGCGGATGGGGTATCCCATCCCGCTCGCAGCGACCCTGGGAGGCGATGATGCCGATCGGCTGGGCCGTCACTGTCGTAGTCCTGTGCGTCGCGGTTGTGGTGCTCGCGATCGTCGTGCTTGGGCTGCTCCGGCAGGTAACCCCGGTCCTCGAGCAGGCAGCGACGGCCATCAGGGCGGCCCCCGGTCTCGAGTCGCAGGGCCCTCCCGTCGGCCACCGGATACCGGACTTCACCGTGAGCGGAACCGGCGGAGTTATCACCGCGGAGCAGTTGCGCGGACGGCCGTCGGTGTTGCTGTTCCTGAGCGTCGGCTGCGGCCCGTGCGAGGATCTTGCGGCTGAGCTGCACAGCTCCGATCCCGGTGACCTGACCGGTCGGCTGGTCGTCGTCACCGAACCCGACGGGCCGGACAAGCTCAGGCTGCCCGCTGGACTGCGGATCCTGATTGAGCAGAACAGGGAAGTATCAGACCCGTTGTCCGTCATCGGCACCCCGTTCGGGATCGCGCTGGACTCGGCGGGAATTGTCACCGCCACCGGTATCCCCAACACGCTGGAACAGCTCAGCGGCCTGCTGGATCGTTGACCGGTACGCTAAAAGGGACGTGATGTCATCGACACCGGCCCTGGTCATTATCTGCCACCGTGGATTACAGCAGCACTGGTAGCCTTGTCCGTCGCGGCTGGGGGAGTAACCCCGTAACAACCCCTAAACCATATCTCACATCGGCAAGGGCTGGTAGGGGTATATCGGAGACAATGGTCATCTGCGGCATTCATTATGCCAATGACCAGGAAACTGGGTTAGGGGTTGTGGGCGGCCGGCCAGGTGCTTAGTGTGCGTAAAAGGCATGTGCCTGGAAGGGGGATGCGCGTGGACTGCGCGTTCGTGGAAACCGTGATGTCGTTGCAGGCCCGGCCCGATGACATCGAGTCGCTGCCATTGCCGGAATCGTACCGGGCAGCCGTGCTGTTCAAGGATGAACAGCACATGTTCGACGGAATTCCGGTGGCGCATCGCGACCCCGCCAAGTCCCTGCACCTGACGGAGGTGCCCACGCCAGCACCGGGACCCGGGGAAGTCCTGGTGGCGACGATGGCGAGTTCCGTGAATTACAACACGGTCTGGAGCGCGATGTTCGAGCCCGTGCCCACGTTCGCGTTCCTGGAGCGGTACGCGCGCACTGGGGGACTCGCGGCCAGGCACGACCAGCCTTACCACGTCGTCGGGTCCGACCTCGCCGGGGTTGTGCTGCGGACGGGGCCCGGCGTCCGGCGCTGGCGCCCGGGCCAGCGGGTGGTGGCCCACTGCCTCAGCGTCGAGCTGGAAGACCCCGCGGGCCATGACGACTCGATGCTCGATCCCGAGCAGCGGATCTGGGGATTCGAAACCAACTTCGGCGGGCTCGCCGAGCTCGCACTGGTCAAGGCAAACCAGCTGATGCCCAAGCCGGCTCACCTGACCTGGGAGGAGGCTGCTGTGTCCGGGCTGGTTAACTCGACCGCGTACAGGCAGCTCGTCTCGCGCAACGGTGCGGACATGCGGCAGGGGGACAACGTCCTCATCTGGGGCGCGGCCGGCGGCCTGGGCTCGTATGCCACCCAGTACGCGCTGGCTGGGGGCGCCTTCCCGATCTGCGTGGTGTCCAGCCCTCGTAAGGCCGGGATCTGCCGGGCGATGGGCGCGGAGGCGGTCATCGACCGCAGTGCGGAGAACTACCGTTTCTGGTCCGACGACCATACCCAGGACCCCCGCGAATGGCGGCGGTTCGGCCAGCGCATCAGGGAACTGACGGGCGGCGAGGACGTGGACGTCGTCTTCGAGCATCCAGGGCGCGACACCTTCGGCGCCTCTGTCTACGTCGCCCGTCGCGGCGGCACGGTCGTCACCTGCGCGTCGACCACCGGATACCTGCATGAGTTCGACAACAGGTACCTGTGGATGAAGGTCAAGCGGATCACCGGCTCGCACTTCGCCAACTATTACGAGGCGTGGCAGGCGAACCGGCTGATCACGCGAGGCCGGATCCATCCGTCGCTATCGCGCACGTATCCGCTGGCAGACGTCGGCCTGGCGGTCGAGGCCGTCCGCGGGAACCGGCACCAGGGCAAGGTGGGCGTGCTGTGCCTCGCCGCGACGGAGGGCGCAGGGGTGGACGCGCCGGAGTTCCGCGCCCGCCATGAGGCCGCAATCAACCGGTTCCGCGACCGATGACCGATCAGGCCATCGCGGTCATCGGGCTGTCCGGCCGGCTCCCCGCCGCCCTGGCCCGCGATCGTTCTGGCGGATGCTGCGCGACGGCGTCGACGGGGTCACCGAGGTGCCCGGCGGACGGTGGGACGCGGTCGCGCTGCTCGCGGAGGGAATCGGGCACGGCGGCCTCCTGAGCGGCGTCGGACGGCGGCTTTCCGAGCGGCGTCGGACGGCGGCCTCCTGAGCGGCGTCGACCTGTTCGATCCGGAGTTCTTCGGCATCTCCTCGCGGGAGGCCGTCACTCCTCGACGATCTGCACGGCTCCGGAAGGACACAGCACCGCGGCCTGGCGCACGGCCTTGCCGTGGGGTCCGGGGTCGGGGCTCAGCACGGTGACGAGCCCGTCGTCGCCCTGGTCGAAGACCTCCGGCGCGGTGAGCGCGCACAGTCCGGCACCGATGCAGACGTCGCGGTCGGCGGTGACACGCATCATGTCTCCTTTCTCCGGTCACCAGGTTACGGGGAGCTCGTAGAGGCCATGAATGGTGCCGGTTGGCCGCAGCCGCAGCTTCTCGGCCGGTACGGCCAGCCGCAGGCCGGGGAGCCGGTCGAACAGCGCGGTCAGCGCGATCTGCAGCTCCGCGCGCGCCAGGTGCTGGCCGATGCACTGGTGAATGCCGTACCCGAAGGCCAGGTGGTTGCGCGCCGGACGCCGTACGTCCAGGGTGTCGGGGTCGGTGAAGGTCGCTCCGTCGCGGTTGTTGATGGAGATGTCCACGAGGACACCTTCGCCCGCGCGGATCGTCAGCCCCTCGACCTCGATGTCGGCCTTCGCGACGCGCGCGCCCGATATGTCGGCGATGGACAGGAAGCGCAGCAACTCCTCGACGGCCGTCACCATAGCTTCGGGCTCGGTGCGCAGCACCGCGAGCTGGCCGGGGTGTTCCAGCAGCGTGACCACGCCGAGCGAGGTCATCGACGCGGTGGACTCGTGACCGCCCAAGAGCAGCTGGAGGCTGAGCTCCACCAGGTCCTCGTGGTCGATCTCCCCCTCCGCGAGCGGCCCGTCCACCAGGCGCTGGATCAGGCCGGGCCGGTAGCCTCTGGAGTCGGCCAGGCCGGCGATGTAGCCCTCCAGCTCCGCGCGTGCGGCGACCGCCTCGTCAGGCGACTGCACGTTGATCAGCCGGCGGCTCGCGTCCTGGAAGAAGTCGTGATCCTCGTACGGCACACCGAGCATGCGGCAGATGATCATCGATGGCACGGGGCTCGAGAAGGAGCTGACCAGGTCGGCGGGCGGACCCGCGGCGATCATGCCGTCCAGGAAGCCGCGGATGACCTGCTCGATCTCGGGGCGCATGGCCTTGATCCGCTTCCCAGTGAACTCACCGATCAGCATCCGCCGGTACCGCCCATGCTCGGGTGCATCCATCCCGCTGAGCACCCGCCGCGGGAACCGCCGGAACGCCTCGAACTGGGGCAGCGTCACCGGGAAGCCCGGATCCTTCCGGTTGATGGACAGCCGCTGGTCGGCCAGCATCCTGCGGGCGACGTCGTACCGGGTGACCACCCACACCGTCCTGCCGCTGTAAAGCCGGACCCGGTGCAGCGGCGCTCCGTCGCGCAGCTCGTCGTAGTCCGGGGACGGGTGGTACGGGCAGGTGCGGGACCGGGGGAAGGCGGGAGCGTCCGTGACTTCGGTCATGGCATCCTCCTGGCTGCGATTAAATGGAGAGCCAAATAAAGAACGCCATGTACTTCAAGACTCAGAGTATGCTCGCCTAGCGGAGAAGACAACGGAGCCTGCCTTGACATCGGTCGATCACCGCGTACGAATTCGGCAATGACAGTGACCCTATGTTGCCAGGACCGGCCTCCGGCGACCCGATGGTTTCCACGAACGCACGGTCCACATGCTTCCCCTTCCAGCCACATGGCTATTGGATATGCTAAGCACCTTGCCGGTCGCCGGCAACCCCTAACCACAGTATCCGGTCATTGACATAATGAATGCCGCAGATGGCTATTGTCTCCGATATCCCCCCGCCAGGGTCCCCGATATACCACTGCCAGCCTTTGCCGGTGTGAGATATGGGGTTGTTATGGGGTTGCTGTTGTAGTACTAGGGGTTGGCTATGGATTGGTAGGGGTTGGTAGGGGTTGGTGTATGACAGGGGCTATCTTCATAGTTAGGACACGGCTATCTTCCTAGTAAGGACGAGTGCACCCATAGGTGAGCACACGAACCATGCTGGCGCATTGCTCCGTGCGGCGGAGCCGCCCATGTCACGGAACTCGGCTCCCGGGCGCTTGCCCATAGTCGTAAGCGCTTACCCATAGTCGTAAGGGTTCACCAAGAGTAGTCAGGATCAACCGGTAATGGGGGTAACCTGTGCGTAATAAGCTTTCCCGACGTCGATTTCTCGCTGGCGGCGCGGCCCTGGGCGGCGCCGTGGCCGTTGGACGGCCATCTAACGCAGTCGCAGCGACCCGGGGCACGGGGACGCTGGCCAAGCCGAATCCGGCGGACACGTCGCCGCCCGTATTCGGGGGGACGACTGTCAAGCCCGACGATCCGCGTTATCCAGATCTCGTTGACGCCGTGAACGCGCGGTTCGCCGGCACACCGGATTACGTGCGCGTCGTCGGTTCGGCCGGGCAGGTCGAACAGGCACTGGCCGATGCGCTCAGCGCCGGAAAGCGGGTCGCCGCCCGCAGCGGGGGACACTGCTTCGAGAACTTCTGGACCAGTTCCGCTATAAAGGCCGAGATCGACCTGTCGGCCATGAACGCGATCTACTTCGATCCCGCCGTCAAGGCATTCGTGGTAGAACCCGGCGCCCGCCTGCGGGATGTCAACAACGCGCTGTTCATCGACTATGGCGTCTCGTTGCCCGCCGGCGTCTGCCTGGACGTAGGCGTGGGTGGTCATTTCTGCGGCGGCGGGTACGGTGTTCTGGCGCGCTTGAACGGCATAGTGCCCGACCATATGTACGGTGTCGAAGTCGTGACCGTGGATAAGACCAAGACTCCGCGGACGGTGGTGGCCACCAGGGAGGCCGGCGACCCGAATCAGGACCTATTCTGGGCCCATACCGGCGGCGGCGGCGGAAACTTCGGAATTGTCACCCGGTACTTGATGCGTACCCCCGGGACGACCGGCAGCGACCCAAGCACCCTGTTGCCCAAGCCACCCGCGCAGCAGCGCGTCGTCACCTACACCTGGCCGTGGCCCACGTCACTGCAGACCTTCACCGCCATCGTCAAGGGCTACTTGCAGTGGCATCAGGAGAACAGCCAGCCCGGCAGCCGGTTTGCCGGGCTGTTCGCACAGCTCTCATGCCTGACGGTCAGCAGCAGTCCGGTCATCCCGCTCGAGATCGTGGTCGATCCCACCGTGCACGGTTCTGACAAGCTGGTGGACGACTTCGTATCGGCGGTGGTCGATCCGGTAACCCCTGCCGCGACGCTTGCCGGGGACCAGACCTTTCCGTGGCTGCAGTTCACCGAGAGTTACGGCCCGGCGGATTCGGGTAGCCTGGTCGGACTGCGCAACAAGTCCAAAGGTTCGTATATGCGGGAAAGTTACACCGACGCGCAGATCGCGACCATGTTCCGATTTCTCACCGACACCAGCATATCGTCTTCGCGGGCCGGGGTCCTGTTCGGCGGATACGGATGCCAGGTCAATACGATCGCGCCCGACGCGACCGCCGTGCCTCAGCGCGATTCCATGAATAAGCCGATCTACACCGTCTACTGGGATGACGCATCGCAGGACGACCTGTATCTCAGCTGGATCCGTCACCTCTACCAGCAAGTACACGCGACCACCGGCGGCGTGCCGACATTGAATGGCATCAGCGACGGCTCCTACATTAACTACCCGGACATAGACATGGCCGATCCGGCCTGGAACACATCAGGGGTCCCGTGGCACACGCTTTACTATAAGGACAACTACCCGCGCCTGCAAGAAATAAAGGCCAAGTGGGATCCGCATAACGTGTTCCACCATGCGCTGTCGGTTCAGCCGCCATCGTGAGACTGGCTGCCCTGCCTGGGGTGCTTGCGCACCCGCTGGCTATCTCACTATTTTTGTCTTCTAAGTCGATCAGTTACGGTCGGGAGGTGCGTTCATGGGGACGCTGACCGGGAAAACTGCTGTCATTACCGGCGCATCCAGCGGAATCGGGCGGGCCATTGCGCTGCGCCTGGGTGAGGCCGGGGCGCACGTGTTCGCCGCCGGGCGCCGGGCAGAAGCGCTCGAGGACACGATGGCGGCGGTGACCAAAGGCGGCGGCGCGGCCACGGCGGTGCCAGCCGACCTACGGGATCCCGGTGCGGTCCAGGGCCTGGTCGACCGGGCGATGGCCGACACGAAACGGCTGGACGTGATGGTCAACAACGCCGGCGTGTCGCACCGCAGCTCGCTCGCCGACGGCGACCCGGAGGAATGGCGGGAAATGCTCGAGATCAACGTGCTCGCGCTGGCCGTAGGGTCGGCGGCGGCGGCACGTGCCATGCGGGCATGCGGTGCCGAGGGGCACATCGTCAACATCTCCTCCAGCGCAAGCCAGGTGGAGGTGCCGGGTTTCTACGGAGCCACCAAGACGGCGGTCAACGCGATCACCGCCTCGCTGCGGCGGGAACTGGAGAACGACACGATCCGCGTCGTCAACGTGATCCCCGGTGTGACGGCAACCAACCTCGCCCGCCATCATCCAGACCTGCTGCGCAGGCTGGCCACCTCAGTCGGCGAGGAGATCGGGCCACCATCCGACGGGCTGTTCGCCGAAGAGACACTGAACCGGGTCGCGGCCGCCGCCGGCCCGGTCATGGCCTACCCAGACGATGTGGCCCGGGCGGTGCTGTTCGCGATCAGCCAGCCCATCCAGCTGAGTATCTCCGAGATCGCCGTCCAGCCGGCCAAGCGCCTGTCCGGTTAGGTATGAACGAACCCGCCCCGCGGGGATGCCAAGGCCCGTAGCGCCGCGATCCTGGACGTGGCGCTACGGGCCTTCATCGACCAGCGGCTGAGCGGCTCGGCGGGCTGATAGGGGTGGGCACATGTCCGCAGCAGTTAGGGGCTGCCAGGGGTGTTGACCCGTCACCAGGCGGCCTAGCCTCGATGTGAAAATCAAAACGTCACTATATACAGATTTGCCCGTAAACAACAGCCTGAGTGGGTTTCTCTTGAAGAACCCGAACTTCTGAATAAAGCGCAGTGAGGGTTATTCAAGACCGGCCAGCGAGGGCAGGCGATTTGTGCCTGCCCGAGTGCCGGTGCAGGTGGCGCTGCGGCAACCGGGGTGGGGTGTCTTGAAGAACCCGAACTTTCTGAATAAAGCACAGTGATCCGCGATTAGCCGGGCAGCGGCGATGAATGGACGGCCAGTGGACGCGGAGAGGACCGCTGCGCGGATATTGAGCCAACGGGTCCCATACCGAGGGAGATCACCGATGACACCTCGACACGGCACCGCGGACGCCAGAGATTTCAGGGCCGTAGACCAGAGTCCCGACCCATCGGCGATGATCGCCATGATGGACAGGCTCCGGCCACTGCAACGCGCGGCGCGGGCCGTCCTGCTCGACCGGTTGCACCTGGAGGACGCCCACGCGGCGCTCGATGTGGGGTGCGGAACCGGCGACGATCTGATCGAGATGGCCAGACGGCTGCCGCCGGGCTGCCGGGTGGAAGGCGTGGACGCCAGTGAGGCGATGATCGGCGAGGCACGCAGGCGGGCGGCCGCGGCTGGCATCGACGCCACGTTCCGGGTGGCCGATGCGCTCAGCCTGCCCTACCCGGATGCCGAGTTCGACGTCTGCCGGATGAAGACGGTGCTCATCCACGTCGCCGACCCTGGGCAGGCCGTCCGCGAGATGGTTCGCATTACCCGGCCCGGCGGGAGGGTGGGGGTCCTGGAGATGGACGAGGGCTCCATCGTGCTCGACCATCCCGACCAGCATGTGACGCGGACGATCCTGGACGCCATCTGCGAAGCGAGGGTACAGCCGCTGATCGGGCGTCAGCTGCACCGGCTGTTCGGCGAGGCGGGGCTGACCGGCATGACAGTCGATCCGATTGCGTTCCCCGCCTACTTCGAGGCCATCCGCCGCCAGTTCGGCCCTACCGTGACGCGGTTGCGCGACGAAGGCGCCCTTACCGCCGAACAGGCCGACGACTGGTGGTCCTGGCTGGCTTGCCAGGCCGAGGCGGGCACCTTCACCTGCACCGCAACCACCTTCGCCGTCACGGGCACCCGTCCGCCCCCGGCCGGCCGGCCGGTGACAGCATCGAACAGCGGTGGCCAGCGCCAGCCATCACCCGGTGAAGATCCGGGCTAATCGCAGGCACGGAAATCCCCGGCTGGATCAGCAGGGCGGGCAGGGTGCCACGGCTGGTAGCGCAGGGTGCCCGGCCCGGGGTGGCCGTTAGGGGCTGCCAGTTTAGGGGGTGGCAGGGGTATTTGGCCCGGAATGAGCCTGCCTAGGCTGGGTTTCGACCCAGTGTGCCATGGGTGACACGGGAGGTGCGCGCGACCAAATGGGGAAATGGGATTCGCGATGCGCTATGCGGAATGATTGGATCTATCGGCGGGAGCATTCTTCTGCTGCTTTCCGACTTTTCTGCTTTCCGTATGCGGGTGGCAGCGCCGCGGTCTACCGGGGCTGGCAGGAGCAGTTTCCGGACCGGATCGAGGTATGTGCGGTCGAGCCGCCGGGGCGGCGGCACCGCACGCCGGAGGAGCCGCTGCGGCGGTTGCCAGACCTGGCCGCTGCGGTGGTCGCCGGGCTGGCCGCCGAGGCCGACCTGCCGTTCGCGTTCTTCGGCCACAGTCTCGGGGCGCTGGTGGCCTTCGATGTCGCGCAGCGGTTGTCCGGGGGCGGCCACCCCGGACCGCGGGTGCTGTTCCTGAGCGGGGCGGCGGCGCCGCACCTGCCTCGACGCCGGCGGACGCTGTGGAACCTGCCTCCCGCCGAGTTGATCTCCGAGGTTCGCGCCTACGGCGGGACGCCGCCGGACGTACTGGACGACCCAGCATTCCTGGAGATCTTCCTGCCGGTCATCCGGGCTGATTTCGAGATGTTCGAGACGTACACGTTCGAGGCCGATACCCGGCTGGACAGCCCGGTCTACCTCTATGGCGGGGAAGACGACGAGCGGGTTTCCGCCGCGCGGCTGTGGGCGTGGCGTGACGTGGCGGACGTCGTCGCCGTGGAGATGTTCTCCGGTGGCCATTTCTATCTGCGGGAGCAGTACCGCCCGCTGACGGCCTCCATCGGCCGGGTCCTGGACGGTCTGCTGTCCCCCGTGGGCGCCTGATGGGCGGCGGGGACGAGCGCGCCATCGCTGTGGTCGGACTGGCCTGCCGGCTGCCGCAGGCGCCCGACGCCAGGGCGTTCTGGCGGCTGCTCATGGCGGGCCGTGACGCTATCAGGGAGGTTCCGGCCGGGCGCTGGGATGCCAGCGCCGACGGCGGTGACGTGGACCTGCTGCCACCCGAGGCACGCCTCGGCGGCTTCCTGGACCAGGTGGACGGGTTCGACGCGGCGTTCTTTGGCATTTCCCCGCGCGAGGCAGCGGTGATGGATCCGCAGCAGCGGCTCATGATGGAGCTTGCCTGGGAGGCGCTGGAGGACGCGCGGCTGGCGCCCGACGCGCTGGCGGGCAGCCGGACCGCTGTCTATGCCGGTGCCAGCGGCCGGGACTACGCCGTGCTGCAGCAGCGCCACGGCGCCGCCGCGATCACCTCGCATTCCTTCACCGGCCTGCAGCCGGCCCTCATCGCCAACCGGGTCTCCTACACCCTGGGGCTGCGCGGGCCCAGCCTCACCGTGGACGCTGCACAGGCGTCGTCTCTGGTCGCCATTCACCTGGCCTGCGAGGCGCTCCGTGGCGGCGACGCCACCCTGGCGCTGGCTGGCGGGGTTCACCTCCTGCTGGCACCGGACAGCGCGCTCGCCCTCGCCCGGTTTGGTGCGCTGTCGCCGGACGGCCGGTGCTTCACCTTCGACGCCCGGGCCAACGGGTTCGTCCGCGGCGAGGGCGGCGGGGTCGTGGTGCTCAAGCCGCTGGCTGATGCGGTAGCCGCCGGAGACCGGGTGTACTGCGTCATCCTCGGCAGCGCGGTCAACCACGACGGCGCCACCGACGGCCTCGCCGTGCCGGGTACCGAAGCCCAGCGGGAGGCGCTCGCGGAGGCCTACGCCCGGGCCGGCGTGACCACCCTGGAGGCGGTGCGGTACGTCGAGCTCCACGGCACAGGCACTCCGGCCGGCGACCCGGTGGAGGCCGCGGCCCTGGGGGCGGTCCTGGGCGCGCACCGGGCGGTGGACGATCCGCTGCTCGTCGGGTCGGTCAAGACGAACATCGGCCATCTGGACGCGGCCGCGGGCATCGCCGGGTTGCTGAAGGTGGCGCTCGGCATCCACCACGGGATGCTGCCGCCGAGCCTCAACTTCCACACCCCGCATCCCCGCATCCCCCTGGCCGGCCTCGGGCTGCGGGTCCACACCACGGCAGGCCCGTGGCCAGGGGCACAGCCGCGGCCATTGCTGGCCGGAGTGAGTTCGTTCGGCGTCGGCGGCACCAATGGGCATGTCGTGCTGGCCGCGCCGCCGCCGGGGCAGGGGGCCAGGACGGTGGCCCGGGACCGGGCGGCGTCTGCGGCTGCCCCCGCCGAGGCGCCGCCGGCCCTGGTGCTGGCCCCGGCGGGTACCGCCCCGCCCACGCTGCCGCACGTGGTCACCGCGCGGGACCGCCCGGCCCTGCGGGCACAGGCCGAGCGCCTGCGCCGTCTGGTGATGGCGTCCGGCCCGGCGGACGACGGCACGCCCGCCGCGCCGCCGCGGGCCGTCGATATCGGCTACTCCCTGGCGACCACCCGCGCCCGGTTCGAGCACCGGGCCGTGGTGCTCGCCGCGGACACCGCGGAGCTGGCCACGGGCCTGGACGCCGTGGCCGCGGGCAGGCCCGCCCCCGGGGTGGCGGAGGGGCGTGCCGCGGACCGCGGTGGGGTGGTGTTCGTCTTCCCAGGACAGGGCTCGCAGTGGCCCGGCATGGCCGTGGACCTGCTGGAGTCCTCACCGGTGTTCAGGGAACGGTTCCTGGAGTGCGCCGCCGCGGTGGAGCGGTACCAGGACTGGTCGGTGACCGACGCCCTGCGGGAGGCGGCGGATGCGCCGGATCTGGAGCGCACCGACGTGGTGCAGCCGCTGCTGTTCGCGGTCGTGGTGGCCCTGGCCGAGCTATGGCGGGCGTTCGGCGTCCATCCCGCCGCCGTGGTCGGCCACTCCCAGGGGGAGGTGGCCGCCGCCTGCGTGGCGGGGGCGCTGTCGCTGCCCGATGCCGCCCGGGTGATCGCGCGCCGCAGCCAGCTCGTGCGGGAACTGTCCGGCCCGGGCGGGCTGGCCTCCGCGCGGCTGCCGGCCGGGGAGGTCCACGGCTGGCTGCGCCGCTGGCCCGGGCGGCTGTCGGTCGGGGCGGTCAACAGCCCAGTCTCCACGGTGATCTCCGGCGACCCGGAGGCCCTGGCGGAACTGCTCGCCGAGGCGGCGGCCGAGGGGGTCGACCTGCGCCGCATTCCCGTCAGCTATGCCTCCCACTCGCCGTACGTCGAGCCGCTGCGTGAGCCGCTGCGGGCGGCGCTGGCCGGGGTCACCGGCCGTCCGGCGGAGACTGCTTTCTACTCAACCGTCACGGGTGGGCCGCTGGACGGTGCCGCGCTGGATGCCGGCCACTGGTACCGCAACCTGCGCGAGCCAGTCGAGTTCGAGCAGGCCATCCGGGCGCTGGGCGGTGCGGGATACCGGACGTTCGTCGAGGTCAGTCCCCACCCGGTGCTCACCGTGAGCGTACTGGAGACGCTGGAGGCGGCCGGGGACGACCACGGGGGCGCGGGCGCCGACGCGCTGGTCGTCGGCTCGCTGCGGCGCCACGAGCCCGGGTGGCCAAGGCTGCTGGAGGGCTTGGCGCAGGTGTTTGCGCACGGAGTGGACGTCGACTGGCCGGCGGCGTTCGCCGGGACCGGCGCCCGGCGGATCGACCTGCCCAGCTACCCGTTCCAGCGCCGCCGGCACTGGCTCGGCGGCATCCCGGCACCCTGGCCGGGCCGCCCCGGCACCGCGGTGGACAGCCGCGCAGCCGAGCCGCTGTCGCCAGCCGTGGACGTCGCCACCACCGATCCCGGCGAGCTGGTACGGGCTCACGCCGCCGCGGTGCTGGGCCTGTCCACGGCCGAGGATGTGGAGCCGGACCGGTCGTTCAAGGGCCTGGGCTTCGATTCCCTCGGCGCCGTGGAACTGCGCAACCGGCTCGCCGCCGCGGTTGGCCGCCGCCTCCCGACAGGACTGCTATATGACCACCCCACCCCGGCCCGGCTCGCGGCTCACCTGCGGTCGATGCTGAGCGGCGATGCCGCCCGGCCAGCCGTTGCGGGGGACCGTGCGGCGGCCACGGGGCCGTGGCATTCGCCGGCGGGCGGCGGGCCGGGGGAGGAGCCTGAGGCCATCGCCGTCGTGGCCGCGAGCTGCCGCTACCCCAGGGGGGTGCGCAGCCCGGAGGAGCTGTGGCAACTGGTGGCCGATGGGGTGGACGCCATCGCGGAGGCGCCTGCCAACCGTGGCTGGGACCTGGATACCTGGTATGACCCGGCCGGCCGGGCTGGGAAGTCCTACGCACGTCATGGCGGCTTCCTTGACGAGGTGGACCGGTTCGACGCCGACTTCTTCGAGATCAGCCCGCGCGAGGCGCTGGCCATGGATCCGCAGCAGCGGCTTCTCCTCGAGCTGGCCTGGGAGGCGATCGAGCGGGCAGGTATCGTCCCGGCGGCCCAGGCCGGGGGCGAGACCGGCGTCTTCGTCGGGGTCATGGCCGCCGAGTACGGCCCACGGCTGGACAACGGGGCCGAGGAGCTGGCCGGATACCGGCTGACCGGGACATCGGTGAGCGCGGCGTCTGGCCGCATCGCCTACACGCTGGGCCTTCGCGGCCCCGCCCTCACCGTCGACACCGCCTGCTCCTCCTCGCTGGTTGCCGTCCACCTGGCCTGCCGGGCGCTGCGCCAGGGCGAGTGCTCGCTCGCGCTGGCGGGTGGGGCGGCGATCATGACCGCCCCCGGCCTGCTGATGGAGGTCAGCCGTCAGCGGGCGCTGTCGGCGGACGGGCGGTGCCGGGCGTTCGGTGCCGGCGCCGACGGCATCGGGTGGGGTGAGGGTGGCGGCTTGGTGCTGCTCGAACGGCTGTCGGACGCGCGGCGCCACGGGCATCCGGTGCTGGCCGTGGTGCGCGGCTCGGCGGTCAACCAGGATGGGGCCAGCAACGGCCTGACCGCGCCGAATGGGCCAGCGCAGGAGGCGGTCATCCGGCTGGCGCTGCGCGACGCCGGGCTCAGCGCGGCCGACGTGGACGCGGTGGAGGCCCACGGCACCGGCACCCGGCTCGGCGACCCGATCGAGGCCGACGCGCTGCTGGCCACCTACGGCCGCGCCCACGCCGCCGACCGGCCGGTCTTCCTGGGCTCACTGAAGTCCAACATCGGCCATTCCCAAGCCGCCGCCGGCGTGGGCGGCTTGATCAAGATGGTGGAGGCTCTGCGGCACGGGCGGCTGCCCGCCACCTTGCACGCCGACCCACCTTCCCCGCACATCGACTGGTCGACGGGTACGCTGTCGCCGCTCACCCGGATGGTGTCTTGGCCACGCGGCGATCGGCCCCGCCGTGTGGCGGTCTCGTCGTTCGGGATCAGCGGCACCAACGTGCACCTCATCGTCGAAGAGGCGCCCGCGGGCGCACCGGGTGCTGACGCCTCACCGGGTGCTGAGGCCTCGACGGGTGCTGACGCCTCACTGGGTGCTGACGCCTCGACGGGTGCCGCGTCGCCGCGGGAGGACGCCGTCATCCCGGCCGGGCCGCGGCCGTACCTGGTCTCAGCGCGGACCGCCTCCGCGTTGCCCGCCCAGGCGGAGCGGCTCGCTGCCCACCTGCGCGCCAGCCCCGTGCTCGAGATGGCCGACGTCGGCCATGCGCTGGCCACCAGCCGTACCCATCACCGCCACCGCGCCGCCGTGGTGGCCGCGGACCGGGACGAGCTGCTGCGTGGCCTGGACACCCTGGTGACGGGGGAGGCCGCGGCCAACTCGATACAGGCCACGGCCCGAGCGGGCCGTGTGGTGTTCGTCTTCCCCGGACAGGGCTCACAGTGGCCGGGCATGGCCGCCGGGCTGCTGGAGGCCGCGCCGGTCGTCCGCGACCACCTCGCCGCCTGCGCCGCGGTACTGGACCCGCTCACCGGATGGAGCCTGCTTGACCTGCTGCGCGGCGCGCCGGACGCGCCGCCGCTGGAACAGGCGGAGGTCGTGCAGCCCGCGCTGTTCGCGGTGATGACGGCACTAGCCGAACTGTGGGCGGCGCACGGCGTGCGGCCTGACGCCGTAGCCGGTCAGTCGCAGGGTGAGATCGCCGCCGCGTACGCTGCGGGCGCACTGTCGCTGGCCGATGCCGCGCGGGTGGTGGCGCTGCGCAGCAAGGCGGTGGCGGGGATCCGCGGACGCGGCGGCATGGTGTTCGTGCCGCTGCCGTGCGCCGAGGCCGAGGAGCTCCTCGGCCCCTGGGCCGGGCGGGTCAGCGTCGCCTCGATGAACGGCCCGTCGTCCACGGTCGTTTCCGGTGACGCCGACGCCCTGACGGAACTGCTCGCCACCGCCGAGCGGCGCGGCGTGCGGGCACGGCGCATCCCCGCGGACTACGCCTCGCACAGCGTCCAGGTGGAGGCCATCCGGGACGACGTGTACGCGGCACTGGACGGCATCGCACCGCGCAGCTGCGCGGTGCCGTTCTACTCCACCCTGCTGAACGACGTGGTGGACACTGCCGAGCTCGGTCCCGCGTACTGGTACCGGAACCTGCGCGAGCCCGTCCGGTACGAGGAGGTCACCCGGCTCCTGCTGAAGCGAGGGCACCGGGTGTTCATCGAGGTTAGCCCCCATCCGGTGCTCACCATCGATACCGAGGAGACGATCGCCGCCGGCGACTGGGACGCGGTTGCCCTCGGCACGTTGCGCCGGGACGACGGCGGACCGCGCCGCTTCGCCACGGCAGTGGCGCAGGCACACGCCAGCGGTGCCGCCCCGAGCTGGGACGCGGTGTTCGGCACCTGCCGCGGGCCGGCCGTCCCGCTGCCGACCTACGCGTTCCAGGGCGTTTCGTACTGGCTGACCCCGGCCGAAGGCAGCCGCCGTCTCGACTTGGCCGGGGCGGGACTGGCCACCGACGGCCACCCGCTGCTGGCCGCGACCGTGGATCTGCCGGACGGGCAGACCATCCACACCGGGCGGCTCTCGCTGGCCACCCACCCGTGGCTGGCCGGCCACGCCGTGCTTGACACCGTCATGGTGCCCGGTGCGGCGCTGGTGGACCTGACCGCGCATGCCGCCAGGTCCACCAGCGACGGCGCCGCGCGCCTGGCCGAGCTGACCCTGCACACCCCGCTGGTGATCCCCGCCGACGGCGCCGTGCTGCTGCGGGTCGCGGTCGCGGCCGCCAGCGAGGCCGGCCGCGCGATCACCGTGCACGCCCGCCCCGAGGGCGCGGCTGACGTGGCGTGGACCCTGATCGCCACGGGCAGCGCCGGCCCCGGCGGGGACGCCTCGGACCAGGGCATGTGCCCCGATGGCCGCGTGGTGGACGCAGGGGCGGACGGCGAGGACTCAGTGGATGGCGGCCAGGGCGATGCCTGGCCGCCCGCGGGGGCCATGACGGTGGAACTGGGCGGGGCCTATGAGCGGCTCGCCGAGACCGGGTACCGTTACGGCCCGCTGTTCCGTGGGCTGCGGGCGCTGTGGCGCCGAGGCGAGGAGCTGTACGCCGAGGTGGAGCTGCCAGCCGGGCCGGGCGGCGATCCGGCCGGGTTCGTGGTGCACCCCGCGTTGCTGGACGCCGCGCTGCATCCGCTGCTCGCCGCGGGGACGGCTGAGGCTGGAGCCGAGGCGGAGGAGGCGCTGCGGCTGCCGTTTTCTTTCTCATCCGTGGTGCTGTGGCGGACGCCAGACGCGGTGGCGAGGGTGCGGATCCGGCCGGCCGGCGGTGGCGCTGTGGCGGTCGTCGTCCAGGGCGCGGACGGCGCCTTGGTGGCGAGCGTGGGGGGGCTGGCGCTGCGGCCGTTCACCGGCGCGGCGGACGCCGTGGCACGCTCACTGTTCCGGTTGTCCTGGGTAGCCCCGCCGGCCACCGCATCCCCCGCGGAGGGGCCGGCGACGGCGGGGCACTGGGCCGTGGTCGGCGCCACCGATCCGCTGGCCGAGGGGCTGGCCGCCGCGGTCGCCGAGGTCTCCGTGCACGCCGACGTCGCGGCGCTGCGGGCGGCCACGCCGGGCGGCGCGCTGCCCGACGTGGTGGTCGTCCCCCTGCCACCCGAACCGGAGCCACCCGAACCGGAGCCGCCGGACTCGGAGCACGCTGAGCCGACCGCGCGGGCCCGGGCCGCCACCGTGCACGTGCTGACCGCCGTTCAGGCGTGGGCGGGCGACCGGGAACTCGCGGGCGCGCGGCTGGTGGTGGTGACCCGCTCCGCCGTGGCCGCCCGGCCCGGCGAGCACGTGGCCGGCCTCCACGGCGCGGCGGTGTGGGGGCTGGTCCGGGCCGCCCAGGCCGAGAACCCCGACCGGCTGACCGTGGTCGACCTCGGTCCAGGCTGCTCGCCCGCCGCGCTGGTGCGGGCCGTGGCCTCGAACGAGCCGCAACTCGCGGTGCGCGACGAGGAGGCGCTGGTCCCCCGGCTGGCCGGCATCACGGACGCCGCCGGCACGCTGCGGCTGCCCCCGGGCGAGCGGTGGCGGGTGGACATCCCCCGGCGCGGCAGCCTGGACGGAATCGCGGTGGTGGACAACCCCGCCGCCACCCGGCCACTGGCGCCCGGTGAGGTGCGCGTCGCCGTGCGGGCGGCGGGGGTCAACTTCCACGACCTCGTGGTGGCGCTCGACATGGTCGACGATCCTGGCGGGATCGGCCTGGAGGGCGCCGGGGTCGTGGCAGAGGTGGGCCCGGACGTGCCCGGGCTGGCCACCGGCGACGCGGTGATGGGCCTGTTCCCCGGGGCGTTCGCCCCGCTGGCCGTCGCGGATCACCGCATGCTCACCCCGGTCCCCGCCGGGTGGAGCTTCGCGGAGGCGGCCTCGGTGCCAGCGGCCTACCTCACCGCCTGGTACGCCCTGGCCGACCTCGGCGAGGCCGGCCCCGGCCACCGGGTGCTCATCCATGCCGCCACCGGGGGCGTAGGTACCGCCGCGATGCGGCTGGCCCGGCACTGGGGCGCGGAGGTGTTCGGCACCGCCAGCCCCGCTAAGCAGCGGGTGCTGCGCGCGCTCGGCCTGCCTGATACCCACCTTGCCAGTTCACGCGACGCGGCGTTCGAGGACCGGTTCCGCGCGGCAACGGCCGGGGCGGGGCTGGACATCGTGGTCAACTCGCTCACTGGCGAGCTGCTGGATGCCTCCCTGCGGCTGCTCCGGCCAGGGGGCCGGTTCGTGGAGACGGGCAAGACTGATCCGCGCGACCCCGAGGAGGTGGCCACCGCTCATGACGGAGTGCGCTACCGGGCGTTCGACCTGGTGCGCGACGCCGGGCCGGACCGGATCGCGGAGATTCTCGCCGAGCTGCGACCGCTGTTCGCCGAGGGTGTCCTGCCGCCGCTGCCGCTGACCTGCTTCGACATCAGGGCCGCCGCGGACGGCTACCGCCACCTCGCCGAGGCCCGGCACGTCGGCAAGATAGTCCTCACCCTGCCGCGGCGGCTCGACCCGGCGGGGACCGTCCTGGTGACCGGCGGCACCGGTACCCTGGGCGCTGCCGTCGCCCGGCGCCTGGCAGAGCGCCATGGCGTCCGCCACCTCATGCTGCTGAGCCGTCAAGGACCGCAGGCGCCTGGCGCCGCTGAGCTAGCCGCCGAGCTCGGCGCGGCCGGAGCGCGGACGTCCGTGGTGGCCGCCGACGTGGCCGACGAGGCGGCGCTGCGCCGCGCGCTCGGCGCGATACCACCGGCGCACCCGCTCACCGCGGTGATCCACGCCGCGGGGGTGCTGGACGACGGAGTGCTCGCCTCGCTCACGCCGGAGCGGATCGACGCGGTGCTGCGGCCGAAAGCTGACGCGGCGTGGCGGTTGCACAAGCTCACCGCGGGCGGTGACCTGGCCGCGTTCGTGCTGTTCTCCTCGGTGGCGGGCACGGTCGGCACCGCCGGCCAGGCCGCCTACGCGGCCGCCAGCGCGTTCCTCGACGCGCTGGCCGAACACCGGCGGATCACCGGCGGCTCGGCGGTGTCGCTGGCGTGGGGGCTGTGGCAGCCGAGCAGCGGCCTGACCCGGAACATGACGGACCTGGACCGGGCGCGGATGGCCCGCGTCGGCATAGCGGCGCTCTCGCTGGAAGACGGGCTCGCCCTGTTCGACGCGGGTCTCGACCTCGACCGTGCGGTAGCCGTCCCCGTGCGGCTGGACGCAGCGGCACTGGCACGGCTCGGCGAGGCCGCGCCCGCGGTGCTTCGTGGCCGGGCGGCCGCGCGGGCTTCCCGCTCCAGCGGGCCGGGTGCGGGCAGCGGTCCGGGTGCCGGGGCCGGGCTGCGGGAACGGCTGGCCGCGATGCCGGAGCGAGAGCGGCAGCGGGTGCTGGTGGAGCTGATCCGCACCCACAGCGCGGCGATACTCGGCCGGGGGTCCCCGGCCGAGGTGGATGCCCTGGTGGCCTTCCGCGAGCAAGGATTCGACTCGCTGACCTCGGTGGAGCTGCGCAACCGCCTCCACCAGGCCACCGGGCACCGCTGGCCGGCGACGCTGGTCTTCGACTTCCCCAGCCCGGCGGCTCTCGCCCGCCACCTCGCCGCCGAGCTGCTGCCCGCGCCGGGCCGGAGCGGCGCCGGGACGGCGGCGCCCAAGCCAGTACCTGGCGGAACGCCAGCCGGCGATCAGCCAGTCGACGGCGCGTCGGCTGACGCGGCGTCAGCCGATGCCCCGTCACCGGCTTTCGCGCGGCTGGCAGCGGCCAGCTCGGAGGAACTGTTCGCCTTCATCGACCAGGCCCTCGCCGTGGACTGACGGCAGGCCCGGCTGGGTCACGGCAAGCGCATGAATCCGTGCAGGCAACCCAGGGGAGTGAGTGAGGCGTGGAAGACCAGGAGCGGCTGCTCGACTACCTACGGCGGGTCACCGCGAAGCTGCATGACACCCAGCAGCGGCTGCGGGAGGCGGAACGCGGCCGGGCCGAACCCGTCGCCATCGTCTCCACCGCCTGCCGCCTGCCCGGTGGAGTGCGCGGGCCGGAGGACCTGTGGGAGCTGGTCAGCACCGGACGCGACGCCGTTGGGGAGGCACCGGCCGAACGCGGCTGGGACCTGCTGACGGCCGGATCCGTCACCACCCGTGGCGGCTTCCTGGACGACGCGCTCCGGTTCGACGCGGCCTTCTTCGGGATCAGCCCACGGGAGGCGCTGGGCATGGACCCACAGCAGCGGCTGCTGCTGGAGGTGGCCTGGGAGGTGATGGAGCGGGGCCGGCTTGACCTCACCGCACTGCGGGGCAGCCGTACCGGCGTGTTCGCGGGGGTGATCGACGAGGGCTACGACACCCGGCTGGGGGCCAGCGCCGCCGAGGTGGACGGCTACATCCTGACCGGGAGCACGACAAGCGTCGCCTCCGGCCGGGTGGCCTATGCGCTCGGCCTCGAAGGCCCGGCGGTCACCGTGAACACGGCCTGCTCGTCGTCGCTCGTGGCCATCCATCTCGCCTGCCAGTCGCTCCGGCTGGGTGAGTGTGACCTGGCGCTGGCCGGCGGGGCGCTGGTGATGTCCACCCCGTCCACGTTCGCGGAGTTCAGCCGCCAGGGCGCGCTGTCCGGCGACGGCCGCTGCCGCGCGTTCGCCGCCGACGCCTCCGGGTTCGGCCTGGCCGAGGGCGTGGCCCTGGTGCTGCTCGAGCGGCTGCCGGACGCCCAGCGGTCGGGGCACCCCATCCTGGCGGTGATCCGGGGCAGCGCGGTCAACCAGGACGGCGCGAGCAACGGGCTGACCGCTCCCAACGGGCCATCCCAGCAGCGGGTAATCCACGCCGCACTCGCCGCGGCCGGGCTCACGGCCGGCCAGGTGGACGCGGTGGAGGCGCATGGCACCGGCACCCGGCTCGGTGACCCTATCGAGGCGCAGGCACTGGCCGCGGTCTACGGCCGCGAGCGCCCGGACGGACGGCCGCTGCTGGTGGGCTCGCTGAAGTCCAACATCGGCCACACCCAGGCCGCCGCGGGCGTGGCGTCGGTGGTGAAGATGGTGGAAGCGCTGCGCCGCGGCGAGCTGCCGCCCACGCTCCATGCGGCCACGCCCTCGCCGCTGATCGACTGGCCGGAAAGCGGCCTCGCACTGCTCACCGAGGCGACGCCCTGGCCACGGACCGGGCTGCCCGCCCGGGCGGGGGTCTCCGGCTTCGGCATCAGCGGCACCAACGCGCACCTGATCCTGGAGGCGGCCCCAGAGCCGGCCGGCCCTGGGCACGCTGACCCGGAGCAGACCAGCCCCGCCCAGACCGGTGCCTCTGAGGCCGTTCTCTCTGCGGCGGATGGCGAGTCCGGCCCGGTCGCCTGGCCGCTGAGCGGGCGGGACGAGGCCGCGCTGCGAGCCCAGGCCGAGCGGCTGGCCACCCACCTGCGGGCGCACCCCGAGCTGCGCCCGGTCGACGTCGGCTACTCCCTGGCCGCCACCCGGGCCGCGCTGCCGCACAGGGCCGTCCTCGTCGGCGACACGCGCGAGGAGCTGCTCGCCGGGCTGCGGGCGGTCACCCGCGGGCGGGTCGGGCGCGCGTTGGTGCGGGCCACCGCGCCCGCGGTGGAACCGGGGGAGGTCGCGTTCGTCTTCCCCGGCCAGGGGCCACAGTGGGCCGGGATGGCGCGGGAGCTGATGGACGCCTCGGCGTCGTTCCGTGCCCGGCTGACGGACTGCGCCGACGCCCTGGACGCGTACGTCGCATGGCCGGTCCTGCGGGTGCTGCGCGGTGAGGTGGACGCGCCGCTGGAGCAGCCCGACGTGGTGCAGCCCATGCTGTTCGCCGTGATGGTCGCCCTCGCCGGGGTGTGGCGGGCCAACGGGGTGGCGCCTGCGGCCGTGGTGGGCCACAGCCAGGGGGAGATCGCCGCCGCGTGCGTCGCGGGCGCGCTGAGCCTGGACGAGGCCGCCCGCGTGGTGAGCCTGCGCAGCCGCGTAGTCATGGAACTGTCCGGCACCGGCGGGCTGCTGTCGCTCGCCATGTCCGAGGCCGAGGCACGGGAGCGGCTGCCACGCTGGGACGGCGAGCTCGACATCGCGGTGGTCAACAGCCCTCGCTCGGTCGTGGTGGGGGGCGCGCCAGGCGCGGTGGAGGAGCTGCGCGCCGCCTGCGAGGCCGACGGGGTGCGCGCGCGGCGGGTGCTCGCGGATTACGCCTCTCACACCCCTCAGGTGGAAGCGGTGCGCGAGCGGCTGCACGAGGTGCTTGGCGTGGTGCGCGCCAGGCGCGGGGAGGTCCCGATCTACTCCACGGTGACCGGGGAGGTGCTGGACGGCTCGGAGATGGACGCCGCCTACTGGTACCGCAACCTCCGCGGCATGGTGCGGTTCGAGGCGGCGACGCGGCGGCTGCTGGCTGCGGGGCATCGCACGTTCGTGGAGGTCAGCCCGCACCCCGTGCTCGCCACCCCGGTGGAGGAGACGGTGGAGGCGGTCGGCGCGGGCGGGGCGATCATCGTCGGCACGCTGCGCCGCGACGAGGGCGGCCCCGACCGGGTCCGGCGGTCCCTGGCCGACGCCTACGTGCGCGGCGCGGACGTGTCGTGGCGGGAGTCGCTGGGCCGGGCCGGGGGCCGGGTGGTGGACCTGCCGCCGACCGCGTTCCTCGGAGAGCATTACTGGCCGGATGCCCAGGCGGCCACCCCGCCCGGCGACGGGGCGGCGGACCAGGCCACCGCGGAGTTCTGGACCGCCGTCGACTCCGGGGACCTGGCCCGGGTCAGCCAGACGCTCGCGGTGCGGCCGGAAGCGAGCGCCGCGGAGCTGGTCACCGCGCTCGGCGGCTGGCACCGCCGCGCCGCCGCCGTGGCGGGGTGGCGTTACGCGGCAGACTGGACGCCACTGCCGCATCGGGCCGAGGCACCCCTGCAGCTGGCGGGCCGGTGGCTGGTCGTGATCCCGGCATCGCTGGCCGGGGGGCCACTAGCCGCCGGGGTGCGGGCGATGTTCGCCGCGGCTGGCGCCGCCACCGACCTGGTGACTGTCCCGGCGGACGGGATCGTGCCGCCGCTTGCGGCCGACGTGCCCGTGGCCGGGGCCCTGTCGCTGCTGGCGCTGGACACCACGCCACACCCGCGCCACCCGCACGTGCCCACCGGGCTGGCCGCCACGCTGGCGCTGGTGCGGGCCTGGGCCGCCGACGGGCCGGCGGCGCCGCTGTGGTGCGCCACCCAGGGGGCGGTGTCGGTAGGCCGGTCCGACCCGCTCACCCAGCCGGAGCAGGCGGCGGTCTGGGGGCTGGGCCGGGTCGCCGCACTGGAGCACCCCGGCCGCTGGGGCGGCCTGGTGGACTTGCCAGCGACCCCGGACGACCGGGCGTGGACGCGGCTGGCCCGGGTGATCGCAGGCTGGGACGGCGAGGACCAGCTGGCGGTGCGCGGATCCGGGGTGTTCGCGCGCCGGCTGCGGCGGGCCACGGCTACCGGGATGACCGGCCCGGACGGCTGGCAGCCGCGTGGCAGCGTGCTCATCACCGGCGGCACCGGCGCACTCGGCGGCCACGTCGCGCGCCACCTCGCCCGCCAGGGAGCCGAGCATGTGATGCTGGTCAGCCGGCGCGGACCGCGGGCACCAGGCGCGGATGAACTGGCCGGGGAACTGCGCACGCTGGGCACCCGGGTGTCCATGGCGGCCTGCGACGTCGCCGACCGGGAGGCGCTGGCGGCCATCGTCGATCAGTGCGCCGCGGCGGGCGCACCGGTTCGCACGGTGGTGCACACCGCGGGCGTGCCCACCACGCTGCCGCTGGCCGAGGCCACCGCCGACGACCTGGCCGGCGCGCTGGCGGGCAAGGTGGCCGGGGCCCGGCACCTGCACGAGATGTTCAGCGCCGCGGGCACGCTCGATGCCTTTGCCGTGTTCTCCTCCGGCTCCGGCGTCTGGGGCGCGGGCGGCCAGGGGCCCTATGCGGCGGCAAACGCGGCCCTCGACGCCCTGGTCGACTACCGCCGGGCCCAGGGGATGCCCGCGACCGCGGTGGCCTGGGGCCTGTGGCAGGGCGACGGCATGGCCGACGGCGCCACCGGGGTGGAACTGCGCCGCCGCGGCATGGTGCCGATGGCGCCGGAGCGGGCTGTGGCCGCGCTGGCCGATGCGGTCGCCCGGGGCGACGGCGCCGTCGCCGTGGCCGACATCGCCTGGAAGCCGTTCCTCACCGGGTTCCTCTCCGGCCGCCCCAGCTCATTGTTCGACGCCATTCCCGAGGCCCGGGAGGTCAAGGCCGCGTTGACCGCCTCCGGCGGGACGGACAGCTCCGGGCTGACCGGCCGGCTTCGCCCGCTCGGTCCCGCACAGCGGCGCGACCTGCTGCGGGAGCTGGTCACCGAGCAGGCCACAGCGGTGCTGAACCTGCCCGACGCCGCGCCAGTGGCCACCGGGCGGGCCTTCAGGGAACTCGGGTTCGACTCGCTGACCGCCGTGGAGCTGCGCAACCGGCTGGCCGCCGCCACCGGCTTGACCCTGCCCACGACCGTGGTGTTCGATCACCCCACCGTCGATGCGCTCGCCGCCCATCTGGGCCGCGAGCTGCTCGCGGGCCTCGACCCCGCCACGTCACCAGCGGCAGGCGCCGCCCCTGCCCCCGCCGTTGACGCCGCGGGGCCAGGGACCGCCGACGACCCGATCGCCATCGTCGGCATGGCCTGCCACTTTCCCGGTGGGGCCGACGACCCGGACGCGCTGTGGCGGCTGGTCGCCGCCGGCCTGGACGCCATCGAGCCGGTCCCCGCCGACCGGGGCTGGGACCTGGGCGAGGCGCTGCGCGGCCACCAGATAGAGGGCGGGTTCCTGGCCGACGCGGGCGCGTTCGACGCGGAGTTCTTCGGCCTCAGCCCGCGTGAGGCGCTGACCATGGACCCGCAGCAGCGCCTGGTGCTTGAGGCCTCCTGGGAGGCCGTCGAACGGGCCGGGCTCAACCCACGGTCGCTGCGCGGCACCCGCACCGCCGTGGTGACCGGCATCGTCTCGCAAGACTACGCCGACCTGCTTCGGGACGCCGCCGAGGCGGACGGCTTCCGGATCACCGGTGGCTCGGCGGCCGTGGTGTCCGGCCGGGTCGCCTACCTGCTCGGCCTGGTCGGCCCGGCGCTGACCGTGGACACCGCCTGCTCCTCCTCGCTGGTCGCGCTCCACCTGGCCTGCCAGGCGCTGCGCCACGGCGAGGTCGACCTCGCCCTGGCCGGCGGGGTCACGGTCATGGTCAGCCCGACCCCGTTCCTGGAATTCCACACCCAGCAGGGGTTGTCCTCCGACGGCCGCTGCCACGCTTTCGCCGCCTCCGCCGACGGCACGGGCTGGGGTGAGGGCGTGGGCATGCTCCTGCTGGAGCGGCTGTCCGACGCACGGGCGCACGGCCGGGTGCCGCTGGCGCTGGTCCGCGGCTCGGCGCTGAACCAGGACGGTGCCAGCAACGGGCTCACCGCGCCGAACAGCCTCGCCCAGCAGAACGTGATCCGGGAGGCCCTCGCCGCCGCCGGGCTGACCGCCGGCCAGGTGGACGTGGTGGAGGCGCACGGCACCGCCACGCAGCTCGGCGACCCCATCGAGGCGCGAGCGCTGCTGGCCACCTACGGGCAGGAACGGCCCGCCGGGCGGCCGCTGTGGCTGGGATCGCTGAAGTCGAATATCGGCCACACCCAGGCCGCCGCCGGGGTCGGCGGGGTGATCAAGATCGTACAGGCGCTGCGCCACGGCACCCTGCCACCGACGCTGCATGTAGATGCCCCCACCCCCCATGTCGACTGGTCCGGTGGCGGGCTGCGCCTGCTCACCGGGCCGGTGGCGTGGCCGCGCGGCGAACAGCCCCGCCGGGCGGGGGTGTCCGCGTTCGGCATCAGCGGCACCAACGCGCACCTCATCCTGGAGGAAGGCCCCGCCGCGGCGGATGTCACGACGTCCACACCCGGCCGATCCGCGGCGGCTGTCACCGCTGCCAAGGACGGAACTGCCGAGGCCGTCGCCGCCGAGGGCGGAGCGGGGGGCGGGGCCAGCGGCACCCGTCCGCCGGGTGGGCCGGTGCCACTGACCGTCTCCGGCCAGGGCCGGGCGGCGCTGGCCGCCCAGGCGGAGCGGCTGGCCGGCCATCTCGACGCCCGCCCCGGGCTCGCCCTCGGCGACCTCGGGCACGCGCTGGTCGCCACGCGGGCGCAGCTGGCCGACCGGGCGGTGGTGCTGGCCGCCGATCGCGCGGGGGCACGGGCCGCGTTGCTGGCGCTGGCCCACGGCGATGACCGGGCGCCCGGGGTGGTTACCGGCACCGCACGGGAGCGGCCGAAGCTGGCGTTGCTGTGCCCCGGTCAGGGCAGCCAGCGGATCGGCCTGGGCCGGGCGCTGCACACCGTGTTCCCCGGGTACGCCGTCGCGTTCGACGCGGTGTGCGCGGAGTTCGACCGCCACCTGGACCGGCCGCTGGCCGAGGTGCTGTTCGCCGCGCCAGGCTCCGCCGGGGAGGCGCTGCTCGACCAGACCGCCTACGCACAGCCCGCGCTGTTCGCTGTGGAGGTAGCGCTGGCCCGGCTGCTGGCGGACTTCGGCGTCCGCCCTGACGCGCTGGTGGGGCACTCGATCGGTGAGCTGGCCGCGGTGCACCTGGCCGGAGCGCTTCCGCTGGCGGACGCCTGCGCGCTGGTCGCCGTCCGCGGCCGGCTGATGCAGGCGCAGCCGGCCGGCGGGGCCATGGTGGCGGTGGAGGCGTCCGCGGCGGAGGTGGAGCCGAGCCTGCTTGGCCGGGAGGACCGGGTCGCGCTTGCCGCGGTCAACGGGCCCCGCGCGGTCGTGGTCTCCGGCGACGCCGACGCGGTGGCCGAGGTCGCCGCCGACTGGCGGGGCCGGGGCCGCCGGACCCGGCAGCTGCGGGTCAGCCACTCCTTCCACTCCCCGCACATGGCCGCCATCGGTGACGAGCTGGCCCGCATAGCCGACGGCCTGCACTGGTCGGCGCCCGCGGTGCCGGTGGTGTCCAACCTCACCGGCGAGCCGCTCACCGCTGAGCAGGCGGCCTCGGGTGCTTACTGGGCACGGCACGTACGGGAGGCGGTGCGCTTCGCCGACGGGGTGCGCTGGCTGGCCCGGCACAGCGTGACGGTCGCGCTGGAGCTGGGCGGCGAGGGCACCCTCACCGGGCTGGTCGGTGACGCCGGGGCCGGCCCGGGACCGGCGGACCGGGGGCCGCTCGCCGAGGAGCTGGCGGGCGTCCCGGCGCTGCGGAGTCCGCGCCCGGAGGTGGAGGCGCTGTTGCAGGCGCTGTCGGAGCTGCACGTGCGCGGGGTCGCGGTGGACTGGGCGGCCGTGCTGACCGCCCTGGGCCATCAGCCCCCGGCCACCCCGGCGCCGCTGCCCACCACGGCCTTCCAGCGCAAGCACTACTGGCTCCGGCCGGCCCGCGGCGCGGTACGGTCCGCAGCCCGGGCCGATACCGGACCACCTGCCGCCGGACCCGGCCTGGACCGCCTGGACCACCCGGTGCTCACGGCGGCGCTGGCACTGGCCGACGAGGACGGCTGGGTGTTCACCGGGCGGCTGTCGCGCCGGGCCCAGCCGTGGCTGGCTGACCACGCGATCGAGGGCACGGCCGTGGTCCCCGGCATCGCCCTGGCAGAGCTGGTCCTGCGCGCGGGCGCGCACCTGGGCTGCGCCCGGGTGGACGAACTGACCTTCCCCGCCGTGCTGGTACTGCCCGCCGACGGCGACGTCGAGGTCCAGGTGCGGGTCGGGCCGCCGGGGGAGGCGGACGCCCGGGCGGTGACCGTGCACGGGCGCCTGCCCGGCGCGCAGGCCTGGGTGCGCCATGCCGACGGCCACCTGGTACCGCGGCGGCCGCTGCCGGCCGCTCCGGAACTGGCCGAGTGGCCGCCGCCCGGCGCGGAACCGGCCGGGGTGGAGGAGCTGTACGGCCGGCTGGCCGCCCGCGGCTACCCCTTCGGCCCCGCCTTCCGCAGCGTGCGCCGGTCCTGGCGGCGCGGCGAGGAGTGGTTCACCGAGGTGCGGCTGCCCGCGGATCACGAGCCGGACGCCGCGCGCTTCCACCTCCACCCCGCGTTGCTCGACTCGGCCGGGCACCCGCTGCTCGAGGCGTTCGCTGACACCGGGACCCACTACGACGGCGAGCTGCCCATCCTCTTCGCGCTGACCGGGGTCCAGGTCGACGCCCCGGGCGCGGCGCTGCTGCGGGCGCGGCTGGTGCCGCGCGGCCACGACACGATGGAGATGGTGCTGGCGGATGACTCCGGGCGGCTGGTCGCCCAGGTGGATCGCCTCACCGTGCGGGCGGTCGCGGCCCACCGGCTGGGCGGCGCCGCGCGCCTGCCGCAGGACGCCCTGTTCCGGCTGAACTGGACGCCGATGGCCGTGGCGCCGTCACCGCCGTCACTGGCGGGGCGCCGCGTCGTCATCGGCAGCGCCGCCGTGCCAGGCCCGGCGCTTCCGCTGCCCACGGACGTGGCGGCCTACCCCGACCTGGCGGCGCTCACCACCGCCCTCGTGGCAGGCGCCGTACCACCGGAGACGGTGATCGTGCCGCTCGCGCCCGCACCGTGGGAACCGGGCATCGCGGCAGGGGCGGCGGCCGCCGCCGTGCTGGACGCCGTGCGCTCGGCTCTCGGGCTGGTGCGGAACTTGCTCGCCGAGCCCCGGCTGCTGCGCTCGCGCCTGCTCGTCGTGACCACCGGGGCGGTGGCCGTGCACGCGGGCGAGTCCGGGGATCACGTGCCCGCCGCGGCGGTGTGGGGACTGCTTGGCTCGGCACAGGCGGAGCATCCCGGGCGGATCGTGCTCGCCGACGTGGACGGCCACCCCGCCTCGTGGCGCGCGCTCGCCACCGTTGACCGGCATGAGGAGCCACAGGTCGCGCTGCGGGCGGGCGCCCTGTGGAGGCCCCGTCTCACCCCGGCCGCCCCGGGCGGCGCAGGCATGCCCGCGGCCGGCCGCCGCAGCCCCGGCCCGGCACCGCGGCTCGCCCCGGAGGGCACCGCGGTGATCACCGGCGCCGGTGGCGCGCTGGCCGGCCAGGTGGCCCGGCACCTGGCGGTCGAGCACGGCGTGCGGCACCTGCTGCTGATCGGGCGGCGTGGTGCGCATGCCCCTGGCATGTCCGCGCTCACCGCCGAGCTGGCCGCCCACGGTGCCCACGCCGAGGTTGTCGCCTGCGACGTGGCCGACGGGGTGGCCCTCGCCGCGGCGCTGGCGGCCGTGCCGCCGGAGCGGCCGCTCACGGTCGTCGTGCATGCCGCCGGTGTGGTGGATGACGCGCTGCTCGGGGAGCTGACCGGCGAGCAGGTGGAACGGGTGCTGCGCCCGAAGGTGGACGGCGCACTGAACCTGCTGGAGCTGACCCGGGACCTCCCCCTGGCCGACCTGGTGTGGTTCTCTTCGGCCGCCGCCTTGGTGGGCAACGCGGGTCAGGCCGCCTACGCCGCGGCCAACGCCGCGCTCGACGCGCTGGCGAGGCGCGGCCGGGCGGCCGGGCGGCCGGTCAGATCCCTGGCCTGGGGGCCGTGGGCGGCCCCGGACGGCATGGCCGGCCGGCTCGGCCCGGCCGCCGCCGAGCGCATCCGCCGGTTCGGTGTGGTTCCCCTCACCACCGCAGAAGGGCTCACCCTGCTCGACGCGGCCGCCGGGCTGCCCGACCCCGTGCTGCTGGCCGTGCGGGTAGACCGGGCGGCGATCGCCAGGGCCCGGCCGGGCCAGGTGCCGTGGCTGCTGGCTGGGCTGGCGCCCGCTCCGGCACAGGCCCGCCCTGGGCGGGCCGCCACCACGCTGCGGGAGCAGCTGGCCGCGCTGGATGAGGAGGAGCGCGCTCGTGAGGTTCTCCACCTCGTGCTGACCGAGGTCGCCCGCGTGCTCGGCCATGGGCGGCCGGATGAGGTCGACGCCCGCCAGCCGTTCCTCGACCTCGGCTTCACCTCCCTGACCGCGGTGGAGTTGCGCAACGAGCTCAGCACGCTGACCCGGCTGCGGCTGCCGGCCACGCTCGTGTTCGAGTTCCCCACCCCGGTCGCGCTCGCCCGCCATCTCCTCACCCAGCTGGCCGAAGACCCGCCGGCCGCCCCGGAGGCGGCCACCGCGCCACCACCGGCGCCCGCCCATCCGGCCGCACCCGGGCCGGAACTCCGCGTCCCCGCCCAGGGCCGGAACCAGGACGATCCGCCCGCCTCCGACGATCTGCCGCCCCTTCTCGCACTGGAGCCCATCTAATGACGACCATTCGCACCCGGCTCATGATCGGCGACTTCCAGACGACGGTGCGCCCGGGAGACCCCTTGGTGGCCGACCACCGCATCCACGGCGTTCCGGTGCTGCCCGGGGTTGCCCTGCTCGACGCCGTGGTGCGGGCCGCGGCACTGGGCGGCTGCGCCCCGGCCGAGATCGAGCTGGCCAACGTGCTGTTCGAGGCGCCCGTGACGCTGCCGGACGGCGTGGCACGGCGGCTGGTCTTCCGCTCCCATGAGCACGGCGGAGACACCCGCGTCGTCGTGGAAACCCACGTCGCTGGTGCGGAGACGGTCCCGGACGACGCCACGGCCCCCACCGCCGAGTGCCTGGTGCGCCCGGTCAGTGCCGGCCGGCCGCCGCAGCGCCTCGACGTGGCGGCCGCGCGGCAGGCCCTGGCCGGGGCGGGGGCCAGGCCGATGGAGGACCTCTACGCGATCACCGCCGGGCTCGGCATTGAGCACCGGGATTTCCTGCGGGCCCGCGGCACGGTGGCAGCGCATGACGGTGGCCTGGTCGCCGAGCTGACGCTCGGTGCGGCGGCCACGCGGAGGCGTGCTGACTTCGCCGTGCCGCCCACCTACCTCGACGCGGCCATCGTCGTCGCCGTGGCCGACGCGCTGCGCGGCGCCGCCGCGGCCTACCTGCCGGTCTATCTCAGCCGGTTCCGCATGTGGGACCGGCCGGGTGACCGGGTGTTCGTGGTGACCCAGCCCGGCGGCGCGCTCCGGCGCGGTGACGCGCTCGAGACCGACCTGTCCCTGCATGACCAGAACGGCCGTCTCATCGCCCGGCTGGAACGGCTGACCGCCATGCGGGCCAGCGGCTCCTCCCTCACCGGCACGGCCACCGCGGTCCAGTCAGGCACCGCCCCGGCCGGGGCAGAGCCGGTCCCGCCGCCCGCGCCGGCCGCCACCACCGCGGCGGTCCCGCGCCCCCGGCCCTCCCGCCGCCTTCAGATCGCCGTCGTCGGCATGAGTGGCCGCTACCCCGGCGCGGACGATCTGGACCAGCTGTGGTCGAACCTGGAGGCACGGCGGGATACGGCCGGCCGGGTACCTGCCGACCGCTGGAACCCCGGGGACTATGAGAACGACGGTCGCAGGCTGTCCCGTTTCGGGGGCTTCCTCGACGACGTCGACGCCTTCGATCCCGGGTTCTTCCGCATCCCGCCGAGCATGGCCGCGCTGCTCGACCCGCAGGAGCGGCTGTTCCTCGAGGCCGCCTACGGCGCCATCGAAAACGCGGGGTACCAGCCCGACGACTTCGCGCCGCCGCACAACCAGGTCGGGGTGTTCGTCGGCGCGAGCTGGACCGATTACCGCATCCTCGCCGCCGAGGCGGCCAGGGAGCAGGGCACGCCCACGACCCTCTCGTCGCTGTCCTCCATCGCCAACCGGGTGTCGTACACGTTCAACCTCGTCGGTCCCAGCCTCGCCGTTGACACCGCGTGCTCGGCGTCACTGACCGCCCTGCACCTGGCCTGCCGCAGCCTCGCCGAGGGTGAATGCGACGCCGCCGTGGCCGGTGGCGTGAACCTGCTGCTTCACCCGGAGAAGTATGTGGTCTACGGCCAGCTCGACCTGGTCTCCACGGACGGCAAGCTGCGGTCGTTCGGTGCGGGCGGCACCGGGCACGTGCCCGGTGAGGGCGTGGGCGCGCTGTTCCTCAAGCCGCTGGACCGGGCGCTCGCCGACGGCGACACCGTGCACGGCGTGATCCTGGCCACCGCTATCAACCACGGCGGCCAGGCGGCCGGGTTCACCGTGCCGCAGCCTGAGGCGCAGGGCGCGGTCATCGCCCGGGCCCTGGCGGAGGGCGGGGTCGACCCGGAGACCATCGGCTACATCGAGGCGCACGGCACCGGGACCGCGCTTGGCGACCCGGTGGAGGTCTGCGGCCTGGTCCAGGCCTACGCCGGGCGCACCACACCGCTGCCGGTCGGCTCGATCAAGTCGAACGTCGGCCACCTGGAGTCCGCGGCGGGCGTCCTCGGCGTCACGCGGGCGCTGCTCCAGCTCCGGCACGGACGGATCACCGCCTCGCTGCACTCCGAGGAGCTCAACCCGGACATCGACTTCGGTGCCACGCCCTTCTACGTGCCGCAACGCGGCGAGCCGTGGCACCGCCCGGTAGTGTCAGGGGCGGAGCAGCCGCGCCGCTGCGGCATCAGCTCGTTCGGCGCCGGCGGCTCCAATGCCCACGTGATCGTGGAGGAGTACCCACCTGCGCCGCCGCGCGGCCAGCCCGCCGTGCCGGATCTGCTCGTGCTGTCCGCGCGGACGCCGGAGCGGCTGCGAGTGTACGCCGAGCGCATGCTGCGGCACCTGCGCACGCTGGGCTGCGGCCCCCTCACCGACATCGCCCGCACCCTGCAGGCCGGCCGTCCCGCGCTGCCCGCCAGGCTCGCCGTGGTCGCCGCCGACGTCCCGGAGGCGGTGGCCGGGCTGGAGCGCTTCCTGCGCGGCGGGGAGAGTCCCGCCGGGCCGGCCGTCGCGACCGGGGCAGCCGCCGGCAAGGCGGACGGCGGCCCCGCTGGCACGGCGGCGTTCGACCACGCCTGCCGTGCCGGTGACCTGGCCGAGGCCGCGCGGCTGTGGGTGCGTGGCGCCATGCCGGACTGGAGGACCCTCAACGGCGGCGCCCTCCGCCGGGTGCCGCTGCCCGGCTACCCGTTCGAGCGGCGGCGGTTCTGGATCGGCGGCTCCCGCACCTCGGCACCAGCCATCCAGGCCACGCCAGCCGCGGAGGTCGCCCAGAACGGCGCCGCGGCGCCTGCCCCCGCTCCGGCGGGCGCCACGGACACCGGCTTCCTCGCCGACGCGCGCCGCGCGTTCGAGGCGGCCCTCGTCCCGGCCCAGGAAGAGCTGGAACGGCACCTCCCCGCTCTGGGCCGCTACGCCGCGGCGGCGCTGCACCGTCGCCTCGCCGAGCTGGACGTGACGCCAGGCGACACCACCGTGGAGAGGATCCGGCAGACGCTGGCAGTGGTCCCCGCCTACGAGCGGTTTGTCGACGCCTGCCTGGCGGTGCTGGAGCGCCACGGCCTGATCCGGCGGGCCGGGGACCGGATCGAGGTCATGCCGCCCGGCGACGACCCCGCACTGCTGCGGGCCGGCCTGCTCGAGCGGTCGCCGGAAACCGGGTCGTTCGTGCGGTTCGTGGACACCAGCCTGGCGGCCTACCCGGATGTGCTGTCGGGACGGGTGCCCGCCACCGAGGCGCTGTTCGCCGGCTCCCGGATGGACCTCATGGCCAGCCTGTACCGCGACCGGGTCTATGCGTTCTACAGCGAGCTGGTGGCGCGGTTCGTCGCGGGCGCGGTCGCCGTGCGGGCCGCGGCCGGTGCGCGGCCTGTGCGGGTGTGCGAACTCGGTGCCGGGACCGGTGGCACCTCGCGGGCGGCTCTCGCCGCCCTGGCGGCCGGGGGCCGCCCGGTCGAGTACCACTACACCGACGTGGGAGGCAGCTTCATCGTCCATGGTCGCCGCGAGTTCGGCGCCCGCTACCCGTTCGCCCGCTTCCACCGCTACGACATGGAGCAGGAACCGGCCGGCCAGGATATCGAGCCGGGCAGCATCGACGTGGCCCTCGTGGTGGGGGCGCTGCACGCGGTGGCCGACGTCGACGCGACCCTGCGTCGGCTGGCCCACCTGCTGGGACCGTCCGGGCTGCTTGTCGTCGGTGAGGCCGTGGCGGACCACGACGTGATGGCGGTGGCCGCCGGGCTGTTCGCGGGGTGGACTCGCTATGCCGACCCGGAGCGGAGACTGCCCCATTCCCCGCTGCTGTCCGAGGCGGGGTGGGCGGCGGCCTTCCGCCGCGCGGGCTTCACCGGCTTCACCGCCTACGGGCCAGGCCTCACCGCCGACGCCACCCCCGGCCACCGGGTCATGGTGGCCGCCCGGCCGGATGCCGCCGTGCTGCCGGTGCCCACGCCATCACCGGCCCACTCACGCGCGTCCGCCGCCGGGGCCGGCCCGGCCCCGGCCGGCCCCGGCGTGGACAGCGTGAGGGCCCCGGCCACCATGGCCACGCCGCCAGTGGCGGCAGCGTCCCTGCCCGCCGCCGCGTCCGGTCCCGGGGACGACGCGGAGCTTGACGAGGACGAGGTTGCCGCGCGGTGCGAGCCGCTGGTCGCGGAAATCGTGGCCGCCTCGCTCAGCGTCAGCCCGGAGGAGATCGACCCCGAGGAGTCCTTCGCCAGCTTCGGTGTGGACTCGATCCTGGCCGTTTCCATCGTCCGGCAGCTCAACGAGACCTTCGGCATGGCCATGAAGCCGACCGTGCTGTTCGACTACCCCTCCGTGCGGGACCTGGCGTTCTTCCTGGTCTCCGAGGGCGCACGGCCGCCCGCGCCATCCGTGCCGCCGCCCGCCGCGGCAAACGGCGCGGACGCCCTGCCCACGGCGGCCGGCGCCGGCCCTGCCGGTCCCCTGGAGGCGGCCGGCCCTGACGCGTCCGGTGACGCCGCGCCGGCCGTGCCTGCCGGGGAGGCATCCGCCGCCACCGCCCGGGTGACAGCCCCCAGCCTCCCGGCCGCGGCGCTGGCACGGGCCCCGCGCGCCACCAGCATCGCCGTCATCGGGATCGCCGCGCGCTACCCCGGCGCCGAAGACTACCGCCAGCTCTGGCACAACATCGCGGCCGGCCGGGACGCGGTCACCGAGGTGCCGCAGGAGCGGTGGGACATCGACTCCTGCTACCAGCCCGGTGCACCGGTCCCGGGAAAGACGTATTCGCGCTGGGGCGGCTACCTGACCGATGTCGACCGGTTCGACCCGCTGTTCTTCGGCATCTCCCCGGCCGAGGCGGACCTGGCCGACCCCCAGCAGCGGCTCTTCCTGGAGGAGAGCTGGCACGCCATCGAGGACGCCGGGCTCGACGCCCGGGGGCTGCGCGGCCTGCGCTGTGGCGTGTTCACCGGCGCGCCGCCGAGCGACTACCTCGGCCTCATCAAGGAACGCGGCCGGTTCGCCCACTATGGCGTGTTCACCGGCAACTCGCCGGCGATCCTTCCCGCCCGCATCGCCTACCACCTGGACATCACCGGGCCGTGCCTGGCCGTGGACACCGCCTGCTCGTCCTCGCTCGTGGCCATCCATCAGGCCTGCCGCAGCCTCGCGGACGGCGAGTGCGATCTCGCGATCGCCGGGGGCGTCGCGGTCTTCGCCACCCTGGAACATCACCAGCTCTCCGCCTCCGTCGGCATGTTGTCGCCCACCGGCCGCTGCCGTCCCTTCGACGCGGCCGCCGATGGGCTTGCCGTGGCCGAGGGCGTGGGGGTGGTCCTGCTCAAGCGGCTGGACGACGCACTGGCCGACGGCGACCCCATCCATGGGGTGATCCGCGGCAGCGGCATCAACCAGGACGGCCGGACCAATGGCATCACCGCCCCCAGCGCCCGGTCACAGACCGCGCTGGAGCTGGAGGTGTATCAGCGGTTCGGCGTCGACCCCGAGACCATCGGCTACGTGGAGGCGCACGGCACCGGGACCCGGCTGGGCGACCCGATCGAGGTGGAAGCGCTCACTGCCGCGTTCCGGCACTACACCGGCCGCCGCGGGTTCGTGCCGATCGGCTCGCTCAAGGCCAACATCGGCCACACCTCGCACGCGGCAGGCGTCGGCGGCCTGATCAAGGTCCTCCTGGCGATGCAGTCCCGGCAGATCCCGCCGCTGCCGCATTTCACCACGCCGAACCCGCTCATCGGCTTCGAGGACACGCCGTTCTTCGTGCCCACCGAACTGATGCCGTGGCCCGCCGGCGGGCCACGCCGTGCGGCGGTCAGCTCCTTCGGTTTCAGCGGCACCAACGGCCATCTCATCGTTGACGAGCACCCTGACGCCCGGCCCCGGCACACCCCGCCGCCGACGGTGTTGCTGCCGCTGTCCGCGCAGACGGAGGAGTCGCTGCGCTGGACCGCCGGGCGGCTCGCGGCGTTCCTGGCCGAGCAGCCCGATGCCGACCCGCACGAGGTGGCCGCAACCCTGCACGCCGGCCGTGCCGTGTTCGAGCACCGGCTCGCCATCCTCGCGCCGACCGTGGACGACCTGCGCGAGCGGCTGGCGCTCGCCGCGGCCGGGGGGAGCGGACCGGGCCTGTACGTGGGGCGCGCCGAGCCCGCCCGGGTCACCGTGCGCGCCGCCCGGACCTCAGGGGAGGACCTGGCGGCCGTCGCCTCGGCCTGGGTGGCCGGCCGTCCAGCCGACGCCTCAGGCACCGCCGGCCAGCCCCATGCGCGCCGCGTCCACCTGCCTGGCTACGTCTTCGCCCGGGAACGCTGCTGGGTGCCAGGACCGGACACCCCCGGCCCGGTGCCGGCCACCGCACCCCCCGGCCCGGGCGCGGTGGCAGACGATCGCCTGGCCGGGCGGGCCGAGGAGTACCTCAAGGGCATCCTCGCCGCCGAGGCACGGCTCCCCGTCGAGCGGCTGCGGTCCCGGGCGCCGCTTGAGGACTACGGCGTCGAGTCGGTGCTCATCGCACGGCTGAACCGCCGCTTGGAGGACGACTTCGGCGAAATGCCCTCGACGTTGTTCTTCGAATACCAGACAATCGGCGAGCTGGCAGACTACTTCGCCCGGGAGCACGCGGAGCGGATCACCGCCCTCTCGGCCGCCGGCCCGGCCACGGCGGATCCGGCGGCCGTGGCCGCCGCGGACCCGGCGCCCACACCCGCCGCCCCGGCATCCGGCCATGACGCTGCCGTGCGCCCGGCCGCCACGACGGTGCCCGCGGGCCGCCAGGACCCGCCGGAACTGGCGGACATCGCCGTCATCGGCATGGCGGGCCGCTTCCCGCAGGCCGCGTCCGTGGACGAGTTGTGGCAGAACCTGGTCGCGGGCCGCGACTGCATCACCGAGATCCCACCGGAGCGCTGGGACCACAGCCAGTACCTCAGCGACGATCCGGACGAGCCCGGCACCACGTACGCCCGCTGGGGCGGCTTCATGGACGGCGTGGACCGCTTCGACGCCCGGTTCTTCGGCATCTCGCCGAAGGACGCCGAGTCCATGGATCCGCAACAGCGGCTGTTCCTGGAGACCTCCTGGGCCGCACTCGAGGACGCGGGCTACCCCCCCGGCCGGGCCCGGCGCACCGCCTGTCGCCGGGGCACCAGGGACGTCGGGGTGTTCGCCGGGGTGACCTATGGCGAATACCAGCTCCTCGTCGGCATCCCCATCGCGGGCTACTGGGCGGTGGCGAACCGGGTGTCCTACCACTTCGGATTCAACGGCCCGAGCCTTGCCGTGGACACCGCCTGCTCCTCGTCGCTGACCGCGGTGCACCTCGCCTGCGAGAGCCTGCGGCATGGCGAGTGCGGCTACGCGCTCGCGGGCGGGGTGAACGTCACCATCCATCCCGGCAAGTATCTGCTCCTCGGTCTCGGCGGGTGGGCGTCGTCCGACGGACGGTGCCGCACGTTCGGCGCCGGGGGGGACGGCTATGTGCCGGGGGAGGGCGTGGCCACGCTCCTGCTCAAGCCACTGCGGGATGCCATCGCCGACGGGGACCGGGTGTATGGGGTGATCCGGGCTAGCGAGACCAACCAGGACGGCCGGACCAACGGCTTCACCGTGCCCAGCCCGAACGCCCAGGCCGACCTGATCACCGAGGCGCTGACCACGGCCGGGATCGGCCCCCGTGCGGTCAGCTACATCGAGGCGCACGGCACCGGCACCGCGCTCGGCGATCCGATCGAGGTCGCCGGGCTGACCCGGGCGTTCCGCCGCTCCACAGAGGACCGGGGATTCTGCGCGGTGGGGTCGGTCAAGTCCGCCATCGGTCACCTGGAGGCGGCGGCGGGCGTCACGGGCCTGGTCAAGGTGCTGCTCCAGTTGCGCCACGACACCATCGCACCGTCCCTGCACGCCAGCCCGCCGAACCCGAACCTCGACTTCACCACCACCCCGTTCCGGGTTGCGCACCGGACCCAGGCATGGTCCCGTGACCCTGGCGGCGCGCCGCGGGTGGCCGCGGTCAGCTCCTTCGGCGCGGGCGGGTCGAATGCGCACGTCATCCTCAGCGACCCGCCCCCGGCGGTCGATGCCGGCACCGCCACGGGACCTGCCGAGGCCGGGCCGCACCTGCTGCTGCTCTCCGCTCGCCAGCCCGAACGACTCGCTGAGCAGGCCCGCAACCTCGCAGTCTTCCTGACCTCCGAGCCTGGCCGCGCCACCGGCCTGGCGGACGTGGCCTGGACGCTTACGGTAGGCCGCCAGCCGTTCGAGCACCGGCTCGCCGTGGTGGCCACGACGCATGAGGAGGCGGCGGCACGACTTGCGGCGTTCGCCGAGGGCCACGCCCCGGACCAGGCCGTCACCGGCGTGGTCGACTCTCACGAGGAGGCGGGCGGGGAGTCCGCAGAGGATGTGGAGTACCTGCGGACCCTCGCCGCCCGCGGCGCGCTGGCGCGGCTTGGCAAGCTGTGGGTCCAGGGCTGGACGCTGGACTGGGAGGCGCTGGCCGACGCCGGCGGGGTCGCCGCGGCACGCGGCCGGACGGTCAGCCTGCCTGCCTATCCGTTCGCCCGGGACCGCTACTGGATCGACCCTGCCGACTACCAGCGGCCGGGACACGCGCCGTCCGCCTCTCCGCCCGTCCCCGTCCCGGCCGCCGCGCCGGCGCCCGCCCCCGGGCCTGCCGCCCCGGCGCCGGCCGTGGGCAGCCAGGAGGAGATGCGCGACGAGCTGGAGCGGCGGATGAAGAACATCTTCGCCGACCTGACCAAGCTGCCCGTCGCCGAGCTCGACGTCCACGCCGACTTCCTGGACTTCGGCTTCGACTCGGTGGTCACGGTGCGAATGCTGAACCGGCTGATGAAGTCCTACGGCGTGCAGATCCCCGGGACCGCCATCGAGGAGCACACCACGATCCGCTCGTTCGCCGACCATGTGATCGACCAGGGTTACATCACCGGGGAGCGCGGTGTCGACGGCGTGGACCCGCGGATTATGACGGTGGTCAGCGCGCCTGCCCGCCAGCCCGAGCGGCTCGTCAGGGACGAGCCGTTCCCGGTCAGCTCGATCTTCATCACCGGCGTCACCGGCGTGCTCGGTGGCAGGCTGCTGTATGACCTGCTCGCTGAGACCGACGTGCGGATCACCTGCCTGGTACGGAACCGGGACGTCGCCGCGGCCCGCGAGCGGGTGCGCTACTTCCTCGACGTCTATGACGCGGAGGGGCGGCTCACCGACGCGTTCAGCCAGCGGGTGGAGATCGTGCTCGGCGACGTCAGCCAGGAGCGGATGGGCCTGGACGAGGACACCCTCGCCCAGCTGGCGGCCACCACCGACCTCACCCTGCACGCCGCCGCCCGCACCACTTTGGTCGGCTTCTATGACCAGCTCGCTCCGGTCAATGTGGCGGGCACCCGCCGGGCGATCGACTTCGCGCTGCGCACCCGGCACAAGTACCTGGTGTACGTGTCGAGCTTCAGCGCGCTGGGCGACTGGCAAATCTACGGCAACCCGCCGTACCGGGAGACCGACATCGAGCTCGGCCAGGGCTATGACCACCTGCCCTACCAGCAGACCAAGTACCACGCGGAGAAGATGGTCCGCGCGGCCACCGAGGAGGGACTGGTCTGGAACATTGTCCGGCCCGGCAACATCATGGGCGACAGCCGCACCGGCCGGTACCCGTTCGCCGAGGTAACCGTCAAGGGCGTGTTCTACGACATCTTCAAGACCATCGCCGAGACCGGCCTGGCGATGTTGTCCCCCAACGCCTGGGACGTCTCACCAGTGGACTACGTCAGCGCGGGCCTGCTGCACATCGCGTTGCGGCGGCCCTCCTACCGCGAGACCTACCACTTGACCAATCCGGACATTCGCAGCCTGTTCGACATCTTCAGCCTGATCGGCGACTTCGGCTACCCGATCCGGCCGGTCTCCATCGAGGAGTTCCACCGGCAGGCAACCATGGGGATGTTCCGCCGCCACGGCAGCGACGAGCCGTACGAGAGCCAGACCATCGAGATGGTGAAGTACGGCGTCGAGATCTGGGGCCGCGAGCACTACGAGCAGGCCGCGTGGGCGGACTCTGCCTACACCCGCTCGGTGCTCGGCCCGGCGGGCATCCACTGCCCGACCATCGCCGAGCTGGTGCCCGGATACCTGGGTCACTGCATCGAGGCAGGCTACCTGACCCCGCCGCCCGCCGCCGGCACCCCGGTGGCCAGCCCCCGGCTCGCCCCGGCGGCGCGGCCCGCGGCGACCGGCACTCCGCCCGCCGCGACCGTGCCAGCCGCGGCGGGGTGGAGCGACGCGGACGCTGACGGCCGCCCCGTTGGGGTGGTCTTCCCCGGGCAGGGTGCCCAGCGTCCGGGCATGGGGCGGGACTATTACGACCGGTTCGCCCGCGCCCGGGAGACCTTCGCCGAGGCGTCCGAGGCGACGGAGGAGGACCTGGCCCGGATCTGCTTCGAGGACGGCGACCGGCTGCGGCTCACCGAGTTCACCCAGCCGTGCCTTCTCACCGCGGAGATCGCGGCCTACCGGGTGGCCACCGAGGAGTTCGGGCTCCGTGCGGACGTGTTCGGTGGCCACAGCGTCGGCGAGTACACCGCCCTGGTCGCCGCCGGGGTGATCCCGCTCCCGGACGCGGTGCGGCTGGTGCGCCGCCGAGGTGCGCTGATGCAGGGCGCTGTCCCAGCGGGGGGCGGCGGCATGGCGGCGCTGATCGCCGACGGCATCGACGACTCCGGGGCGCTGGCCATCGTGGCGGCCCTCGGTGTCGAGATGGCCAACCGCAACTCGCCGCAGCAGGTCGCGGTGAGCGGGACCACGGCCGGGCTCGACCGGCTGCGGCGCATCCTGGCCGAGGCGCTGCCCGACCTGGACTACGTGCCGTTGAAGGTCAGCGCGCCGTTCCACTCCCGGTTCATGCGCCCGGCAGAGGAAGAATTCGGTGCGGCGCTGCGCGAGTGCGCTGCCCGCTTCGACGTGGCGCGGGCCACGGCGGTCACCTCGAACCTGACCGGGGGGTTCCATGACCCGGCCGGCCTGGTGGACCACCTGGTCGGCCAGCTCAGCGCCCCAGTACGGTGGCAGGACAACATGGCCGCCATCGCGCCGCGGGCCGGGCGGATCGTGGAGATCGGCCCGCGCGGATCTCTGTCGAAGTTCTTCCACGCGGTCGGCTGTCCGGTGACCCCGATCACCTCGGTCGCCGAGGCTGAGGAGCGACTAGGCGTGCTGGCCACGCCGTCGCCACGCTGAGATGGAGAGAAGCCCCGCCCGGGGCGCCGGGTCACGTAGCCGCGGCACTCCGGGAACGTGCCCGTTCTGCGACGGTGAGTGCGGCCCGTACGAACGCCGCCACCGCGCCCGAGCGGCTGCCCTCGCCCCAGGCCACCAGCAGCACCGACTCGGGGGCGTCCAGCACGGGCACACCCACGAGGTCGCCGCGCAGGTGGGGGCGGACCGACTGGGACAATACCGCCACTGCCTGCCCGAGCGCGATGAGCTGCATGAGCTGTCCCGCGTCGCGCACCTGCAGGCCGTCATCCGCCCCGGGCGGACTGCCGGGCCATATGGTCTCGCCGTCGAGGTCGCGCAGGTGCACCGCCGCGCGCCCGGCCAGCCGGTGATCGCAAGGCAGGACGACGACCTGGGGCTCGGCCAGCAGTTCCAGCACCTCTAGTTTCGGGATGGTGTCCTCGCTGCCCCGCGTGCGGTGCATCAACGCCACATCACAGTCGCCGTCGCGGATCAGCGCCGGCTGCTCGCCCACGCCGCAGAACCGTAGTTCCACCGGGACCGCCCCGGCCTCGCGATCGAACGCCGCCAGGACGTCCGGCAGCAGGCCAGAGTCACCCCCGGCTTTCAGCGCCAGCCGGAGCGTCGGCCGGGGCTGTGCGGCGTGGCGGGTGCGTCGGACGGCGGCGGCTACGCTATCGAGGATGGCCTCGGCCTCGCGGTAGAGCACCTGCCCGGCGGCGGTCAGGGTGACGCCGCGGCTGCCGCGCTGCACCAGCTCGACCCCGACGCGGCGCTCAAGCTGACGGATGGCCCGCGACAGCGGCGGCTGCGCGATGCCGATCCGGGCGGCGGCGCGGCCGAAATGTCCCTCCTCCGCCAGCGCCACGAAATACCGCAGCTCCCGGGTTTCCACCGTTTCCATACCTCCAGGGTATCGCGCTCGACTCGATCGGTATTGGCGTTCGCCCCAGCGCTGTGATGAGCTTCTGGTATGACCCATGACGGTTCACCTGGCCGGAAGATCGCGCTGGTCACAGGCGCTAATAAGGGAATCGGTTACGAAATCGCCGCACAGCTCGCCGGATTCGGCATGACCATTGTGCTGACGGCGCGCGACGCCGGCCGCAGGGAAGAGGCGGCTAATCGTCTTCGGGCGACCGGCGCCGAGGTTTATCCGGTCGAACTCGACGTCACCAAACCGGTGACTATCACCGCCGCAGCCGCCTATGTCGATGCCGAGCTGGGTCGGCTGGACGTGCTAGTGAACAACGCCGGAATTAGCGGTGACATTGCCCGGCAGGCGCCCAGCGCCGCGGACATGGATGTGGTGCGCGAAGTCTTTGAAACGAACTATTTCGGTGTGGTCATGGTGACGAAGGCGATGATACCGCTACTGCGCCGTTCGCCCGAGCCGCGCATCGTCAATGTCACTAGCGGCCTGGGTTCCCTGACGCATATGTCCGACCCGGACTCCTACATGGTCAACCTGCCGCCGTCCGCCGCCTACGCGCCGGCGAAAGGCGCGCTCAACTCGGTGACGATCCAGTTCGCCAAGGAACTCCGCAAGGAGAAT
>DASXMU010000108.1:0-2149 GCA_036495485.1 Streptosporangiaceae bacterium
GCCGGTCTGCTCCCGGGTGACGATGAGGGCGGTCGCGTCCGCGCGCTTCATCAGGTAGGCGGCCGCGGCCACGTGGTCGTTCTGGTCAACCGTCGTCACCGGTGGATGCATGACCTCCGCGACGGTAGCCGGGAGCGGCGCCGGATGCCGGGCTGGGGCGTCTGCCATGATCTGCTCCCGCGGAGATCCGATTGCACTGGTAGGTATTCGATCACACGATCCCGGCCCGGGCCAGCGCGGCGCCCGGTGCGGGATGCCGGCCGATTCGTCTGGCGGTTCGTCACCGACCCGGTTACCCATGCCTGCTGGTCCGCGCACCAACCGCTACCCGAGGGTCGCCTTGCTGAGGTCGATCCGGAAGAGTGGTCCGGCGCCAGCGGTGACGGCGGGGAGCAGGCCGGCAGCCTGGGGAAGCAGCTGCTCGGCGTAGAAGCGGGCGGTGCCTATTTTGTCCTCGAGGAAGATCGCGTCAGCGCCGTCCGCGGTGCGCAGCAGCCGGGACGCGGCAAGCGCCGAACGGGCCAGCAGCCAGCCGCCGATGACCAGGCCGGACAGCCGCAGGTACGGCGCCGCCCCGGCCAGGGCGTCGTTGGGCTCGGCCCGGCCGTGGGACATGATCCAGTCGGTCGCTTCCCGCAGCGCGCTCACCCCGTTGGCCAGCGCGGACCGCACCCCGGCCAGCTCCGGGCCGGCGGCGGCCAGCTCCGGGTCGAGCGCCTCCACCCGGGCCAGGAGGTCTGCTACCACTCCCCCGCCACGCATCGGCACCTTGCGCATGACCAGGTCGATGGCCTGGATGCCGTTGGTGCCCTCGTAGATCGGGGCGATCCGGCTGTCACGCACATACTGGGCCGCGCCGGTCTCCTCGACGTAGCCCATGCCCCCGTGGACCTGCAGGCCGATCGAGGTCAGCTCGACGCCAAGGTCGGTGCACCACGCTTTGGAGACGGGCGTCAGCAGCTCGGCCAGTTCCCGCCGGGCCTCCCGCTCCGCCTGGTCATGGTGGTGCCGGGCCAGGTCAATCGACACCGCGTTGGTGTAGAGCAGGGCGCGCATAGCCTCGATGTAGGCCTTCATGGTCAGCAGCATGCGCCGCACATCAGGGTGCTCGACGATAGGCGACGGCTCACCCGCGGGGGCGCCTACGGCACGGCCCTGCCTGCGCTCCTGGGCGTAACGCAGGGCGTCCTGGTAGGCACGTTCGGCAATGGACAGGCCTTCAATGCCGACCGAAAGCCTGGCCGTGTTCATCATGGTGAACATGTAGCGCATGCCCTGGTTGGCCTCGCCGATCAGGTACCCGATCGCACCGCCGGCATCCCCGTACGACATGACGCACGTCGGGCTGGCGTGAATCCCGAGCTTGTGCTCGATCGACACGCACCGCAGGTCGTTGCGTGCGCCCAGCGATCCGTCCGCATTGACGAGGTACTTGGGCACGATGAAGCACGAGATGCCCCTCGTACCCGGGGGCGCGCCGGGAATCCTGGCCAGGACCAGATGGATGATGTTGCCGGCCAGATCGTGCTCGCCGAAGGTGATGAAGATCTTCTGGCCGGTGATGCGCCACGTGCCGTCGTCCGCAGGCACTGCCTTGGCGCGCACCGCCCCGAGGTCGGACCCGGCCTGCGGCTCGGTCAGGTTCATAGTGCCGGTCCACTCGCCGGTCACCATCTTGTCCAGGAAGGTGGCCTGCTGCCCGGGGCTGCCGTGCTGGGTCAGCATCTCGATGGCGCCCTGGGTCAGCAGCGGGCACAGCGAGAACGCCATGCTGGCGGAGGTCATCATCTCCTGCATCACGACCGTGACCAGCCACGGGAACCCACCGCCGCCAAACTCGGGAGGGAACGGCACCGCCCCCCACCCCGCCTCGACGTACTGCCGGTAGGCTTCGCGGAACCCGGGCGGGGCCGTGACTTTGCCATCGCCGTCAAGGGTGCTGCCAGCGGCGTCGCCGACCGGGTTGAGCGGGCCCACCACGTCGGCCATGAACCGGCCGCTCTCCTCGATCACCCCGAACACGGTATCGGGATCGGCGTGGCCGAAGGCCTCGAGCTTCGACAAGCCGTCAAGGTCGGCAAGCTGCTCCAGAACGAACCTGATGTCACGGAGCGGGGGGACGTAGCTGGCCATGGGCTCAGGGTAAGCC
>DASXMU010000109.1:0-5086 GCA_036495485.1 Streptosporangiaceae bacterium
ACCGGGACGACATCACCCGGTCGGCCGCACTGAAGGCCGAGGGGATCCACTACGTGGACGTCGGGACCAGCGGCGGCGTGTGGGGCCTGGACCGCGGCTACTGCCTGATGATCGGCGGCGACACCCCCGCCGTGCTGCGGCTCGACCCGATCTTCCGTACGATCGCGCCGGGCGAGGGCAGCGTCGAGGCGACCCCAGGCCGTGAGCCGGGAACCCAGGCATCCCAGGGGTACCTGCACTGCGGGCAGTCCGGCGCCGGGCACTTCGTCAAGATGGTCCACAACGGCATCGAGTACGGCATGATGGCGGCCTTCGCCGAGGGTTTCAACATCCTGCGCAACGCGAACGCCGGCCAGCAGAGCGCCGAGGGTGACGCCGAGACCGCGCCGATGGAGAACCCGGAGTTCTACCAGTACGACATCGACACCTCGGCAGTCGCGGAGGTGTGGCGGCGTGGCAGCGTGGTCGGATCCTGGCTGCTGGACCTGACCGCCGAGGCGCTGTTCCGCTCTCCCGACCTGGCTGAGTTCTCCGGCCGGGTGTCGGACTCCGGTGAAGGCCGCTGGACCTCGATCGCCGCGATCGACGAGGGTGTTCCCGCCCCGGTGCTCACCACGTCGCTCTACTCGCGGTTCGCCTCGCGCGGTCTCGACGACTTCGCCGACAAGGTGCTGTCCGCCATGCGCAAGGGCTTCGGCGGCCACGACGAGAAGAAGGCCTGACCGCAGCGCCCAGCGATAGAGGGCGGGCCATTCGCGCCCCGCACGCGAATGGCCCGCCCCCAGCCGCGGGAGTACCTAGGTTGCTTAGCTGCTCGGCTTTGGCAGATGGCAGCTGACCTTGGGGTTCACGCCTGTGTAGTTGAGTGGCCCCGCCGCGATCGTCGCTGCGACTGTGCCGAACTTCGCGCAGTTGGTGCCCGATCCGTTGTAATAGCCGCGCTGGCCGCCCGCGATCGCGCCGATGACCAGCCATATCAGGAGTAGGACCGCTCCGATCCTCATCGTTGACCTCCGACTCGCGGGACCGGGTGATCATCGGGATCGCCCCGGCCCGTTCTGTGGTGGTTAACGACTACCTCAGATCGGCCGGTTTAAGCCGCTTTGATCCATCAACCCATCCTGAGCTGCGAGCGGGACGAGGACTTCGCCGTCGGCACCTGCGGCGCGCCCTCTGCGCCGCATGATGCCGGCCCCTGTGGCGAAGTGCCCCGGCCGCTCGCTCAGCTCCTTCATGGCTTCAGCAAACGCCCCCGCGATTGCGTATCGCCTTCTCCTCGATTGAGTCATCGCCGCCGCGCGCTTAATCTGCGCTCAAGTAAGCGCTGGCGCGGTGAATGTCCCGCCTTCGGCACCTGCGGTGCGTCCTTGGACCGTAGGTGCCGTCCCCTGTCGGCGGAGAGCTTCAGTCCCGCCCCCCACTGGCTGGAGGAGTAGCCAGTGGGGGGTAGGCCCCCCGCTTCATCAGCTCTTGGGCATAAGAATCTCCTAACCTCGTTGCGCCTCGAGTAAGGCTCGATTAAGCCATCTGACCTGGGCAAATTAATTCCGGCAGGGACGCTGGAGGCACGCGCTCAAGACGGGAGGCACGCAGATGACACCGGCCGGGTGCGCCCGGTAACGATCGCCGCGATCTGACCGGCCGCCGCTCAGGGCTCCGGTTGCAGATTGGCGTACAACGTACCCAAACTTTGCGTACGGCATATCTTTACAGCGCACGTTGTACTCATCGAAGAGTACGGCGTACTCTAATCGGGTGCCAAGATCGGCCGACCGGCCCGTTCAGCCCCCGATCTGGGCCCGGCCCGAGCCCGCAGCGCGGCTGCCACGCTTCAGCCGGGAGCGGATCGCGCAGGTAGCTTTGGCCATCGCGGACGCCGAAGGGTTCGCCGCCGTGTCGATGCGCCGCGTCGCCGCCGAGCTCGGCTCGGGAACCATGAGCCTGTACCGCTACATCGCCACCAAGGCCGACCTCGCCGCGCTGCTCGGCGACACGCTCATGGGCGAAGCCGCCGTTCCCGACGGCGAACTGCCCGGCGACTGGCGCGCCGCCCTGGCGATAATCGCCCACCGCACCAGGGACGTGTATCTGCGCCACCCCTGGGCCATCGCCGCGCTTCAGGGCGAAGCTGGCGGCGGCCAGTCCGCGCCCATGGGCCCGAACGGCCTGCACCACTTCGAGCAGTCACTGGCCGCCCTGGCCGGCGCGCCGTTCGATATGCGTGGCAAGCTCGACCTGCTCACGATCGTGGACGACTACGTCATGGGTCACGTGCTGCGCACCGCCGGGATGCACGCGCGCGCCCGCACCGGCACCGGACCCGCCGACACGGCCGAGACCATGAAGTTCATCGAGACCCAGCTCAAGTCCGGTCGCTTCCCGCAGCTCCAGGCCATGTCCGAGGATCCGGCCGGCCCCTCGGTCGTCGACACCAGCCGCCTGGAGCAGCGCTTCGAGCTCGGCCTGAACGCCCTCATCGACGGCGCCTTCCGCGCCTGGGCATATCCCGCCACAAGGATCGATTAAGAGCTCGCGCGGATAGGACTGCTGGGCTCGCGTCGCCCAGGCACGCCGCTGGCCGCGTTGCCGTCGTCGCCTATAGCTCCGCTATGGGCTCCTCCTCCGCCTTGCCATCGACGCACCTGGACCCCGCTCCCTTATCCAGCGCCCTACCCGCGCGAGCTTTAAGCCCCGCAGTCTGTGGCTGGTCACCTCTTGCAAGACTCCCGCCCCGGTTGCCAGCATTCTTGATTTTGATAACGGAAAGACCCCCAGCAACCTCCCGTCCCACCGCCGCATCCCCCATCGAAGCAGCACCCCAGCCTGGGGGCTGCCACCCCTGCAACCCCCACCCGCGCCGCCGGACCCCCGTCGCCGATCGTCAAATTTTCTTTGATCTGATAACCGAACAGTGCCGACCCAGCCATTTCGCGCTCATCAACCCGAATGGGTGGGTTTGGCGGGGCCGGGCGGTCAGGCGGTTAGCTGGTCCAGGACTTGCTGGCCATACTTGGCCAGCTTGGCTTCGCCTACGCCGCTGACCGTGGCGAGGGCGGCCAGGGTGGTGGGGCGCTCTGCGGCGATCTGGCGCAGGGTGGCGTCGTGGAAGATCACGTAGGCGGGGAGGCCCTGCTCCCTGGCGATCGAGGCGCGCCAGGCGCGCAGGTGCTCGAACAGGTCCTTGGCCTCGGCCGAAAGCTCCGTGGGGACGCTGTCGCGGCGGGCCGCGTCACGGGACGAGGAGGCGCGCGTCTTGGGAGCCTTGGCCGGACGCTCGGGTTCACGGCGGAAGGGCACCTCGCGGCGCTTGCCGAGGACTTCGGCGCTGGTCGGGGTCAGGACCAGGGAGCCGTACTCGGGTTCTACGGCTAGCAGGCCTTCGGCCAGGAGCTGGCGGACCACGCCGCGCCATTCGGGTTCGCGCAGTTCGGTGCCGATGCCGAAGACCTTGAGGGTGTCGTGGCGGTGCTGGCTGACCTTGGGGGTTTGCTTGCCCAGCAGGATGTCGATGACCTGGCCCGCACCGAACTTCTGGTTGCGTTCGTGGCGGAGGCGGTAGACGGCGGACAGGAGCTTCTGGGCGGCGATGGTGCCGTCCCAGGTCTCCGGCGGGGACAGGCAGGTGTCGCAGTTGTTGCACGCGGCGGACTGCTCGCCGAAGTAGGCGAGCAGCTGGGCGCGGCGGCAGCCCGCGGTTTCGCAGAGGGCCAGCATGGCGTCCAGGTGCGTCGTCTGCATTCGGCGGTAGGCGGCGTCGCCGTCGGAGCCCTCGATGAGCTTGCGCTGCATGACCACGTCGGCCAGGCCATAGGCGAGCCAGGCGGTGGACGGCTCGCCGTCACGGCCGGCCCGGCCGGTCTCCTGGTAGTAGCCTTCCACCGATTTTGGCAGGTCAAGGTGGGCGACGAACCGGACGTCCGGCTTGTCGATGCCCATGCCGAACGCGATCGTCGCGACCATCACCAGCCCGTCCTCCCGCAGGAACCGGGCCTGGTTGGTGGCCCTGGTAGCCGCGTTGAGACCGGCGTGATAGGGCAGCGCCTCGATACCGCTCTGGCTGAGGAACTCGGCGATCTTCTCCGCGCTGTTCCTGGCCAGGCAGTAGACGATGCCGGCCTGGCCTGGGTGCTCACGCTGCAGCAGATTGAGCAGCTGCCGCTTGGGCTCGTTCTTGGGGACGATCCGGTAGTTTATGTTCGGCCGGTCGAAGCTGGCCACGAAGTGGCGCGCGCCCCCCAGGTTCAGCCGGTCGGTTATCTCCGCCCGGGTGGCCCCGGTCGCGGTCGCCGTCAGCGCGATCCTCGGCACCTGCGGCCACCGCTCATGCAGCGTGGACAGCTCCAGGTAGTCAGGCCGGAAGTCGTGCCCCCACTGAGCCACGCAATGCGCCTCGTCGATGGCGAACAGCGAGATCGCCCCCCGGTCCAGCAGCCGCACCGTGGACTCCAGCCGCAGCCGCTCCGGCGCCAGATACAGCAGGTCGAGCTGCCCGCTGACGAACGCCTCCTCCATCTCGCGCCGCTGCCACCCGTCCTGGGTGGAATTCAGGAACCCAGCCCGCACCCCCAGCGCGGTCAGCGCGCTCACCTGATCCTGCATCAACGCGATCAGCGGCGAGATCACGACCCCGGTGCCCTCCCGCACCAGCGCCGGTATCTGATAACACAGCGACTTGCCGCCCCCGGTCGGCATCAGCACCAGCGCATCGCCACCTTCAATGAGGTGTTCGATGATCTCCTGCTGACCAGCCCGAAACGAGCTATATCCAAAAACCCGGCCCAATACCCGAAGGGCCTCACCGGCGTCGGTCTCAACAAGGGGGCTAACCACCCGGCAATCCTACGAGCGCCCCACGACGTTCCGCCGCATATCGTTCCGGAGCATCGGTCTCACAAGGTCTTAATTCTCCTCGAGGTCCTTGAGTGCGTCCTCGATCGCCCGGTGGAACGTCGGATAGGCATAGATCATGCTCCGCAGCCTGGCCACCGGGACCTCGCCGTGAATCGCGACCACCAGCGCGCTGAGCACTTCGCCGCCGGCTGGACCGGCAGACGTGGCGCCGATCAGAACGTTGCGCTCGGCATCC
>DASXMU010000110.1:0-49041 GCA_036495485.1 Streptosporangiaceae bacterium
GGGCCTGCGCGGGCTGGCGTCGTGCCTGGGGTGCTGGCGGCGGGGGCTCCCAAGCCGTTGCTGGCGGAGGATGAGTTCGCGGCGGTTGCGTGCCCTGCCGCCACGGGGTGCCTGGCTGTGGGGCAGACGTCAGGCGGATCCGAGGGGGCTGCGGCTGCGTCCTGGGATGGGGTGTCCTGGCATGCGCAGGCGCTGGCAGTGCCTTCGAATGCGATACCGACTAGCACGGAGTTCCTGGGCGAATCATGCCCTAGTGCTGGGCGGTGTGTGGCAGTCGGGCGGTATGCCCTGAGCCCGGAGGGGAGCAATATTCTGACGCTCGCCGAGCTGTGGACCAGCAGCGGGTGGCAGGTGCTGGATACGCGGTTCCCGAGCAGCGACGATCATCTCGGAGGGGTCTCCTGCTGGGCGGCGTCGGATTGCATCGCGGTGGGGGGTGACCGGGGGTTCGGCGGGAGTCATCTGCCGCTGGCGGAGAGCTGGAGCGGGGGGCCCTGGGTAACGATGACCACGCCGTCGCTCGGGGCTACGGATTACAACACGATGTTCGACTCGGTGTCGTGCACATCGGCGAACTGGTGCATGGCCGTCGGGGTGTATGACAACACGTCGCACGACACGTTCACCCTGACCGAGATCTGGAACGGCAAGCAGTGGGCCAAGGTGACCGCCCCTGGAACCGGGCTGGCCTCTGTCTCGTGTACCAGTCCTTCCTCGTGCCTGGCGGTCAGCAGCAGCACCGTGCAGCACTGGAACGGTACAGCCTGGAGCGTGATTCTCACCATCCAGCCGCCGCCGGGCGCTCCGGGCTTCTCCAGTGTTAAGTGCCTGTCGGCCAGTGACTGCCTGCTGGTGGGCGGCAACGGTACCGCCCCGCTCGTGGAGAGGTGGGACGGCAGCACCTTCCACCAGCAGCCGGTGCCCGGTTCGGCGCCGGGCTCGCAGCTTACCGACGCGGCCTGCACCGCCGCTGCGCACTGCGTGGCCGTGGGGGGGAGCCCCAGCGACTTTCAGCTGTACGCGATGGCAGCGTACTGGGGAGGCAAGACGTGGCGGGTGTCCCGGATGGGGCGCATCGATGCGCTGGACTCGGTGGCGTGTCCTGCGATCTCCGGATGCATGGCGGTCGGCGATTATCTCGATCAGGGTGATGCGCAGGTGCCGCTGGCCGAACAGGAGCAGCAGGGCGCGTTGCAGCACGTGACACCGGAGCCGCCCAGCGCTGGTGCGACCGGTCTGGGGTCGGTGTCGTGTGTGTCGGTGACGGACTGCATGGCCGTTAACGGCCAGGTTGGTGACCGGTGGAACGGGAAGTCGTGGCAGACCACGCAACTCCCGATCGGTGCGGGGAGCGTGGCCTGTGCCGCCGCCACGGCCTGCCTGGCGGTTGGCGGTCACCAGTCGGCGGCGCTGTGGAACGGAAACTCATGGAAGGCGCTGGCCCCGCTCAAGCCGAAGCACTCGCATGCCGCGCTCTTCAACGGCGTCTCGTGTGCCAGCCCGCGCTGGTGCATGGCTGTCGGCCAGTATTTCGTCGACCCGCACGAAAGTTTTGGGATCAACCTGATCGAGGTCTGGAACGGCACGGCCTGGCAGCAGCTGAAGCTGCCGGGGCCGGGCCAGAACAACTCGCTGACCTCGGTGTCCTGCACGAGCGTGGGGCATTGCATGGTGGTCGGCAGCTTCAACAGTACGGACGGGTTCGACTCATTCGCTGACCTGTGGAACGGCCGGACATGGCGGAAGTTCACGGTGGCCGGCCCGGACCGGTTCCTGGCCAGCCTGTCCTGCTCTGCGGCCACGCATTGCATGGCCGCTGGCTTCCACAGCGTGCTGACCAGTTCCTCGTCCAGCGGGCCGATCGCCGAGTCGTGGAACGGCGGATCCTGGCAGAAGGTCCCGGTTAGCATCGGGGCTGGCCTGTTCAACAGCCTCTCCTGTACCCAGCCGGACGCCTGCGTCGCGGTCGGCCAGCGGGACGACGGGCAGGTTCTCGCCGCCCGGTGGAACGGCGCGCACTGGTCGGCCATGCCGGCGGCGAACCCCTGACCGGCGATCAGGGCAGGGCGCTGGCCAGGTCCTCGATGATCTCGTTTGCCTCGTTGATGTAGCCGAGGGCCAGCCTGATCGTGCTGCGGTCCACGCCGATGCTCTTCAGGCCCGCGTCGTCGTACTCGAAGTAGGTGAAGAACGTGCTCTGCTCGACCAGGGTGAACGGGGCGCCGAAGTTGGAGGCCATGAAGGGGATGGCGAGCCGGTCGATGACCGCGGCGGTCTGCGCCTCGGTCAGGCCGAGCTCGAAGGTGATGACGCCGCCGTGGCCGGCCAGGTAGGTCTGGCCGAGCTTGTAGTGCGGGTGGCTTTCAAGCCCGGTGTAGTAGATCCGCTGTACCGCGGGATGGTCATCCAGGTACCTGGCGACCGTCATGCCCAGGGCGTTGATGCGCTGCATCCGCAGCGGCAGCGTGTACAGGCTCCGCTTGAGCAGGAAGGCGGTGTTCCCGTCGGCGACCGGCCCGGTGGTGTCGCGGTACCAGCGGATCTGCTCGATCAGGTCCCGCCGCCCGGAGAGGACCCCGGCGACGATGTCCCCGTGGCCGCCCAGGTACTTCGTCGCGCTGAACAAGGCCAGGTCGACGCCCCAGCGCAGGGCGTAGAAGTTCGGCGGCGGCGAGAACGAGCTGTCCAGGGTGATGATCACGTCCGGGCCCACGATCTCGCGCACCTGGGCCACGTCGATCAGGTACATGTGCGGCGAGGAGGGCATCTCCAGGTGAACCAGCCGCAGGCGGCCCGCGAGCGCCCGGATGCCGTCGAGAAAGGCATCGGGATCGCGGATGGAGATCTCGTGCACGATCACGCCGAACTTCGGCAGGATCGTATGAAAGACATTCCGGACCTGGCGATAGGACTCGGCGGGCAGGGCCACCTCATCGCCGGCCTTGAGCAGGGTGACGAACGTCGTGAAGTGCGCGGCCATGCCCGAGGCGAACAGCAGGGCGCTCTCGGCTCCGGTGAGCTCGCTGAGCCGGCTCTCGACCTCCAGCCAGGTGGGGTTGCTGTAGCGCCCGTACCGGCCGGCCGGGGTGGTCAGGTCGTGCAGCCCGGTCTTGACGTGGTCCGCGTCGTCGAAGTAGTACGACGCGCTCTGGTAGGTGGGGGCCTCGATGCTGTTGGTGTAGGGCTCGGGAGGGCGCTTGTTCGTCATCTGAACTCCGGTCGGTGCTGGCAGGAGTCATGCAGGCGCGGGCGGCGACCGCGAACCCGGCCACGGGTCAGCCGAAGGGAGGGGATACCAGCGTATGCGCGTGTGCATAATCCGGGGATCTTGGTGTCGCCCTGGACCCATTATCATGACCAGGTTCTGGCTTTCTTTTTCATTCCTGGCTTAATCGTCGTGGCGGCCGATCCTGGCTCTGTCCGCAGTACCAGCCGCGAGCATTTTAACCTGCGCTGTCATGGCGGAATAGCCGCGCCGGTGCCCGCTGACCGCCATTTCCGGGTGTTACCTCCGGGGAAGCAAGACCTTACCGTTGACTACCGGACCAGCGTCAACTTGCGTGACGGCAGGGCCGGGTTCTCACAGTATGGCGATCTGGTGATAGTGGATTGGCCGGTTATGAGCTAATTTCCCCCGATGTGAGGTCAGACTTCCTGGTCATCGGTGGCGGCATCGCCGGGGCCAGCGCCGGTTACTTCCTCGCGGAATCTGGCAGCGTTACCCTGCTCGAGCGGGAGAGCGTGCCGGGCTATCACTCGACCAGCAGGTCAGCGGCCCTGTTCTCGGAGTACTACGGCAACGGTGTGGTGCGGGCGCTCACCGTCGCCAGCCGTCAGTTCTACGGCTCGCCGCCGCCCGGCTTCACCCGGCCGCTGGTCACTCCGCGCGGTGTGCTCGCCCTGTGCCCGCACGGTGCCGAAGAGCGGTTCGAGGAGGTGCTCGCCGCCGGGCTGACGGCGCCGGTGCCGGTCCGCGAGCTCGGACCCGGCGAGGCGCAACAGCACTGCCCAGCGGTGCGGCCGGAGTGGCACAGCCGGGCGATGCTCAAGCCCGCCGCGAAGGACATCGACGTCGATGCGCTGCACCAGGGGTTCCTGCGCGGCATCCGGGCGCGCGGTGGCAGCGTGCGGCATCCGGTCAGGCTCCTTTCCCTTCGCCGTCGCGGCGGGGCGTGGCAGGCAGCCACCGATGCCGGTGAATTCCGCGCTGGCGCGGTGATCAACGCCAGCGGGGCGTGGGCCGACGAGGTCGCGGCCCTGGCCGGAGTCCGCCCGGCCGGGCTGACCCCGCTGCGGCGCACGGCCTTCATCGTCGCCCCGCCACCGGGGACCGATGTCACCGGCTGGCCGATGGTCGCGGACGTGACCGAGACCTTCTACTTCAAGCCCGAGTCCGGCCGCCTGCTCATCTCCCCAGCCGATGCCACACCGGTGCCACCCGGCGACGCTCGCCCCGCCGACATCGACGTGGCCGCCGCCATCGACCGGGTGCGGGAAGCGACCACGCTGGCGATCCGGCACGTGCAGCGGGCCTGGGCAGGCCTGCGCACCGCCGTCCCCGACGACACCCCGGTCATCGGGGAGGCGCCGGGTGCTGCCGGGTTCTTCTGGCTGGCCGGGCTGAGCGGCTACGGGATCCAGACCGCCCCGGCGGCTGGGGAACTCACCGCCGCGCTGGTCACCAGGCGCCAGCCGCAGCTCGCCGGCCAGCAGCCCAGGTTCGAGCTGGCCGCAATAACACCCGCTCGCCTCCATTCACCGATTAGTCACGGTGCTTTATGAGAAAGCGGTTCGCTGGAAACAAGTCTTGCCGGTGCCGGATGCCCGACTTAGACTCCGGGGAAAAAGCAGGTTCTGGCTACGCCGGCGGCGATTACAGAAACGGATCCCGCCAGCGGGAGGCAGCCGTATGGGGAGGTGCATGAGCGGTCACACGGCCCCCCTCAACGGCAGCAGTGGGCACAGCGTACCGATATTGGCGGGCGTGGGCTCATTGCCATTACCGGAGCGGACCGCGAGCTTCGCCGGCCAGGCAGTTGACTACGGCGAGTTCCGGCCGGTTCCTGGGCTGATCGAAGACATGGCTGACCGGTACCCGGACCGGATAGCCGTCTGCCACGGCGGGCAGGCCCTCACCTACCGGCAGCTCGACGATCTGGCCAACGGCATCGCGGCCAGCTGCGCCGGCCGGGGGGTAGCCAAGGGCGACCGGGTGGCGACCATGCTCGTCAACAGCCTGGAAATGCCAGCCGCTTACCTCGCGGCGATGAAGCTCGGCGCCGTGTTCGTCCCCTTGGACCCCGGCTGGCCAGGTGACCGGTTGCAGGCCACCCTGAGTGTCCTGGTGCCCCGGCTGACCCTGTGCGCGGATGCCGATCAGGTGCCGGCCGCGTTCCGCGACGCCAGCCTGCCGGTTGCCGTCGATGGGATCGCCCTGCCGGCGCGGCGGCCCGCCCTCACGCTGCGGCCCGCGGACCCGTGCTACGGGTTCTTCACGTCCGGGACGACCGGCGTACCCAAGTGCGCGCTGAACCGGCACGGCGGGCTGGCCAACCGGCTGCGGTTCATGACCCGCTGGTTCGCCGCCACCGATGACGACGTCGTGCTGCAGAACAGCAAGCACACGTTCGATTCCTCGCTGTGGCAGATCCTGTGGCCGCTGACCACCGGCGGCCGGACGGTGCTGCCCGCGCCCGGTGAGTTCCTCAACCTCCAGCAGACCATCGACACGATCGCCGAGCACCAGGTCACCACCACAGACTTCGTGTCCAGCATCTTCAACGCCCTGGTGGCCATGGTGGACGGCGACCAGGCCGCTCAGCGCAAGCTCGCCTCGCTGCGTTACCTGGTCGTCGGCAGCGAGGAGATCAACCCCCGGGCCGTGCACCGGATGCGGGCCATGCTGCCGCAGGTGCGGATCACCAACGGGTATGGGCCGACGGAGACATCCATCGGCATGGCCTTCCACCTGGTCAGCGACGCCGACGGTGACGCCATCCCGATCGGCGGGCCGATCGACAACTGCTACGTGGCGGTGCTCGGGCCTGGACACACGCCGCTGGCGCGGGGCGAGGTCGGGGAGATCGCCATCGGCGGGGCGTGCGTCGGGGCCGGGTATCACGGTGACCCGGAGGCGACCGCGACGGCCTTCATCCCCAACCGGTTCCCCGGCCAGATCCCCGGCGGCCGACTCTACCTCAGCGGAGACTACGGCTACCTCGACGGCCAGGGCAGGCTCTTCTTCGCCGGGCGCAAGGACTTCCAGGTCAAGATCGGCGGGGTCCGGATCGAGCTGGGTGAGATCGAGACGGCGGCGCAGCAATGCCGCGGTGTCTACCAGGCCAAAGCCCTGGTAGCCGAACGGGACGGGAGCAAGTCGCTGGCCCTGGTCGCCGCGGGCAGCGAGTGGCTGACCGCCGCAGCGCTGCGCGAGCACCTGCGCCGGACCCTGCCCCGGACGAGCGTGCCCCGGCACTGCATCGTGCTGCCCCAGATGCCGCTCAGCGAAGGCGGCAAAGTGGACTGGCGCGAGCTCCAGGCGATGCTGGCTAGCAGGCTGGACTCCAGCGCCGCCGAGCTGGCCGCGGCGGCAGAGCCCGAATCCTGGCCGGAGCTGACCCTGCGGGCGTTCCGGGTGGCGCTCGGCCAGCCCGGCATCACCGCGGACACCGACTTCATCGACGCCGGCGGGGACTCCCTGCGGGCGCTGATCGCCGTGCGCATGCTCAGCGACGAATGCGGCGTGCCCGACCTGTGCGTCCTGGACCTGCTGGAGCATCCCACCGCAGGGCGGCTGGCCGAGCTGATCGCCACCAGGGAACCGAGCGCCGCAGCCGCGGAGGCTGAAGCCGCCCAGATGGAGCAGGACGCCACCCCCGGCGACGCCGCGTTCATCCAGGCCGGGCCGCTCCAGGCCAGGCCGCCCCAGGCTGCACAGCCCCAGGCCGGGCCGCCCGGGCGGGAGCTGCGGAGCGTGCTCGTCACCGGGGCCACCGGCTTTGTCGGCAGCCGCCTGGTGCACGACCTGCTGGCGGGCACCGACCTGCGGGTGCGGTGCCTGGCCCGGGCGGGCAGCGACGACGATGCCGCGCAGCGGGTGGCGACGGGGCTGGCCGAACGCGGCCTCTGGGAGCCGCGCTTCGCCGGCCGCCTGGAGGGGTACGCCGGGGACCTCGGCCGGCCACGCCTCGGCCTGCCGGCAGCCGCCTGGGAGCACCTCGCCAGCACCTGCGACCTGGTGCTGCACAACGGGGCGCTGGTCAACCTGCTGGTCAGCTACGCCCCGCACCGCGCGCCCAACGTGCTGGGCACCGGCGAGCTGCTCCGGCTGGCCATGGCCCACCGGCCGGTACCGCTGCACTATGTCTCCACGCTGTCGGCGGTGCAGGCCGAGGCGATGCGGCGGTCCACCCCGCTGCCCGAGGTGGACTGCCCGTCCCCGGCGTCCCCGCCGGCCCGCGGCTACAGCCGGTCGAAGTGGGTGGCCGAGCGCTACCTGGCCGAGGCCCGCCACCGGGGCGCGGCCATTACCGTGCTGCGGCTCGGTGAGGTGCTGCCGGGCCAGCGGAACGTGCACCCCAACACCCGCGCCCTGACCCACCTGCTGCTGTCGGCCATTCACCAGCTCGGCGCCTGCCCGGACGCCGCCATCCGGTCGGACTACACCCCGGTCGACTACGCCAGCGCCCGGATCGTCGCCGCCGTCCTCGACCGGGCCGCCTGGGGCCGGGCCTTGCACGTCTTCCACCCGCGCAGCGTCGACTTCACCGTGGCGCTCGCGGCGCCCGGCGCATCGGTGGACCGGCTGAGCTGCGCCGGGTTCCTGGAGCGGCTGCGGGATGCGGCGCGGCAGACCGGCAACAGGGAACTCGCCGCGCTCGCCGCCCTGCTGCCCGCACCGGGCGGCCACGGTGAGCCTGCCCTGCGGCGCGAGCTGGCCGCGCTGCTCACCGACAACGCGTCCCTCTACCGCAAGGACGCATGCCGGCGGCTGGAGGAACGGTGGCAGCTCACCGACGGCGACCTGCGCGGCCCGATGACCGCCTACCGCGCCTACCTGGCCGCCACGGCCCAGCCCAGCCAGGCCAGGCCGGCACCGGCCGGGCCGCCCACGCCAGCCGGGCCGTCCGCACCGCGAACGCAGGCCTACCACCTGACAGAAAGGCTGTGACATGCGCTACCGAACGCTGGGACGGCTCGGCTGGGAGATCAGCGAGATCGGCTATGGCATGTGGGGCATCGCCGGCGGACCAGGCGGTTTCAGTGGCGCCGACTACGACACCGCCCCAGCCTGCCTCGATCTGGCCGTCGAGCTCGGGTGCAACTTCTTCGACTCCGCCCAGGCCTATGGGCGCGGGGTCAGCGAGCAGATGCTGGGCGCCCTGCTCCGCCGGCACCCCGGCCGCAAGCTGTACGTCGCGACGAAGATCCCGCCAAAGAACATGGAATGGCCGCCGGGCCGGGCGGACACCCTGGACGAGGTGTTCCCGCCGGCCTACATCCGGGAGAGCACCTACAAGAGCCTGGAGAACCTCGGCATCGACCGGATCGACCTGATGCAGCTGCACGTCTGGGAGGACCGCTGGGCGAAGGACGAGCGATGGCAGGAAGCCCTCAGCGGCCTCAAGCGGGAGGGCGTGATCGGCGGGGTGGGCATCAGCGTCAACCGCTGGGAGCCCGCCAACTGCCTGGCCGCCCTCGACACCGGGCTCATCGACGTGATCCAGGTGATCTACAACATCTTCGACCAGGCTCCCGAGGACGAGCTGTTCCCGCGCACCCAGCGGGACAACATCGGCGTGATCGCCAGGGTGCCGTTCGACGAGGGAACGCTGACCGGCGCCATCAACGCCACGAGCAGCTGGCCCGAGGGCGACTGGCGCAACACCTACTTCGGCCCGGAGAACCTGGGCCCCAGCGTCGGGCACCTGGGCCGGCTGACCGCTGACGCCGGCGGCCGGATGCCGCTGCCGGAGCTGGCCTTGCGGTTCATCCTGGCCAGCCCGGCGGTGAGCACGGTCATCCCGGGCATGCGCACGGCCGGGCACGTCCGCGGCAACATCGGGGTGAGCGACGGCCAGGCCCTGGACGGCGACCTGCCCGGCATCCTGCGGCGGCACCGGTGGGACCGGGTGCCCGGCCCGTGGTCGGGCTGATGCCGGTCATCGTCTTGTGGGCGCACTCGCGCTCGGCTTCCACCGCGTTCGGCCGGATGATGATCGAACGGGGCGACGTGGCCGTGCTGCACGAACCCTTCCTCGCCCTGACCCAGGGCGAGGCGGTGACGCTGCCCGCGGCGGCTGGCGGCAGCCTCACCGCCGGATCCGGCCATGAGCTGGTGGACCGCCTGGCCGGCCTCGGCCAGGACCGCCCGGTCTTCGTCAAGGAGGTCCTCGACTACCGGTATGACTACGTGTTCGCCCATCCAGGCGAGATCGCCTGGATGACACACACCTTCCTGGTCCGCCACCCGCGCCAGGCGATCAGCTCGCACTACGCGATGAAGCCGACCGTGACCTGCCCGGAGATCGGTTATGAACGGCTGTGGGAGCTGTTCCAGCTGCTGTGGTCGGCCAGCGGACGGCAGCCCCTGGTGGTCCGCTCGGAGGATCTGCTGCGGGACCCGCCGGCCGTGGTCAGGGCCTACTGCGAGGCCGTCGGGCTGCCGTTCCGGCCGGACGCCCTGCACTGGGATCCCGCTGACCGGCCCGAGTGGCAGCGGCACCGGGCCTGGCACCTGGACGCGATCCGCAGCTCGGGCTTCACCAGTAACCAGAACGCGTACTCAGACACGGTGGAGAACCACCCGGTGCTGAGGTCGTTCTTCGACTATCACTACCCCTTCTACCAGCGAATCGTCGAGCACGCGCGCTGATGAGGAGTGAGTATGGCAACCGGTACCTTCCCCGGTGTCCCGGCCACCGCTGCGCTGTCCCCTGGCGCCGCGTTCGCCACCGCGTTCGCCTCCCAGGGCGAGCACACGCAGGTGACCTATGACTACACCATCACCGACGCGCACAAGCCCGACCGGCCCAAGCCGCGGCTCACCGTGCGCGGCCTGCTGAAGCGGCGCCCGGCCGAGAGCGACACGGTCTCGTTCTGGTGTGAGCGCACGCTCAGCCCGGAAGAGGCCGCCGGGGTGGCCGGCTACAGCCTGCGCCGGGAGGCGGCGTTCCGGTCGGGGATGGCGCAGGCCGGCGTCTACCCGGTCCAGGCGTGGGTGCAGCTTCCCGGGGAGCTGACGACCGACCTGGATGGGCTGGCCGAGTACATCAACCACCGGCTGCTGGTCCGGATCGCCACCGCGGAGAACCAGGCGCTGACGATCGGCCCGCACGGGCTGCTCAACCATCCGCAGATCGCGCGGCTGCCCTACGACGGCAGCTACACCGACGGGATACTGGCGGCCCTGGACGAGATCGAGCAGGTCGGCTCCACCGCGCACGCGATGATCGTCAACCCCGCGGACTTCTACCGCACCCTGGTCGGCAGCGGCAGCCTGCTCGCCGACCTCGCCGCCAACGGCACGCTGATCAGCCGGACCCGCATGATCCCACCGGGGCAGGCGCTGGCCGGTGACTTCGCTGAGGCGGTCAGGCTGCTGGACGCGGGGCGGTCGGTGATCAGCGTCGCCGAGCCGCCGCCCGGTACCTTCGGCGCACCCGGCCTGGCGGTGTGCGGTGAGGTCTACGAGGGGCTTGCCGTCCACCTGCCGACCAACCTGTTCCTCGCCGTGCCCACGGGAACGGCCACCACCTAGCCGACACCCTCACGACCAGGGAGCCTGGGATGCAGCCAGCCGGCCCGACGCTCCGCTTCTACCGCCCCTTCATGCCGATGTTCGGCGGCATCGGTTGCTGCCTGCTCGGGGTCGGCGCGTCCCTTGCCACCGTGCCGTTCTTCGTCCTGCACAAGCTGCACGGCGGCAACGTGGAGGTGGGGGTGGCCGTCGCGGCGCTCTCGGTCGCCGCCGTCATCAGCCGGCCCATCGCCGGGCGCGTGGCCGACCGGCACGGGTACAAGATCGTGATGCTCGCTGGCACGGTCATCTGCACCTGTGCTGGGCTCGCCTACTACGGCGCCAGCAACATCGGGCTCCTGGTCGCCGTCCGCATCCTGCACGGGGCGGGGGAGGGCACCGTGTACACGGGCGGAGCGGCCTGGCTGGTCAGCCTGTGCCCGGCCGAGCGGCGCGGCCGGGTTGTGGGCATGTACGGCATCTACATGTGGCTGGGCATCACCCTGGGCACCCTGGCCGGCACCGTCGCCATGCACCTGGCCGGCTTCCCGGCCGTCTGGGGATTCTGCGCGGTGGCCGCGACCGTGGGCCTGCTGTCGGTGTCGGTGAAGAAGGCCCCGCCCCGGCAGGAGACCCAGCGGATCCGCAGCTCGATCCTGCCGGCCGCCGCGATCGTCCCCGGGATCGCGGTGTCGCTCGCCGCGCTCGGCTACGCGGCGCTGGCCGCCTTCGTCACGCTGCACATGCTGGCCCGCGGCGTGTCCAACGGGATCGCCGCCTTCGACGCGTTCGGCTTCACCTACATCGGCGTGCGGCTGTTCATCGGCAACGTCCCCGACCGGCTCGGGCCACGGCAGGTCGCGTTCTGGTCGTCGCTCGTCGAGGCGGTCGGCCTGGTGATCGTCGCGCTGGCGTCGAACCTGTTCACGGTGATCGCTGGCGGGCTCGTCATCGGGGCGGGCCTGTCGCTGCTGTTCCCCTCGCTCGCCCTCATCGTCATCAACCGCACTCCCGACTCGCAGCGGGGGGCAGCGCTCGGGGCGTTCACATCGTTCTGGGATGTCGGGATAGCGGTTGGCGCCCCAGCCGCCGGGGCGATCGCCAGCCTGACCAACTACACCGACATCTACTACGTGATGGCCGTCTGCGCGGTCGCGGCGGCGGTGCTCGCCTCGCCGCAGGCGCTGCGGGGCAGGGTCGCATTCGCCGAACCGGTAACGAAACCGGACAGTAAGGCGGAAACTCCCGTCGGCTCCGCCGACCCCGGCGCACAAGGCTCGTGAAACCGGCTGGGATCCCGATTCCCCGCCTGAGCTTGCGGAGATGACCGTTTGGTGTGACGGACGCCGCCGAATGGGACAGACTACGTTTTCTCGGACGGGTTTCTGTGTACATATGGTACGAACCGTCGCAAGACCGTACCATGTGGGAACTTAATCGAGCAGGGAGAAGCTGTGTACGGTTCTTCGCGAGCGCTCATGGCTATCAAAAAATTTCCCGTTATGGCGCTGGGTGCCCTTTGGCCTATCGCCTTGGTGGCCGGGCCTCCGGCAGGGTTGACTGGCATTCCAACGCTCCTCTATGACTATCAGTTTGCCGGTACCAGCGGTATAGTCATCAATTCGGCGCCCAGCGGTGTGACAGCGCCGCTGACGCTATCCGGCAGCTGGCAACCGGTGTCCAGTGGAGTGCAGTTCAGCGGCAATACGACAGGTGAGTGGTCGGTCGCGGATGGCAGGCCGACCAGTGGTTATACGCTCAACGAGCCGCCAGCCGTCGCGGTCGGCGCCGGGTCCAAGTTCACCTATCAGGCACCTGCCGATGGCACATGCTTCGGCGACACGCCGAATATAGCCCAGGTTGGCCGTTACCATCTGCATGCCACCCAGGCTAAAATACAGCTTTCCGATTGCAGCATCAGCCGGACCAAAGTGAAGGCGGAATGCAGATTCGCCGGATCGCTCACCCCGCCCGGTGCCCCGCCGGTCGTCAGCACGCTGCCGCTGGTCAGCGGCGATACATATATCGTGACCTGCGTGAAGTCGCCAGATGAGCCGAACAATACCACGAAGATTATGCTGTCGGTCAGAGATCTGGATGCAATCAGAGGCGAGAAGAAGGTGGTCGACACCTTTACGGTCACGGCCATAGGCTATATGCAGACCACGCAATTCATCAGCGCCGGGAACAAATACCCGATACCCCCGCCCAACCACAACACCGACCAGTTCAACGGCGTCGTCGCCAGCGCCGCCTTCTGCGCCGGCACATCAACACAAGTCAGCGACTGCTTGTTGTCAAACCTCCCGCTGCACTAGTTACTGCAGGGGCTGGTGGGGGTGAATTGAAAGTTAATGCAGCAGTGGTTGGAGTGGGCTGAAAGGTAACGCCGGGGCTGATGGGATTTAATGAAAGGCGTGTGGTCAGTCCCAGCGGTGGGAGTTGGCGTCTGTCAGCTCACCAGAACGGTCGGGGAGGACGCAGAACAGGAGGCCGGCCGGGTCTCGCATGACCCACCAGTAGTGGATCAGCTTGACCCGCTCGGCCCCGAGACCCTCGAGGCGGGTTACCTCGGCTTCCAGGTCATCGGTGTGGATGTCGATGTGGACCCGGGGCAGGCCGTCGCCGAGGCGCTGCACGAGCAGCGCGAACTCCTGGCCGTGCAGCAAGCCCGATCCGTAATACTCGGGGAACCGAGGGTTCGGCGGCAGGGGCAGGCCGCTCGCGGCCTGCCAGAAGGCCAGTTCGGAGTCGAGGCTGGCGGCCGGGACGTCGATGACGATCTTGAAGAGCCTGCTGTGGTGGGTCACGGTTGGCAAGCTACCCAGATCACCGGCGCCTCGACGAGAAAACTATGGGGCGCTGCAGCACTTTTTGGCCGGAAACACGACCTGCGGCAAGCTTTTCTGGCCGGAAACCCGCCCTACGGCAATACCGTGGGCGCATGCCTCCGAAGAAAGATCCAGCCTTCCCGCAGCCGGCCGAGGACGAGCGGGAGCTGCTGCTGCGGTGGCTCGGGTACCTGCGCGGCTCGGTGCTGCGCAACATCCAGGGGCTCAGCGACGATCAGGCCAGGTGGACGCCGCCTGGGTCGCTGATCCCGCTGATCGGCGTCGTCAACCATCTCACCCGGGTGGAGTGGCGATGGATCGATGGCGCGATGCGCGGCGAACAGACCAGCCGGAGCGAGGAAGAGTTCCGGCCCGGCGACGAGCTCACGGTGAGCATGGCCGTGGCCGCCTATGAGGAACGCGGGCGGGCCACCGATGAGGCCGTCAGGGCAGTGGCCTCGCTCGGCGAGCAGTCCACCAAGGGCGACGGCACCGACCTGCGCTGGATACTGCTGCACCTGATCAACGAGACGGCCCGGCACGCCGGGCACGCCGATGCGGTCAGGGAACTGCTCGACGGCACCACGGGGGAGTAGCTCGTTGGTGACGAGCGCGGTGACAGGCCCGGCTGCGATGGGTGCCGGAGTCAGCGGGTGGCTGCGGCGGAACTGGCACCTGACGGTGCTGGCCGGCTGGGCCGTCGTGTGGTTCGTGATCCTGGCCCATGACGGCGGCATTGCCTGGAAGTTCTTCGTGCAGGGCACGGACCTGCTGTTCAGCGGGCACGACGGCGCCTCGACGAAGCATGCCTACCTGCATATCTACGCGACCTATCCGCAGTTGCAGATCGGGCCGGTGGCCTACCTGGCGGCCGGGGTGCTGCGCCGGATCGGGCCGGATTTCGGGACGGTGGCGGCCGAGGTCGTGATGACCGCCATGGGGTTGCTGGTGCTCATGATGATCCAGCGGATAGCGGTCACGGCCCGGCCGGAGCTCGGCACCGGCCCGGGGAAGCGCCGGCTGGTGCTGGTCATGCTCACCGCCGGGGCGCTGTTCGTGGTGGCCTGGGCCGAGCTGGCCGACGCGTACGGGCATCTCGACGATGCGATCGCGCTGACCTGCGCGGTCGCCGGGATGTGGGTCTGGGTCGCCGGGAAGGTCAGCGAGCCCGTCCGGATGGGGCTGACCGGCGTGGCCATCGGGCTGGCCGCCGCGGCCAAGCCGTGGGCGTTCGTCTTCCTGCCGGTAATCCTGCTGCCGCGCCGGGCCGCCCAGCCCCGGCCCACCGTCAGCGACGAGGTTCGCGTCCGGGTGATCGCGGCGTGCGGGGTCGTGGCCGTCACACTGGCCGTCTGGCTGCCGTTCTTCATCGCCACCCCGGCCACGGTGAACGCCATGCACTACCAGATCGCGAACCTGCCCGACTCAGCCCTCCGGGCGCTGGGCGTGAACTCGGCCATGACGCCGTCCTGGGACCGCAACGCGCAGGTGGTCCTCGGCTGCGTGCTCGGCATAGTGGCCATCGCGCGGCGGCGGTGGGCGGCGGTGATCCTGCTCGGCGCGGGCGCGCGGATCGCGCTGGACCCGGGGGTGCACGGCTACTACACGCCCGAGCTGATGGCCGGGGCGCTGCTGTGGGATCTCCTCGGGCCACGGCGGGCGGTGCCCGTGTGGAGCGTCCTGTGTTTCGCAGCGCTGAACGTCGCACCGCTGCTCACCAAGGATGCTGCTCTGCTCGGTGACATCCGGCTGGGGGTGATCGTCGCGTTCACCGCAGCCATTCTGCTCGGCCCGGACCGGTGGTACTGGCGGCCGGGCCAGGCCGGCGGCAACGCGGCGGCCGGTCAGCATTGTGCACCGGGGCTCGCCGACCGCTTGGGGTGAGACCGGTGGGCGTGACCAAGGCTGGCAGAGCGCCTAAAGCCTGGACCAGGCCTCGGTCAGGACCGAGCGCAGGATCTGCTCCATCTCGTCGAAGTGCTCCTGGGTGCAGATCAGCGGCGGGGAGAGCTGCAGCACCGGGTCGCCACGGTCGTCGGCGCGGCAGACCAGGCCGGCCTCGAACAGGGCGTGCGACAGGAAGCCGCGCAGCAGCCGCTCCGACTCCTCGTCGTCGAAGGTCTCCCTGGTGGTCTTGTCCTTGACCAGCTCGATGCCGTAGAAGTACCCGGCGCCGCGCACCTCGCCGACGATCGGCAGGTCGGTCAGCTTCTCCAGGGTGGCCCTGAAGCCGGCCTCGTTGGCCCGGACGTTGCCGAGCAGGTCTTCCTTCTCGAATACGTCCAGGTTGGCCAGCGCCACCGCGGTCGACACCGGATGCCCGGCGAAGGTGACCCCGTGGGCGAAGCTGGCCGCCCCGTGGCTGAACGGCTCCATCAGCCGGTCGCTGGTGATCATCCCGCCGAGCGGGGCGTAGCCGGAGGTGACGCCCTTGGCGAAGGTGATGACGTCCGGCTGGTAGCCGTACCGCTGCGAGCCGAAGTAGTAGCCGAGCCTGCCGAACGCGCAGATTACCTCGTCGGAGACCAGCAGCACGCCATGCTTGTCGCAGATCTCGCGGACCCGCTCGAAGTAACCGGGCGGCGGCGGGAAGCAGCCGCCGGAGTTCTGCACGGGCTCCAGGAACACGGCGGCCACCGAGTCCGCGCCCTCCCGCTCGATCGCGCGGTCGATCTCGTCGGCGGCCCACCGGCCGAAGGCGACCAGGTCGTCGGCCACGAAGCCGGGCGCACGGTAGAAGTTGGTGTTCGGCACCCGGACGCCGCCCGGCGGCAGCGGCTCGAACGGCGCCTTGATCCCGGCCAGCCCGGTGATCGCCAGCGCGCCCATGGAGGTGCCGTGGTAGGCGATATCCCGGCTGATCACCTTGTACCTGCCGGGCTGGCCGGTCATCTTGAAGTACTGCTTGGCCAGCTTCCAGGCCGACTCCACCGCCTCGGAACCGCTGGTGGTGAAGAACACCCGGTTCAGGTCGCCGGGGGCCAGCTCGGCCAGGCGGGTGGCCAGCTCGATGGCCCGCGGGTGCGCATAGGACCACAGCGGGAAGTAGGCCAGCTCGGACGCCTGCCGCGCGGCCGCCTCGGCGATCTCGGCGCGGCCATGCCCGACCTGATTGACGAACAGCCCGGCCAGGCCGTCCAGGTAACGCTTGCCGCGGGAGTCGTACACGTACGCGCCGGAACCGCGGACGATGACCGGCACCTCGGCATGCTCGTAGGACGACATCCGGGTGAAGTGCAGCCACAGGTTCCGCTTGGCCGCGTCCTGCTGGGCGTCCACCGTCCGATCTTCGCTGGTCATCTGGTTCCCCATGAATAGGTCTGCTTGCGGAGCTTGAGGTACATGAACGTCTCGGTGCTGGTCACGCTCTGCACCGAGCGCACCCGGCTGAGGATCTCGAGCAGGTGGTCGTCGTCCTCGCAGACGACCTCGATGAGCAGGTCGAACGACCCGGCGGTGATCACCACGTAGTCGATCTCGTCCAGCAGGGCCAGGTGCTCGGCCACCCGTTCCAGGTCGCCCTCGCACCGGATCCCGATCATCGTCTGGCGGTGGAAACCGAGGGTCAGCGGATCGGTCACCGCGACGATCTGCATCACACCGGTGTCGATCAGCCGCTGGACCCGCTGGCGGACCGCCGCTTCGGACAGACCGACCGCCTTGCCGATGGCCGCATAGGACCGCCTGCCGTCCTGCTGGAGCTGCTCGATGATCTGCTTGGCGGTACCGTCAAGCACGATCGGGGGGCCGCTGGTTACCCCGTTTCCCCCCGAACGGCGGCGGCGGCTATCCATTGGCGTCGCGGTGCCGGGAGCGTGGGCCATGCGGTGCCTCCCCTCTGCCTTGTTGGCCGGAATGACGCCCTACGGCCGGGCCGTAGCTGTTCGTGGCCACGGGTGCCCATGGCCATGCTCCCACGATTCGAGGGGTTGTCAACTGATTCAGTGGGTGATCGAACGTTTCGCGACTAAATCAATCGTACTGCTCACACTTTCCCTTCGGGGTTCGCAACCATCGAGATGTGGTAATTGCCCTGGAATGTGGTGCGCCAGGGACCGGGGTGAGCTGCGGTGGCCCTTATACGATCGGCAGTATGGCGGCAAGCAAACCCAGGAAGACGGCCGAGGAGCTGCGCAGCTACGGATGGTTCGGCGGCGGCAAGACAGACGCGCTGCGCACGTTCGGCCACCGGTCACGGATGCGCGGGCTCGGCTACCTGGCCGACGAGCATCTCGGCAAGCCGGTCATCGGGATCCTGAACACCTGGTCCGACATCAACCCCTGCCACATGCACCTGCGCGAGCGGGCCAAGCAGGTGAAGCGCGGGGTCTGGGAGGCGGGCGGCTTCCCGCTGGAGTTCCCGGTGTCCACGCTGTCGGAGACCTACCAGAAGCCGACCCCGATGATGTACCGGAACCTGCTGGCGATGGAGGCCGAGGAACTGCTGCGCTCCTATCCCATCGACGGGGCCGTGCTGATGGGCGGCTGCGACAAGACCACGCCCGGCCTGCTGATGGGCGCGGCCAGCGCGAACCTCCCGGCGATCTACGTCACCGCCGGGCCGATGCTGCGCGGCAACTACCGTGGCCAGCCGCTGGGCAGCGGAACCGACGTGTGGAAATACTGGGACGAGTACCGGGCCGGCCTGATCGGCGACTGCGAGCTGGCCGAGATCGAATGCGGCATCGCCCGCTCACCCGGGCACTGCATGACCATGGGCACCGCGTCCACCATGACCTCCTCGGCCGAGGCACTCGGCATGACGCTGCCCGGCATGGCCTCGGTGCCCGCGGTGGACTCCGCGCACTACCGGATGGCCGCGGCCAGCGGCAGCCGGATCGTGGCGATGGTCTGGGAGGACCTGACCCCGGCGGACATCCTGACCAGGGCGGCCTTCGAGGACGCGATCGCCACGGTGCTCGCGCTCGGCGGCTCGACCAACGCGTTCATCCACCTGATCGCCATAGCCGGCCGGGCGGGCGTCCAGGTCACCCTGGACGACTTCGACGCGATCGCCCGCCGGGTGCCGTGGCTGGCGAACATCCGGCCGAGCGGCCAGTACCTGATGGAAGACTTCTACTACGCCGGCGGCCTGCCCGCCCTGCTCGGCCAGCTGGCCCTCGTGCCAGGCGCGCTGCATCCGGACCGGCTGACCGTGACCGGCCGTCCGTTCGGCGAGCAGATCCGCGACGTTCCCGTGCACAACGACGACGTGATCCGTTCCGCTGACGCCGCGCTGTCGGCCGAGGGCGGGGTCGCGGTGCTGCGCGGCAACCTCGCGCCCAGCGGAGCCGTCATCAAGCACATCGCCGCCGACCCCCGCCTGCTCAAGCACACCGGCCCAGCGGTGGTCTTCGAAAACTACCGGGAGATGCAGGAGAAGATCGACGACCCGTCCCTTGGCATCACCGCCGACTCGGTGCTGGTCCTGCGCGAGGCGGGCCCCAAGGGCGGCCCCGGCATGCCCGAGTACGGAATGCTGCCGATCCCGAAGTACCTGCTCACCGCCGGAGTGCGCGACATGGTGCGCATCTCCGACGCCCGGATGAGCGGGACGAGCTACGGTGCCTGCGTCCTGCATGTGGCTCCGGAATCCCATGTCGGTGGGCCGCTCGCCCTGCTCCGTACCGGAGATCTTGTGACGCTTGATGTCGCTGCCCGCTTGCTTGAATTTGAGATAACGGAAAAGTCGCTGGCCGAGCGCCGTGCTCACTGGCAGCCACCGCCCGCTAAGTTCGAACGCGGCTACGGCGCGCTGTATAGCGAACACATCACGCAGGCCGACCAGGGATGCGACTTCGGCTTCCTGGCCAGGCGCGGTACGAACCCCGACCCCGAGCCAAATCCCCAGTAGTGTGTAGAGAATGCCGGTCATTCTGATAACGGGCGCGGGCGGGCGCATTGGTGGCATGCTGCGCACCCGGCTGGCCAGCCCCGAGCGGACGCTGCGGCTGCTGGACACCGCGCGGCTGACCATCTCTGGCCCGTGCGAAGAGGTCGTCCGCGCGTCGGCCACTGACATCGACGCGATGACCAAGGCCTGCCAGGGCGTGGACACGATCATCCACCTGGCGGCGCAAGCCGGTGAGGCGCCCTGGGGCCGGATACTCAAGGTCAACATCCACGGGTCCTACGTGGCGTTCGAGGCGGCCAGGCGGGCCGGGGTGCAGCGGGTGATCTTCGCCTCGTCCAACCACGTCGTCGGCTTCACCCCCCGGTCGGAGTTTCCCGTCCCGGACTACGCGTTCCCGGCTCCGGACACCTACTACGGTGTGAGCAAGGCGACCGGCGAGGCGCTGGGCGCGCTGTACCACCACCGGTACGGCATGGATGTGATCTGCATCCGGATCCTGACCTGCTCCGAACGCCCCTACGATCACCGCCAGTTGTCCACCTGGCTGTCACCGGACGACGCAGGCCGCTTGTTCGAGGCCTGCCTGACCACGGAAAACCCAGGGTTTCGCGTCATCTACGGTGTATCGGCCAACACCAGGGGCGGCTGGGTCTCGCTGGACGAGGCGCGGGCCCTCGGCTTCGAGCCGCAGGATGACGCCGAGGCCTACGCCGAGGACGTCATCGCCAGCTACGGCGAGACCGAGCCCGGTGACGCGCTCTTCGACTACCTCGGCGGCGAGTTCACCTCGCACAGCCTGGATGTCGGGTACCCCACATGATCCAGGGCTACGACCCCCGGACCGGCAAGCCAGTGGGGGAGCCGGTCCTTGAGACTCCGGCGGCCGCGGTTGACGCGCTCGTCGAGCTGGCAGCATCGGCGGCGGGGGAGTGGGGCCGCTTGGCACCGCCGCTGCGGGCGGACGCGCTGGCAGCGGTCGCGGACGCGCTGGACTCGCGGGCTTCCGAGCTGGTGGCGCTGGCCGATGCCGAAACCGCGCTGCGTGAGGCACGGCTGACCGGCGAGGTGGCGCGGACCACCGGCCAGTTGCGGCTGTTCGCCGAGGTGCTGCGGGACGGCGGCTACCTGGATGTCGTCCACTCGCCCGGGACGCCCGCCCTGCGCCGCATCAACCGGCCGGTGGGCCCGGTGGCGGTGTTCGCTGCGTCGAACTTCCCGTTCGCCTTCTCGGTCGCCGGCGGAGACACGGCGTCGGCCCTTGCGGCCGGCTGCCCGGTCATCGTGAAGGCGCACGAGGGACACCCGCGCACGTCGTTGCTGACCGCTGAGGTCGTGTCGGCGGCGCTTGCGGCGGCTGGGGCGCCGTCCGGGGTGTTCGGCCTGGTGCACGGGGTGGACGCCGGGGTCACCCTGCTGCGCAATCCGTCGCTCGCCGCCGCCGGTTTCACCGGGTCGGCGCGGGGCGGGCTGGCACTGCAGCGGATCTGTGCCGATCGTGAGGTGCCGATCCCGTTCTTCGGCGAGCTGGGCTCGGTCAACCCGGTGGTCGTCCTGCCGGGCGCGGCGTCGTCGCGGGCCGATGCCATCGCCTCGGGATACGCGGGGTCGCTGACGCTGGGGGCCGGTCAGTTCTGCACGAATCCAGGCCTGCTGTTCGTCCCGGAGGATGCCGCGCTGCTGGACGCGATCGCCGCAACAGTATCGGCGGCGCCCGGAGGCCCGATGCTGTCAGCCCGGATCCACTCGGGGTTCCGCGTGGCTGTCGCCGATCTGGCCGGGTATCCCGCCGTCCGCCCGCTGGCCGCAGGGCAGCCGGGCGAGGGTCCGTGGGCGGCCACACCGCGGGTGTTCCAGATAGGCCTGAACGACTTCGCCGCCGGGCTGCCCGCTCTTGCGGAGGAACGGTTCGGCCCCGCCGGGCTGGTGATCACCTACCCGGACCTGGGTTCGCTGCTCGCCGTGCTGGCCAGGCTGGCCGGCAACCTGGCAGCCTGCGTCCACCTGGACGAGGCTGCGGCCAGCGACGTGACGGCGGCGCGGCAGGTGCTGGACGTGCTGGCTCGCACCGCCGGCCGGGTCGTGGTCAACGGCTGGCCAACCGGGGTCGCCGTCGCCTGGGCGCAGCACCACGGCGGACCCTGGCCCGCGACGACAACCCCGGCCTACACCTCGGTCGGCGCGGCGGCCATCAAGCGCTGGCTCATCCCGGTCGTCTACCAGGACTGCCCGCCCGCCCTGCTGCCGCCTGGCCTGTGAGCAACTGAGAGCCGACCCTATTCAGAGTTCATCTATGGACAGGTAACACTGACCTATATAGAGTTTGGCTATGGCTCCACGGATGACCATTCAGACGCAGCTCATACTGCAAGCCCTGCTGCGTGAGCCCGGTCGGGAGTTCTACGGCCTGGAACTCTCGGAGGAGACCGGTCTGCAGCCCGGCACCGCTTACCCGATCTTGCTTCGGCTGGAGAACGAGGGCTGGGTGTCCAGCCGGTGGGAGAGGATCGACCCGCACCAGGAGAAGCGGCCGGCCCGGCGTTACTACCGGCTCACCGTCAGCGGCGCCACCGAGGGTAGCGGCGCCGTCGCGACCGCCCGACGGCCCAAGAGGGCAGCACTGCGCCGCCTGGCAGGGGAAGGTGGCCACGCCTGATGACCAGCGATCACCGGCGGCTGCTAGCTGCCCTAGCCGTCGCTCTCGCCGCTGTCAGCACCTCTCTCACTATCTCTCTCCCGCTCGTCTTCAACGACCTTCGCACCTCTACCCGTGCCTACCAGGTATTCACCACCAAGCACTCCAATGACACCCTCATCCTCAAAACCATCGCCGCCTCCGCTCTCGTCGTCATCGCCATTGTTGCCCTAACCGTTGCCGTCCGTACTCGGTGGGCTCAAAGTGCTGATGTGACGCGGAAGCGGGCTGGCATGTCTAGCCGCCGCGCTGCAGGGCGGGGTGGTGGGTCTGCCCCACTGGGGGATCCTGTGGTCGGGGTCATGTGCCTGGCTGTGCAGGTGGCGGTCTGGCTGATGCCATTGGATGCGGGCCGCCGGTGGAAGGCTGAGGTGGCCAGTTTCCTAGCTGAGTGTGACCCCGAGCAGCAGCGGGCGGCATCGTGGAGCTGGGTGTGCAGCGCGCCGTGGCTGATCGTGGTGATGTGGGGGGCAGAGTTGGCACGTCGGGCCAGGGGCGTGGGTAACCGGGGGCCGGTCAGCCAGCCGCCGCGAGAGCGATGACATCCGCCGCCGCGTCCCCCCAGCCGGGCCAGCGGCCCCAGCCCGGGCGCCGCCGGGCGCGGGCCGGTGTGGTCGCCGGGCTGCTGGGTGCCGGAGAGATCACCGTCTCCTGCGTGCGCCCTGAGCTGGCCGTGGTGATGGCGGTCGTGGACGCGTCCGCTGGGCTGATCATCGCGACGGTCGTGGCCATCCTGATCGTGCGGGGCAGTGACCGTACCTGGGAGCGGACCTTCCGGCTGCTGCGGTGGGCGGCCAACCGGGCCGAGCCACCGGGCCCGGCCAGCCGGTGATGGCTGACCAGCTTCGGTTAGGGAGAAGAGATGTGCTGTTTCGGGGTGTCTCGGTAGGTCACTGAGAGCGTCGCGGGGTCACCGTTGCTGAGTCAGCCGGAACGCGATCATGTCGTCGGGTCCGCCCACACCCACCGTGGTGGAGCAGTTGGTGCCGGAGAGCTGGTGCTGGCCTCAGCGCGGATCTCGGGTCGGCGCAAGAGCCTTAGGCACAGAAAACTTCGATCTCAGCTACTCTAAACACACATTTCTTCGGGGAGGACGAAGAGAAACGTGGATACGAGCATCGTCTTCGCCGCTGAAGTGCCCGCTGCGACGATCTCAGATCGTGTACGTCGAGGCGAGCTAGTCCGTCTTGCGGCAGGGGTCTACACCAGCGATGTTACGTCCGACCCGGCTGCAGTGGTGGCCCGTGAATGGCACACGATCGTCGGGGGGATGTTCCCGCGCGCAGTCATCACTGATCGCTCGGCCGTGACTGGTGGCCCCGCTGAGGGGGTGCTCTACCTTGCCCGTGAGGGACGTGCCCGCGAAGTTGAGCTGCCTGGACTAAAGTTGTCAGCGCGGAGGGGTGCGGGTCCGCTAGCTGGGGACATCCCCTTGCCTGGTGGTCTCTACCAAGCCAGCAAAGGACGCGCCCTAGTCGAGAACGCCCGCCCCTCACGTGCTAGGGACGGCCGGGAACGCCGGACTCTGAGCGCGGCCGGGTTGGGTGACTGGGTTGATCGGCTATGTCAGGTCGACGGACCGGAGCGGCTTGCACAATATCGCGAACAGGCAGAGCAAGTCGCCGCAGCGGTCGGCGCGCCGGAAGACGCAGTAAAAACCCTGTCCCGGACGATCGGCGCGGCGCTGGGTTCGCAGAAGGTCAACACACCCTCCAGAGCACTAGCCGCCCGGCAGTCATCGCTGCCTTATGACCAGGAGCGGCTGCACCTGTTCGAGCAGCTAGCTGAAACTCTGCGCCATTCTGCGCTGCAGAACAGGCCAGTGCCCGATCCTCGCGATCCGCGCTATGTGTACCTACCGTTCTTCGAGGCCTACTTCTCCAACTTCATCGAGGGAACAGAGTTCGAACTGGATGAGGCGGTCGCCGTCGTCTACGACGGCAGACAGATACCCGGACGCGCGGATGACAGCCACGATCTTCTCGGTACCTACGAGGTCGTCGCTGACCTGGACGAGATGACTACGCTCGCCTTGACGCTGGAGGAGTTCTTGCAGCTTCTGCGATCCAGGCACGCGACGATCATGGGTGGTCGGCCGGACAAGCGCCCCGGACTCTTCAAAGAAGCCGCCAACCGCGCAGGGGAGTCGGTGTTCGTCCTGCCCGGCCTGGTGGCAGGCACGCTACGGGCGGGATGGGAAGAGATAGCAGGGCTGGACACTGCCTTCGAGCGCGCCGTCTACATGATGTTTCTCGTCTCCGAGGTGCACCCGTTCGACGATGGCAACGGTCGGCTGGCACGCGTCATGATGAACACCGAGTTGGTTAGCGGGGCACAGTCACGGATCATCATCCCGACTGTGTTTCGCGATGACTACCTCGGTGGACTCCGGCAGTTGACACGCCGGGGTGACTCTAGCGTGTTGATCAAGACACTGCGCTATGCGCACGACTACACCTCCCGAGTTGACTTCTCGACCCTCGACAGCGCAACCGAAATTCTCAGCGTGACAAACGCATTCAACGAGCCAAGCAGTAGCGAACGCCTTCAATTGCCGCCTGGCTAAGACCATGTCGGCACCGACCGGCGTAACGATGCCGACGCGTATAGTTGTCTCGCTGCGCCGCAAGTAAGCTTGAAAGATTACTTGGTGAACATTGACAGCCACGCAGGCGAGAGGGCGCGGATGAGGGCAGGTTCGAGGTCGCGGTCGAGGTCAAAGGCCACGGCTATGAAGGGGTCGCGGGTGAAGGCGTTTGTGAGGTCGCGGGCACAATTGCGTGCGCGGTCGCGGCGGGCGTGACGGCGGGTCATGGAGTGCTGCCGGTGGTGCGGGGCTGCAGGGCGGGGATGCCGGTCAGGGGAGTGCGGGCGGTGTCGAGGGCGTGCTGGGCTCTGAGGGCGCCGGCCCGGGTGAGTTTGTAGTAGCGGCGGCGCGGGCGGCCTTGTTCGGCGGGGTCAGTGTCTTCCCAGCGGGATTCGAGCCAGCCCCAGCCTTCGAGGCGGGCCAAGATCGGGTGGATCGTGCCGGAGGGCAGCCCGGCCTCGGTGCAGATCTGCAGGCCGTACATCTCCTGGCTGGGGTCGGCCAGCAGTGCCCGCAGCACAAGCTGCACCGGCAACGTCATCTTCGGGCCCGCCTGCTTGCTCACACTCTAACTCTACCAAGGGCCTAGGTAGAGTTAGACCTTCTTGGGCGAGATCGCGCCGGGAACAAGACACCAGTCGGCGGGGCGGCGGGGTCGGGCTTGGTCAGTGGGGCGCGGTAACTGGCTTGGTGAGGCGGATGCCTTCTTCGGCGAAGCCGAGGGCGGTGTAGCAGGCGCGGGCTGGGGTGTTGGCGGCGCCGGTTTCCAGGGTGATGAATGGCCTGCCTCGGGTGGCTGCCCAGGTTTCGGCTGCTTGCATGAGCTGGCGGGCTATGCCGTGGCGTTCCCAGGCTGGGGCGACTGCCATCTCGCCGATGTAGGTGTCGATCTGGCCGGAGAAGTGGGACTGCTCCCAGGCGGTGATGAAGCCGACGACCTGGGTGTCTGCGGTTGCTACGTAGAAGATGCGGTCGTCGTCTGTGGCTTTGCCGGCGGAGTCGCGGACCCAATTATGGACTGCGGTTAGGACGGCTTGGAGGTCGCGCCAGGGGGCTACGCCTTCGGTTAGGCGGGGGGCCAGGGCCATGACGGCTTCGCGGTCTGCGTCTTGGTAGGGGCGGATTTGGGCAGCTGCCACTTGTTGCGTCATGGCGTCAGTGTGTCAGGGGCACCGTTCGGTATGAAACAAGATTTCGAATTTCGATATTTATCTCGGATTTAAATAAAAAGGAACCGCCCGGTTCGGGGCCGGGCGGTTCCAGCTGTTGTGAATGTGAGGCTCAGGGACCTTTGATGGTCTGGCCCGGGGTGATCTTGTAGCTGCCGGTGAAGGCGGACTTGTCGCCGCTCTTGATCAGGCCGAAGCAACCGTTGACATTGTAGATGTGCAGGTTACCGCCCGAGGCAAGGATCTTCAGGACGTGGGTCCCGTTGGTGTAGGTCCCAGCCACCATACCGTTGTTGGCGGTTGCCTTCGTTCCGTCTATGGTCGCCTTACAGCCGCTGCCAGTGAGTGTGGCGTGAATGCCGGTCAGCGTGCCGTGCGTTACGCCGGACTTGAAGGACTTGGCGTTCAGATGCCAGGGCAGGTGTGCGGTCTTGACCGTGAAGGTCAGGCCCAGCGGGCCCTTGCAGTTGCTGAACGAAACCATCTTGATCGAGGCGATGCCGTTGCCGGACAGGCCCTTGCCCTTCTTGACGGTGCCACCCGCCTTGGACGACGCGCAGGTGAGCTTGGTGTGCGTCGATGAGTCCTGGAGCGTGGTCGTGCCCGCCTTGCCGGTGATGTTCCCCCCAGGTGAGACGGACCAGCCTCCGGCTGCGAAGGCCTGACCGGCGCTGAGGCCGATGGTGGCCACAGTCGCGACGCTCGCGAACAGGATGCTTCCCGAGCGTTTCCACATGGATAACCAACTCCTCCCTATGTTGGTATATCTGCGGCCTGGTACCCGGGAGGACTGGGGGCGAAACATCGCCGGTCTGGATTTCTGGCCGATCGGCGGGTCCGGGACAATCGCCGGTATGGACGAACTGCCTGAGCTAGTTGGCCGGGCCTGCGCTCTCGCTGGGCGGCTGGGCTGAGGTCAGACTGGCGTAGCGCGCGGCGAGATGCATGCCCGGTTAGATCATCCTTGCGGCGGACCGGCTACATCGCGTGGCCGACGCCGTGGCGTGCTGGCGGGAGCGACAATAGGCGAGTGAATGCCGACAGGCCGGTGACGGCCCTGGACCGGCTGCGTGAGGTGCTGGCCTTCGCCCGGTCGGCCGACTCCCGGGTGACGCTGACCAGGCGCGCCGTGCTCATCGACTGTGTCATCGCCGCAGTCGTCCTAGCGGTGTCCCTGCTCACCGTGCAATTGGCCTACTCCGGCCAGGGCACGGCGATCCTCGGCTATTCCATCCATCACCCGGCGGCTGGTCGAACGGTTCGCTCCCGAGCCGGGCAGCCCGCCGGCGGTGCCCCGCGACCTGTCCGGGCTGACGCCGCGCGAGCTCGAGGTGCTGCGGCTGCTGGCCCGGGGGCTGAGCAACGCCGAGCTGGCCGCCGAGCTGACCCTCAGTGAGGCGACGGTGAAGACCCACGTCGTCCGGATCCTCAGCAAGCTCCAGCTGCGCGACCGGGTGCAGGCCGTCGTCCTCGCCTACGAGACCGGGCTGGCCGGTCCCGGCCATGCTGACCGATGACACATCGGCTGCGGTTCGCTCGTCACTATCGTGATGGGAGCGCGATCAAGGGGATGTGCCGGTGGATGAGGGTAACTCGCTGGCTGGGCGGTTCGAGGAGAACCGCGGCCGGCTGCGGGCTGTGGCGTACCGGATGCTGGGTTCGCTGAGCGAGGCCGACGACGCGGTGCAGGAGGCGTGGCTGCGGCTCAGCCGGTCCGGCGCCGACGGGCTGGACAACCTGCCCGGCTGGCTGACCACGGTCGTCGCGAGAATATGCCTGGACATGCTGCGCTCACGCAAGTCGCGGCGGGAGGACCCGCTGGAGTCGTGGCTGCCCGATCCCGTGGTGAGCCTTGAGGACAGGGCCGGTCCCGAGGACCAGGTGCTGCTCGCCGACTCGGTCGGCCTGGCCCTGCTGGTGGTGCTGGAAACGCTGGGACCCGCCGAGCGGCTGGCCTTCGTGCTGCACGATATGTTCGGCGTTCCGTTCGACGAGATCGCCCCGCTGGTCGGCCGCTCGCCGAACGCGGCCAGGCTGCTGGCCAGCCGGGCCCGCCGCCGGGTGCACGGCGCGGCACCGGGGCCCGACGCCGGCCTGGCCAAGCAGCGCGAGGTGGTGGACGCCTTCTTCGCCGCCTCGCGCGATGGCGACTTCGAGGCGCTGATGGCGGTGCTCGACCCGGACATCGTGATCCGGGCCGACTACGGCGACGCGCCGGTCGGCCTGCCCTCGGTGGTGCGGGGCGCGGCGGCCGTGGCCAGCAACGCGCTCAGCTACTCCAGGCTCGCCCAGTACGTGCGGCCCGCGGTGATCAACGGGGCGGCCGGGGTCGTCGTGGTGCGGAACGGGCGGCCGTTCACGGTCATGGCCTTCACGGTCCGGCAGGGCAAGATCGCCGAGATCGACGTGATCGGCGGCCGGAAGCGGCTGAGCCAGCTCGAACTGACCATGCTGGCGGACTGAACGGCCCGGAGTCAGAGGCTGGCGCGGCGGCCTTCGAGGAAGGCGCGCTCGGCGCCGTTGGCTGCCCGGGTGATAGCGGCGTCGTAGGCGGCCGCCGCCTCTGCCCGGCGGCCGAGCCTGCGCAGCAGGTCAGCCCGGGTCGAGTGGTACAGGTGGTAGCCGTCCAGGCTGAGCTGGCCGGTCGCCTCCAGTGCGGCGGCCGGGCCGTGCACCTCGGCGACGGCGACGCACCGGTTGAGCGCGACGACCGGCGTCGGCATGATCGCGAACAGCTGGTCGTACAGCGCCAGTATCTGCCGCCAGTCGGTCCGCCCGGCGGTATTTTCTTGGCCGGAAAGATGCCCTACTGTACTTTCTTGGCCGGAAAGACGCCCTACGGCGGTGGCGTCGCTGTGCACGGCGTTGATGGCGGCCTGGAGCTGGTACGGTCCCGGCTGGTTGCGGCGCAGGCAGGCCCGCACCAGATCCTGGCCCTCGGCCACCATGGCCCGGTCCCACCGGCTGCGGTCCTGGTCGGCGAGCAGCACCAGGGCGCCGCCTGGCCCGGTTCGTGCGTCGCGGCGCGCGCCGATCAGCAGCAGGAGGGCGAGCAGCCCGGCGACCTCGGGTTCGTCCGGCATCAGGGCGGCCAGCAGCCGGGCCAGCCGGATGGCCTCGGCGCACAGCTCGGGCCGGTCCAGGCCGTCGCCCGCCGAGGCGGTGTAGCCCTCGTTGAAGACGAGGTAGACGACCGCGAGCACATGGGGCAGCCGGTCGGGCAGCTCGGCATCCCCGGGCACCCGGTACGGGATCCCGGCGGCCCGGATCTTCCGCTTGGCCCGGACCAGGCGCTGGGCGATCGTCGCCTCGGGCAGCAGGAACGCGCGGGCGATCTCCGGGGTCTGCAGCCCGGCGATCAGCCGCAGGGTCAGAGCGATCTGCGCCTCCGCCGCGAGGGCGGGGTGACAGCACGTGAAGATCAGCCGCAGCCGGTCGTCGTGCACCGGTCCCACCCCCTCCGGTGGTTCGGCGTCAAGGGTGAGCAGGGCCGCCTGGGTCTCGCGGCTGTAACGGGAGGACTCCCGGCGCAGCCGGTCCAGCGCCTTGTTGCGGGCCGTGGTGACGATCCAGCCGCCCGGGTTGGGCGGCACCCCGGTCGCGGGCCAGCGCTCGGCGGCCACCGCGAAGGCCTCCTGGACCGCCTCTTCAGCGATGTCGATATCGCCGAAGAAACGGACCAGGGTCGCCACCGCGCGCCCGCCGCTGTCCCGGTAAGCCCGTTCCAGGGCGGCCGCGTCCGCACTGGGCACTGGCTACTCCACTGGGCCTTCCTGGAACGGCCGCACCTCGACCGGCAGGCCACAGGCGACCGAACCCTTGGCGGCCCAGTCGAGGGCGGCGTCCAGGTCGGCGGCCTTGATGATCCAGAAGCCGCCAAGCTGCTCCTTGGTCTCGGTGAACGGCCCGTCGGTGGTGACGACCTGGCCGCCCTGCGCCCGGACCACGGTGGCCGTGGACGCCGGGTGCAGGCCACCGGCGAACACCCAGGCCCCGGCGGACTGGAGTTCGCTGTTGAACGCGTCGACCAGCCCGTAGCTGCGCTGCATCTCCTCTTCCGACATGCCGGTGTCACCCTCGGCGTGGTGAACGGCCAGCAGGTACTCCTTCATCGGTTCTCCCTCCACCGGGCCAGCCCATGCCGGCCTCTCGCCCTAGTCACGAACGTCCCCGGCCAGAATCGACACCCCGCCGGAAAATCTTTGCGCAGCCCGCTGGGGTAGTCCGGTCACGGCGGGGTCTGGGCCCGTTCGCCGGGGGTGACCAGGCCGCTTTCGTAGGCCATGACGACGAGCTGGGCGCGGTCGCGGGCGTTGAGCTTGGTCATGATGCGGCTGACGTGGGTCTTGGCGGTGAGCGGGCTGAGGAACAGGCGGGCCGCGATCTCGTCGTTGGACAGGCCGGCCGCCACCAGGGTGAGCACCTCGCGCTCGCGCTCGGTGAGGGCGGTCAGCTCCACGCCTGGAGTGCGCGGGCGCTGCGGCCGGCTGGCGATGTCGGTGATCAGCCGCCGGGTGACGCTGGGCGACAGCAGGGCGTCGCCACGGGCGGCGACCCTGACCGCCTGCAGCAGCTCGGCTGGCTCGGTGTCCTTGACCAGGAAGCCGCTGGCCCCGGCGTGCAGGGCCTGGTAGACGTACTCGTCGGACTCGAAGGTGGTGAGGATGACGACCTTCACGCCGGCCAGATCGTCGTCGGCCGCGATCTGCCGGGTGGCCTCCAGGCCGTCGACGTTGGGCATCCTGATGTCCATCAGGACGATGTCGGCGCGCTCGGTGCGGGCCAGCCTGACAGCCTCGGCTCCGTCGGTGGCCTCGCCCACCACCTCGATGTCGTCGGCCGTGTCCAGGATGAGGCGGAACCCGGCCCGGATCAGGGCCTGGTCGTCGGCGAGCAGCACACGGATCATGCGTGGTTCGTCCCTTCGGTGACCGGAGCCGGGCCGACCCGTTCGGGATCAGCCTGTTCGGGATCAGCCTGTTCGGGATCAGCCTGTTCGGGATCAGCCTGTTCGGGATCAGCCTGTCCCGGGGCGGCTGGCCCGGAGGTGTGGCCGCCGAGGGGGAGCTGGGCCGCGACGCGGAAGCCGCCGCCCGGTGCCGGGCCGGTCTGCAGGGTGCCGCCCACCGAGGCGGCACGTTCGCGCATCCCGGTCAGGCCGTGGCCGCCACCGGATGCGGTCCCGGCCGGCGGCGCGCCCAGGCCGGTGTCGGTGACCTCGATCGCCAGCTGGCCGGCCGTGTAGCCGAGCGACACGGTGGCGGTGGCCGGGCCGGCGTGCCTGATGGCGTTGGTCAGCGACTCCTGGACGATCCGGTAGGCGGCCAGGTCGACCGCTGGCGGGACCGGCCGCCGGGTTCCGGTCACCGACAGGGTGGTCTTCAGGCCGGCCCGCGAGGTGCTGGCGATCAGCGCGTCCATCTGGGCCAGGCCGGGGGCCGGCAGGCGTGCGTCCGGCTCGTCGGCCTGGCGCAGCACGTTGAGGATGGCCCGCAGCTCGCGCAGGCCGTCCTTGCTGGCACCCCGGATGGCCTGCAGCGCTTCGGTGGCCACCTCGGGACGCTCGGCGGCAACGTGGATCGCCGCGCCGGCCTGGACGTTGATGGTGGCCATGGTGTGCGCGACCACGTCGTGCAGCTCGCGGGCGATGCGCAGCCGTTCCTCGTCGATCCGGCGCTGGGCCGCGTCGTCGGCGCGGGCCTGCATCGAGGCGGCGAAGGCCCGGCGGTTGGCCACCGCGATCCCGCCGAACAGAGCGGCCGCGACCATCGCGGGAATAAAGTCGAACCCGCCGCCGAAGGTGCCGAACGGGTTCCGTATCGCAGTGCCGGCCAGCAGCGCGACCAGCGTCACCGTCGCCCAGCTCACCGCCCGGCGGACGCTGACCGTGGACGTCACCGCGTACAGGGCCACGGCCGGGGAGAGCAGGGCGGCGCCGTTGACGTAGCCGAGCAGGCTGTAGGCCAGCACGGCCGCGATGCTCACACACAGCACGGGCACCGGGTGCCGGCGGCGCCAGATCAGCGCCAGGCCGGCGACCGCGACCAGCAGAAAAGCGGAAGATGGGGTATAGGGCACCGGGTGCCCGCTGACGATCTTGTCCGACACCTGCCGTGGGTGTGCCTCGCCGTAGGAGCCGATCAGCGTCAGGGCGGTCACGAGGAGGGCCTGGATCACTTCCCGTGCGCGGATTCCCCGCCACCACTGCCACCAGGCTGCCGCGCCGCTGTCCATTTGCACAGCGTAGGCGGGGTTGCGCGGCGGGGCATCCTCCCGGGGTTGACGGCCGGGTACTCGCCCGGGAGTAACCGGCGGTCCACCGGGTACGCGCCTGGCCGGCGCGCTGGCGATGGCTGGCGGAAGGGCCCACGATACGCTGGCGACGCTGACCGACGGCGGCTGTATCTCCCTTCCGCTGAGTCCGCGCTCTCCATCCATTTCTTTTAAAATTATTTTGTTAACGGAAAAGTGCCCACCTGGCCCATTCGCTGACCCGGACAACTGCATATCCCACATGTCTGAGGCCGGTGGTACGCTCATCTTATGAGTGGGACGTATAGCGTGACCATGGGCGACCGGGGCCGGCTGGTCATTCCGGCCGAACTGCGGGAGCGGGCAGGTCTTGCCGAGGGAACACCGCTCATACTGCTGGAGACCCCGGCGGGAGTGGTGCTCCTGACTCGCCCACAGCTTCAGGAACTTGTGCGGGCAGACCTCGCTGGCCTCGATCTGGTGGGCGAGTTGCTTGCCGGGCGCCGTGCAGAGGCTGCTGCCGAAGATGTTGCATGAATGTCTTTGACGCGTCCGCGTTGCTCACCTTCCTGCAGGACGAGCAGGGAGCAGATCTGGTTGGGAAAGCGCTGAGTGACGGTGGCGCCTGTGGTGCGGCCAACTGGTCGGAGGTTGCGCAAAAAATCCGGGCGCACGGCCGCAACTGGGATTTCTCCCGCGCGCTCCTGAGCAGCTACGGACTGAGCGTCGAACCCGTGACGGCCGCCGATGCTGAATGGGCAGCCCGGAGATGGACCCCGGGTGAAGGACTGTCTCTCGCCGACCGGCTGTGTATGGCGCTAGGCGACCGGCTGGACGCCAGCATCTGGACAGCCGATCAGGCCTGGGGAACCACCGGGCGGATACGTCAGGTCCGCTGATCCGCTCCGGTCAGGAGGGTGTCGGGAGCACCTGGGCGGCCACCTCAAGCAGTCGGCCACGCCCCGGCCCGGCTCCGCGGAGCCGGGCCGGGGATCCGGATCCCCGTGCCCCCGTTCCGGGGATCCGAAGCGCAGATTGGTTATGGGACGTGAGTTGCGGGCAGGGGCGACGGCCGGGTCATCCTGCCGGTGGCGTCAAGGTGGCGCAGCGCCTGGACGTAGGAACCCAGGAGGCTGCTGTGGCAGTACGGCACGCCGTGCTGCTGGCAGAACGCCGCCACCAGGGTCTGCGCCTTGCGCAGGTTCGGGCGCGGCATGGAGGGGAACAGGTGGTGCTCGATCTGGTAGTTCAGGCCGCCGAGCGCGAAGTCGGTCAGCAGCCCGCCGTGCACGTTCCTTGAGGTCAGCACCTGGCGGCGCAGGAAGTCGGTTTGGTCGTCCGCCGGCAGCATGGCCATTCCCTTGTGGTTGGGCGCGAAGGAGCAGCCCAGGTACAGCCCGAACAGGCCCTGCTGAACCAGGATGAACACCACGGCCTTGACCGGGGAGAGCACCACGAAGAGCACGGTGAGGTAGCCGATCACGTGCACGGCGAGCAGCGCCGCCTCCCAGACCCGGTGCTTGCAGGGCCGGCCGATCAGGGCACGGATACTCGCCACGTGCAGATGGAACCCTTCCATCAGCAGCAGTGGAAAGAACAGGTATGCCTGGTACCGGTACACCAGCCGCTTCACACCCCGGCTGACCCGCGCCTGGCCGGCGGTGAAGACCAGGGCGCTTGCCTCGATATCGGGATCGGCGTTCTCGGTGTTCGGGTGAGCGTGATGACGGTTGTGCTTTCGCACCCACCAGCCATAGCTGAGCCCGATACCGAGGTTGCCGTGCAGGATGCCGGCGACATAGTTGGCCCGCCGGTTCCGGAAGATCTGCCGGTGCCCGGCATCGTGGCCAAGGAAGCCGATTTGCGTGAACACGGCGGCCAGGAAGGCTGCTACCACCAGCTGCCACCACGAGTCGCCGACCAGGACGAAGACGGCCCAGCCAGCCGCCAGCGCTGCGGTGGTCGCCGCGATCCTCCAGAGGTAATACCGGGGGTGCTGCTCCAGCAGCCCGGCTTGCCTGACCTGCCGGGAGAGCACGGCATACTCGCTGCCGCGATGGGCCTCCGACGACGTGGGCGGCCCCACGGGTGACAGGGCCAGGGTGGTCTTTTCTTCGGTAGATCCCACCGCAGGACTCCTAGGTGGCACATCGTGGGCGGATGATGATGTGCCGCCTGGGTCTGGGGCAGCGGCCGCTCGGCATGGCCGTGTCACCAGATGCGCTAATAGCCCGAGCGGATGGCCAAAGTCTACGCCATCCCAGGTCCGGCCCGCTGTGGTCGCGCGGCTGCGTGCGGGTGAACAATGAGCCTGAATTCCGGCCAGCGTGTAATACTGTAAAGGGCCAAGGGCATTTCGAACGCTGGCATTCAAGTCCGCGCCGTCCAGGGTTCTGGTGAACCCGGCGCGCCTCGCCCCGGGGATGGGACGGCCGGGATGCTCGGCTTCAAGGTCATCAACCAGTATGAGGAAGGCATTGTCTTCCGTTTCGGCCGGGCGCTGCCAGGTACTCGCAGGCCAGGCCTGACATGGGTCAATCCGGTATCTGACCGGCTCCGCAAGGTCAACATGCAGATTGTCGCGGCTAGCGTGCCCACCCAGGAGGCCATCACCCGCGACAACGTCACCCTGCGAGTCGACGCGGTCGTCTACTACCGGGTCGTTGACCCATTCAAGGCCCTCATTAACGTGCAGAACTACACCTATGCCGTGTCCCAGGTCGCCCAGACCTCGATGCGGTCGGTCATCGGCCAGAGCGACATGGATCAGCTCCTGTCCGAGCGCGAAAAGATCAACCTCCAGCTCAAGGAGGTTATCGACGCCCCCACCGAGCAGCCCTGGGGTGTCCGGGTGGAGCGGGTCGAGGTCAAGGATGTCTCCCTGCCCGAGTCGATGAAACGCTCGATGTCGCGCCAGGCCGAGGCCGAGCGGGAGCGGCGTGCGCGGATCATCTCCGCCGACGGAGAGTACCAGGCATCCAGGAGACTGGCCCAGGCTGCCGCCGTCATGTCGGCCGATCCGGCCGCCTTGCAACTGCGGCTGCTGCAGACCGTCGTGGAGGTCGCCGCCGAGAAGAACAGCACTCTCGTCATGCCCGTGCCGGTGGAGTTGCTGCGTTTCTTCGACCGCGCGGCCAGCGGTCCGTCAGGGCCGCCGCCCGCCGCGGCACGGGACAACGCTGCCCAGGCACCTGCCGCCGTGGCGCCCGCGCTCACCGCCGCAGCTCACCTGCCAGGCGGTGCCACCAAGAAAACACAGGTGACCGCCTGAGTGGCAACCCCGGGCTCGCGCCCGCGTGGAGGAAAGTGGGCGCATGTTCAGGGCAGGCCTGAAGCCGCGCGGCGGCGACGGGCAGCTACCCGCGTCTTCGCGCCGGCGGCCTGGCAGCGTGCGACGCTCACCTTGGCTGGGCAGCCCTGATGGCAGGTAGCCGGGACGTCAGGATATGGGGGCTGGTCGCCGAGCAGGCCGCCAGCCGTGATCGCCCGGTGTCGGCCGCGGACGCATGCCTGGCCGCCGTGGCCGCCGCACAGGTCACGGGCGCCTGGCTGAGCGCTGGGAACGGCACGGGGGCGGGACACCTCATGCGGGTGACCGATGCGGTCAGCGAGCAGCTCGCCGAGCTCGAGCTGACCCTCGGGGAAGGACCATCGCTGGATGCGTCCGCCCGCGGTGACCCGGTGCTCGCTTCGAACCTGAGCGCCGGGGATACCGCTGGCCGCTGGCCGGTTTTCGCCCCGGCGGCACGCCGGGCCGGGGCGGCGGCGATCTTCGCCTTTCCACTGCGGATCGGGGCCATCAGGGCCGGGATGCTGAGCCTGTACCGGGACCGGCCCGGCCCGCTGGGCACATCCCAGCTAGGTGATGCCCTGCTCTTCGCCGATACCGCGACCCTGCTCCTGCTCGATCCCCCCGGCGAACAGAACGGCAGGCCCGCGGGGACCAGCGCCGACGGCCAGCCCGCAGACCTGGCCCTGCACCGGGCCGAGATCGACCAGGCCACCGGGATGCTCACCGAGCAGCTTGGCACGAGTATCGCGGACGCGTTCGTGCAGTTGCGCGCCTATGCTTACGTCAACGACCTGCGGTTGACCGACGTTGCCCGCGACATCGTCGCCCGCCGCCTGCGGCTGGGCCCCGGCTCCAGTCCGTCCAGGGATGGTGAGAGGTGAGGCATCAGCCCTGCGCTGGCACGTCATCTTCCGCCAGGTTCCAGGACGATGACCTGCCCCGTATGCCGAGAGGGTGAGCTGGGACGGACGGACAACTGCTGGCGGAGACGTTCGTCGAACTGACCGACACCATGGTCGCCGACTTTGACATGATCGACTTCCTGCACATGCTGACCGACCGCAGCGCACGGCTGCTCGACGTCTCGGCCGTCGGCCTGTTGCTGGCTGACCCGCGCGGCGAGTTGCGCGTGGTAGCCGCCTCCAGCGAAGCCGCCCGTGTGCTGGAGCTGTTCCAGCTGCAAAACGACCAGGGCCCCTGCCTGGACAGCTTCCGGGGCGGGCAGCCTGTGACCGCTACCGACCCGGCCGGCATGATCCAGCGCTGGCCCCGCTTCGCCGCCGCCGCGCAGCAGGCGGGGTTTGCCGCGGTGCAGGCCCTTCCCATGCGGCTGCGCAACCAGGTCATCGGCGCGCTGAACCTCTTCCGCTCCGACCCGGGTGCCTTCGACTCCACCGACATCCGCGTCGGCCAGGCGCTGGCCGACGTCGCCACCATCAGCCTGCTGCACGAACGCAGCATGCGCCGCAGCGATACGCTCAACGAGCAACTGCAGACCGCGCTCAACAGCCGGGTCGTGATCGAGCAGGCCAAAGGGAAGCTCGCCGAACGCCTCGGGATAGACATGGAGCAAGCGTTCGGCGTCCTGCGGACCTACGCCCGGGCCCACAACCGCCGGCTGTCTGACCTGGCACAGGGATTCGCCGATGGGTCAGAACCCCTGACCGAGCTGATCGCGGCCAGGCCACAGCGGCAGACCGGCGAGACATGAGCCCGGCCGGAGTGAGGAGGCCGCACTGAGCAGCCTTAAGCCGCGACGGTAACCGCCAGCAGTTGCGGCGTCCCCACCTCGGCCGGAACGGCTTCGCTGTCAGCCTGCAAGCCAGCGATGTGGACTTCTATGGCCTCGACAGCTCTCTCCCGGCACTCTTCGATAGTGCCGCCACGCGTAAAGCACCCAGGAAGCGCCGGGACAGCGACAAAGTAGCCGCCGCCTTCCTCCGGCTCCACCACAATCGTGTAAGTACGCATCAGATTCATCATGTCACAAGACTCCTCGGAGTTCCTCGATGGTGACGCCGGCCTGATTCAGGATTGACCGAAGTAAGCCAGGCCCAATGGTTTCGCCGGCGTGCAGGGGTACGGTTACGCGACCGCCTCGGCTTGGGTGCTTGAGCTGCGCGTGCGATCCTTTCTGGATCACGACCTCCCAGCCCAGTTTGCCGAGCGCCTTGATGGCTTCCCGGCCGGTGATTCTTGGGAGTGATGGCATGGCGCTCACCGTAGGCACTCCCTCTGACAGCGATCCTGTCAGCGTCGGCAGGGTGGCAGACGTCGCCAGTAAACCATTGCCTGTACTTCGGCGTCGTAGCAGTGGGCCTCGCCATGTGCTGCCGCTGGTCGCGGTGATGGCTCGTGGCCTGGCGTCGGAGCGAGAGCGGAGGTCATCGGATGCGCGTGAACCAGGGTGGCAGGACCGGACGGCTCATGTGGATGGTGCCAGCGGCGGTGCTGGCCGCTTTAACGTCGGCCGGCGGGGCTGCGGCTGCACCATCGGCCGGCGTCAGCGCGCGGCCGGCCGTGGCGGACGGGACGATCTCGACGATCGCCGGCGGGGTCGGCGGCCCGGCCAAGGCGGCGGGAGTGTCCCTGAGCAGCGGGACGGGCAACGACGGGTTTTTCGGGCCGTGCGGCGCGACCGTGGCTGGCCAGAATGTGTACGTGGCCGATCAGGACACGGTGCGGACGGTGAACAGCCTGACCGGCAGGCTGACGACACCGGTCGGCGACGCCGTGGGATCGAGTCCCGGCGACGGGGCCCCGGATCACCCGGCGTTCCGCGCGGGGACCGCCGATGGCCTCCCGGCGGCCGATGTCGCGGTGTCGCGTACGTGCGTGGTGGCCGTGGGGCCGCACGGCACGATGGCGGTGGATGAGGGGGGCTACGTTTACGTGGTGCCCGGCACCCCGGGGAGCTTTTTCGGTCAGCAGATGACCGCTGGTGATATCTATCTGGTGATGGGCGGTGGGGGCGGTTATGGGTTCCCCGGCACCATCGGGACCAATTTCCCGGCCAGGGCCGACGGGCTAGCCTTCGATTCGCACGGCAACCTGCTGATCGGTGAGCGCGGCGTCCCCGACACCAAGAGCGGGGCTAAGGCGGCGCGGGTGCTGGCCGTGCCGGTCTCCCCGGGGACCTTCTACAACCAGAAGATGACGGCGGGACATGTTTACGCGCTGGCCGGTTATGAGCACGGAATCAGCTACTCCGGCGATGACGGGCCCGCACTCAAGGCGGGTCTGGGGGTTGCCATAGCGAACGTGCGTGTGGACGCGGCAGGCAACATCCTGGTGAGCGATGAGGACACCGGCCGGGTCCGGGTGATCGCCAAGAGCACCGGCACGTTCTACGGGCAGCCGATGACCGCCAGGGACATCTACACTCTCGCCGGTGGCGGGACGAGCCTGGCCGACGGCGTCCCGGCCACCAGCGCCGAACTCGATCCGTTCGACGCGTCGGCGGACGCGGCAGGGAACCTGGTGATCGCCGACGCGTCTCACAGCGAGATCCGGGTGGTGGCGGAGAGCACCGGCACGTTCTACGGCCAGCCGATGACCACTGGCGACATCTACACGGTGGCCGGCGATGGCGCCAGCGGAGTTGCGGGCGACGGCGGCCCGGCGACCCAGGCCAGGCTCTACGACCCGATGAGCGTGGCCGTGGACGCGGCCGGCAACCTGGCCATCCCCTCATTCTCCAATGGCAGGCTGCGGGTGGTGGCGGTTCATACCGGCACGTTCTACGGGCAGAAGATGACCGCCGGGGACATCTACAAGGTGGCGGGCAACGGGCCGTACTTCCTGACCTATCCGTATTCCGGTGACGGCAGGGCCGCCACGACCGCCCAGCTCGATGGGCCGGACGCGGTGGTGGCAGACAAGGCGGGCAACGTGCTGGTGGCCGACTACAACAACGAAAGGATCCGGGTGGTCGCCAAGAGCACCGGCACGCTCTACGGCGTGCCGGTAACCGCCGGCGACATCTACACCGTGGCCGGCGGCGGGAAGAGCCAGGCCAGTGGTATCCCGGCCACCAAGGCCGAACTGCTCCAGCCAACCGGTATCGCGGTGGATAACGCGGGCAACCTGCTGATCGGCGACCGGGGGCACTACCTGCTCCGGGCGGTGGCCGCGAGCAGCGGCACGTTCTACGGCCAGGCCATGACCGCCGGGAACATCTATACGGTGGCAGGTGGTGGAACAAGTCTCGCCAATGGCGTACCCGCCACCAAGGCCGAGGTCCGCCCCTTCGATGTGACCGTGGACAGCTCGGGCAACCTGGTGATCGCCGACAGCGCCAGCAACAAGATCCGGGTGATAGCGGAGAGCGGCGGCACGTTCTACGGCCAGCCGATGGCCGCTGGCGACATCTACTCGGTGGCCGGCAACGGCGCCACCGGATTCTCCGGTGATGGCGGTCCAGCCACCCAGGCCAAGCTCAAGAATCCGGAGGGTGTCGCGGTGGACGGCGCGGGCAACATCGTCATCTCCGACTCGCTGAACTTCCGGGTCCGGGTCGTGGCCGGCAGCACCGGCACGTTCTATGGCGTGCCGATGACCGCTGGCCACATCTACACGGTGGCCGGACACGGTGGCGGCAGCAGCTCCCAATACGGCATCCCGGCCACCAAGGCCACTCTCTTCTACCCGGCGGGCATAGTGGTGGATGGCGCCGGCAACCTGGTGTTCGACGACGTGGACACCGACCACGTGCTGGTGGTCGCGGAGAGCAGCGGCATGTTCTACGGCGTGCCGATGACCAAGGGAGACATCTACATCATGGCTGGCCCGGGCCAGAACGGCTTCCTGGGAGACGGCGGCCCGGCGGCCGGAGCCTCGATCAGCACCGCGCTCGGCGTGGGAATCGATGGTACGGGCATCCTGATCGCCGACTCAGGTGATGACCGGGTGCGTCTGGTGAGCTGACCGGCATCGCGGGTGCGGCCCGGGGATGCGGCAGACTAGGGAACATGACCGATTTGCTCGCACGTCACCAGGCCGTCATCCCTACCTGGGTCTCGCTCTACTACGAGCAGCCGATCGAGATCGCGAGCGGTAAGGGGTGCCGGGTCACCGATGCCGAGGGGCGGAGCTACCTCGACTTCTTCGGCGGCATCCTGACCAACATGCTCGGCTATGACGTGCCCGAGGTGCGCGAGGCGGTCGAGCGGCAGCTCGCCACCGGCGTGGTGCACACCTCCACGCTGTACCTGATCCGCCATCAGGTCGAGCTGGCCGAGAAGATCGCCAGGCTGTCCGGCATCCCCGATGCCAAGGTGTTCTTCACCAACTCGGGCACCGAGGCGAACGAGACGGCGCTGCTGCTGGCCACCGCCGCGCGGGCATCCAACCAGGTGCTGGCGCTGCGCAACAGCTATCACGGGCGGTCGTTCGGGGCCATCTCCATCACCGGCAACGCGGCGTGGAAGCCCTCCACGCTGTCGCCGTTCGACGTGCACTACCTGCACGGCACGGACCGGCAGCTGCCCGCCTTCGCCGGGATGTCCGACGCGCAATATACCGAGGCAGCGGTCGCCGATCTGCGGCACGTGCTGACCACCGCGACCGCCGGCAACGTGGCCTGTTTCATCGCCGAGCCGATCCAGGGCGTCGGCGGGTTCACGATGCCGCCGGACGGGCTGCTGGCCGCCTACAAGGAAGTGCTCGACGAGACCGGCGTCCTGTTCATCTCCGACGAGGTGCAGACCGGCTGGGGACGCACGGGCGAGCACTTCTGGGGCATCGGTGCGCACGGCGTGACCCCGGACATCATGACCTTCGCCAAGGGCACGGCCAATGGGTTCGCGATCGGCGGCGTGGTCGCCCGGGGCGATCTCATGGACAGGCTGCCAGCGAACGGCATCTCGACGTTCGGCGGCAACCCGGTCGCCACGGCGGCGGCCAGCGCCACCCTGGACTATCTGCTCGAACACGGCCTGCAGGCCCGGGCCGCCACCCTCGGCGAGCTGATCATCGGCGGGATCCGGGAGGCCGCCGGGCCGCTCCCGGCGGTGGGCGAGGTCCGGGGCAAGGGGCTGATGTTCGCCGTGGACATGATCGACCCGGCCACCGGTGGGCCCAGCCCGGCGCTGGCCACCAGGCTGCTCGAGGAGACCAGGCAGCGCGGGCTGCTCATCGGCAAGGGTGGCCTGTATGGGAATACGCTGCGGATGGCCCCGCCGCTCACCCTGTCCGACGACGAGGCCAGGGAGGGCCTGGCGATCCTGACCGGCGCGCTGCGCTCGGTCAGCGCGCAGGCCACCGACAGCCGGGCCGGCGAGGCTACCGCGACCGCCGAGGAGGCGTCCCGATGAAGCACATCGCGCACTGGATCGGCGGCAAGCACACCCAGGGCACCAGCGGGGCCACCGGCAACGTCTACGATCCCGCCACCGGCCAGGTCACCAGCACTGTGGACTTCGCCTCGCTGGCCGAGGTGGACCTCGCCGTCACGGCGGCGGCCGAGGCGGCGGCGAGCTGGCGGAACGCCTCGCTGACCCGGCGCACCCAGGTGATGTTCGCCTTCCGTGAGCTGGTCCGGGCACGCACCGACGAACTGGCCGCCCTGATCAGCGCCGAGCACGGCAAGGTGCTCAGCGACGCGGCCGGCGAGGTGACCAGGGGCCTCGAGGTCGTCGAGTTCGCCTGCGGCATCCCGCACCTGCTCAAGGGCTCCTACTCGGAGAACGTGTCCACCAGGGTCGACTCGTACTCGATCAGGCAGCCGCTCGGCGTGGTCGCCGGGATCACCCCGTTCAACTTCCCCGCCATGGTGCCGATGTGGATGTTCCCGCTGGCGATCGCCTGCGGTAACGCCTTCGTGCTGAAGCCGTCCGAGAAGGACCCGAGCGCCTCGGTCCTGCTGGCTGAGCTGCTGGCCGAGGCCGGGCTGCCTGACGGCGTGTTCAACGTGGTACACGGCGACGCGGTGGCGGTCAACGGGCTGCTCACCCACCCCGGCGTGGCGGCGGTCAGCTTCGTCGGCTCCACCCCGATCGCCCGGCACGTGTACGAGACGGCCACCGCCGCCGGCAAGCGCGTGCAGGCGCTCGGCGGCGCCAAGAACCACATGGTCGTGCTGGCCGACGCCGACCTGGACAACGCCGCCGACGCTGCCGTGTCGGCCGGGTTCGGCTCGGCCGGGGAGCGGTGCATGGCGGTGTCGGTGGTCGTGGCCGCCGACCAGGTGGCCGACGAGCTGATCGGCAAGATCGCGCAGCGGGTCGCCCGGCTGCGGGTCGGCCCCGCCACCGACGCCAACGCCGAGATGGGACCACTAGTCACAGGCCCGCACCGGGACAAGGTCGCCAGCTACCTGGACACCGGGGTAGCCCAGGGCGCGGTGCTCGCCGTGGACGGCCGCAACCACCCGGTCAGCGGCGAGCCCGGCGGCTTCTGGCTCGGCCCCTCGGTCCTGGACCGGGTCACGCCGGACATGTCCTGCTACACCGACGAGATCTTCGGCCCGGTGCTTTCGGTCGTCAGGGTGCCGTCGCACGACGCGGCGCTCGACCTGGTCAACGCCAACCCGTACGGCAACGGCGTGGCGATCTTCACCACCGGCGGCGGCGCCGCGCGGCGGTTCGTCAACGAGGTGACGGTCGGCATGGTCGGGGTGAACGTGCCGATCCCGGTGCCGATGGCCTACTACTCGTTCGGCGGCTGGAAGGCGTCCCTGTTCGGTGACACGCACGTGCACGGCACCGAGGGCGTGCACTTCTACACCAGGGGCAAGGCCGTCACCTCCCGCTGGCCCGACCCAGGCCCGGGAACCGTCAGCCTCAAGTTCCCCGTGAGCAACTAGGCTCACCGGGATGAAGCAAGCGATCGATGTAGCGCCGTTTGGCGACCTGGCCGACCCTCGGGTGCTGGCCGACCTCGCCGCCAGGGCCGAGGAGCGGGGCTGGGACGGCTTCTTCGTCTGGGACCACATCAAGTACCGCGAGCCGGTGCGGGCCGTGGCCGACCCCTGGGTCGCGCTCGCCGCGATCGCCTGCGCGACCAGCCGGGTGCGAATCGGCCCGATGATCACCCCGCTGTCGCGCCGCCGGGTGCACAAGGTCGCCAGGGAGACGGTCACGCTGGATCTGCTCAGCGAGGGCCGCCTCACCCTGGGGGTCGGGCTCGGCAGCCCGCGCAACGGCGAGTTCGAGCCGTTCGGCGAGGTGGCCGACCCGCGCGAGCGCGCCCGCCTGCTCGATCAGGGCCTGGCCGACCTGACCAGATACTGGGCCGGGGAGTTCGAACCAGTCCCGGTGCAGCGGCCGGGGATCCCAATCTGGGTGGCCGGCGAGTGGCCACACCAGCGCCCGGTCCAGCGGGCCCTGCGCTGGGACGGCCTGTTCCCCACCGGCCTGCCCGGCCCGGACGCGCTGGCCGAGCTGGCCGCCCAGGCCCGCGCGGCGCGGCCGGCAGGTGAACCGTTCGACCTGGTCGTGGGCATCCCGCCAGGCGACGACCCGCACCCCTGGGCACAGGCGGGCGCGACCTGGATCGTCACCGACTTCGGAATGAACCCACCAGAAACCCAAGTACGCGAGGCCATCGAAACAGGCCCCGCCTGACTGCGCCCCCGTACCACCCGCCGGCCCGCTGCCGGTGCACGGACTGCGCCCGGGTGGCCGCCGCGCCGACCGCGTCGAAGATGACGTCGTAGTCCCCATCGAGTTTGGTGCGGGCCGACGCCGCGCCCAGCCGCCGCGCGATCGCCAGCCGGGCCGGGCGCCGCCGGGGCTCAGAAGAACGTGTGGATGGCGTCGATCACCCGGTGGCTGTCGTCGACCACGGGGATGACCCGCCACTTGTCGAAGGTCGTGCACGGGTGCGAGATGCCCATGCAGACCAGGTCGCCTGGGGCCAGACCGGAATCGGCGGGCACGGACAGGTAGGCGTGCTGGTCGCTCAGTTCGGTGACCGTCATGCCGCTCGCCGGGGCGAGCTGGCCCTCGCGGCTGCGCACCTGCAGCGGGATCGGGTAGCCCTGGTCGAACGCCACATCGCGGCGCCCGGCGTTCAGCAGCGCCAGCCCGGGCTCCGGCCTGGACAGCACGCTGGCCCACAGTTCGAAGGCCGGCCGCAGTTGCGGGCCCTGGCGCGGCCCCTCGACGCCCGGCGCGAGCGTGGCGTACATGCCATGGTCGTGCGAGATGTAGGCGCCGCTGCGCAGCACGGCCCTCAGCCGCGGGCCGCCGCCGGCCGCCGGTTTGGTCAGCTCGGCCGCAACGATGTCGAAGTAGGCGCTGCCGCCGGCGCTGAGGATCAGTGGCTCCTGCCCTGGGGCGAGGCCAGCCAGCAAGCCGCCGAGCTTGCGCAGGTCCTGGCAGAAGGCGGCGATCGCATCGAGCGTGCCAGGGGCGCAGTCGTGGCCGATGCTGCCCTCGTAGCCGGCCGCACCGGCCAGCTGGAGCGAGTCGGCCGCGGCGGCCGTCTTCGCGACCGTGACCGCTTCCTCGATACTCCGGCAGCCGGTGCGCCCGCCCGGCTGGCCCAGCTCGACGAGCACCGGCAGCGGCCGGGTGGCCCCGCTGGCTCGCAGCGTCTCGTCGAGCAGCCGGATCCCGGCGGCGCTGTCCACGTAGACGTAGCAGCCGAAGCCGGGGTCGGCCGCCATCTCGGCAGCCAGCCAGGCGATGCCCGCCGGGTCGGTCAGCTCGTTGGCCAGCAGGATCCGGGGGACGCCGAACGAGCGGTAGGTCTGCATGTGCCCGGCGGTCGCCGCCGTCATCGCCCAGGCCCCAGCGGCGAGCTGGCGGCTGAACAACTGCGGCGCCATCGTCGTCTTGCCGTGCGGCGCCAGGTCCACCCCGGCCGCTGCGCAGAACGCGGCCAGGCCCTGGACGTTCTGGCTGAGCGCGGTCTCCCGCAGCACCATCACCGGCGTGATGAAGCCGCCACCGAACAGGCTGGGCCGCCGCCCGGCCAGGTCCGCCGCGGTCACCGGGGTGATCGCGCCGAAACCCTTCTCGCAGATGCCGATCGGGCGGGCCCGGAGCGCGCCGACAGCCGCCCGGAACCTCGCGTCCAGCGTCACGGTCACAGTGTCTTATCCGTAGGTCGCGTCAGGCTAAATTTACGTGCCCGGTGCTCGTGCGCTGAACTGGCCCGATCGCTCACGCGGACCCCGGAGGGGCCTGCGCTCGCGATGCGGTTTGCATAACGCTCACAGGCTTGCGAACGCCTCCTCCAGGATGGTCAGGCCCTCGTCGAGCAGGTGCTCGGGGATGACCAGCGGCGGCAGGAACCGCAGCACGTTGCCGAACGTGCCGCAGGTTAGCACGATCAGGCCGGCCGCGTGGCAGGCTGCGGCCACCCGGGCGGTGGTGGCCGGGTCGGGCCGCAGGGTCCCAGGCTCGGTCAGCTCGACCGCGAGCATCGCGCCCCGGCCCCTGACGTCGGCGATCACCGGATACTTCCCGGCCAGCGTGTGCAGCCTGGGCAGCATCACCTCACCGATCCGGCGCGCACGGCCGGGCAGGTCCTCCTGGGCCATCGTGGTGATCGCGCCGAGCGCGGCGGCGCAGGCGACCGGGTTGCCGCCGTAGGTGCCGCCGAGCCCGCCGGCGTGCACCGCGTCCATCAGCCCGGCCCGGCCGGTGACGGCGGCGAGTGGCAGCCCGCCGGCGATGCCCTTGGCCGTGGTGATCAGGTCGGGCACCACACCCTCGTGCTCGCAGGCGAACCAGTTCCCTGTGCGGCAGAACCCGCTCTGGATCTCATCGGCGATCAGCACGATGCCATGCTCCCGGCAGAACTCCGCCAGCCCGGCCATGAAGCCGTCCGGCGGGACGATGAACCCGCCCTCGCCCTGGATCGGCTCGATGATCACCGCGGCGGTGTTCTGCTCGCCCACCTGAGCGTGGATCAGGCCGGTGACCACGTCGAGGGCCTCGGCCGCGCACTTGGCCGGGCCGCCCGGCCAGCGCAGCGGATAGGCCATCGGCACCCGGTAGATGTCGCTGGCGAACGGGCCGAACCGGTGCTTGTAGGGCATGTTCTTGGCGGTCAGCGCCATGGTCAGGTTGGTCCGCCCGTGGTAGGCGTGGTCGAACGCCACGACGGCGGGGCGGCCGGTGGCGTGCCGGGCGATCTTCACCGCGTTCTCGACGGCCTCGGCGCCGGAGTTCACCAGGGCGGACCGCTTCTCGTGGTCGCCGGGTGTGCGCCGGGCAAGCTCCTCGCAGACCGCCACGTAGCCCTCGTACGGGGTGACCATGAAGCAGGTGTGTGTAAAGCTCATGACCTGCTCGGTGACGCCCGCGGCGACCAGTGGAGCGCTGTTCCCCACGGACGTGACGGCGATCCCTGAGCCGAAGTCGATCAGCGAGTTGCCGTCCACGTCCACCAGCACACCGCCCCCGGCGGCCCGCGCGAACACCGGCAGCACGCTGCTGACACCACGGGCGACGCTGGCCTGCCGCCGCTCCGCCAGCGCGCGCGAGGCGGGTCCGGGAATCTCGGTGACCAGGTTGCGCCGCTGCGGCAGATCCGGGCCGGTGGCAAGAGCGTTCTCCGTCATACCGCCGACAATAGGCCTGCCCCTCCGGGGAGGCTATGGCTGGATCGGCGCCTGCGTCGTCGCCGTCGGGGTGAGCATCATCTTCTTCGCGCCCCGGCACTGACCAGGCAGGCCGCAAAGTGTTCGTGCTGTGAACCGGTGTGCGAGGTGGGAACATGGTGTCGTGCGCACTCAGGTCGGGATCGTCGGGGCCGGGCCAGCCGGGCTGCTGCTCTCGCACCTGCTGTACCTGCGCGGCATCGAATCGGTGGTGCTGGAGGCGCGCAGCCGCGACTACGTGGAGAAACGGGTCAGGGCGGGCGTGCTCGAGCAGGGCACGGTGGACACGCTCGTGGCGACCGGGCTGGGCGAGCGGCTGCTCAAAGAGGGGCTCGTCCATCACGGCATCGAGCTGAGGTTCGCCGGGCGGCCGCACCGCATCGCCTTCGAGCGGCTGGTCCCCGGCCGCGCGATCACCGTGTACGGCCAGCAGGAGGTGGTCAAGGACCTGATCGCCGCCAGGCTCGCGGCCGGCGGGCAGATCCTGTTCGGGGTCTCCGATGTGGTCCCGGCCGGCCTCACCACCGGCCAGCCTGAGGTCGGCTTCACCCACCAGGGCGAGCGGCAGACGCTGACGTGCGACTTCATCGCCGGGTGCGACGGGTCCCACGGGGTCTGCCGGCCGTCCATCCCGGACGGCGTGCTGACCGTGTTCGACCGGGAGTACCCGTTCGGCTGGCTCGGCGTGCTGGCCGAGGTGGCGCCGTCCTCCGATGAGCTGATCTACGCGCACTCCGATCGCGGCTTCGCCCTGCACAGCATGCGCAGCCCGGCACTGAGCCGGTTCTACCTGCAGGTGGCTCCGGACGAGGACGTGGCCAAGTGGCCGGACGACCGGTTCTGGGACGAGCTGCGGTCGCGCCTCGAGACCGTGCCCGGCTGGCGGCTGCGCACCGGCCCGGTGCTGGAGAAGGTGCTGGCCCCGATGCGCAGCTTCGTCGCCGAGCCGATGCGCTACGGGCGGCTGTACCTGGCCGGGGACGCGGCGCACATCGTGCCGCCGACGGGAGCCAAGGGACTCAACCTGGCCGCTTTCGACGTCGGTGTGCTGACCGAGGCGCTGGCCGCCTGGTACTCCGGCGGGAGCACCGCACTGCTCGACGGGTACTCGCAGGCCTGCCTGCGCCGGGTCTGGCGGGTGCAGCACTTCTCCTGGTGGATGACCACGCTGCTGCACACCTTCGGCGACCACGACGCCTACGACCGGCGGCTGCAGCTCTCCCACCTGGAGTACATATGCAGCTCGGACGCGGCGGCCACCTCGCTGGCCGAGAACTACGTCGGGCTGGCGCATGTCTGAGGGCGGCGAGCTGTTCGCCGGGGTCTTCGCCCGCGGCGGCACGGACCTGTCCGCGGCCGCATGGCTGCAGGCGATGCTGGACACCGAGGCCGGCCTGGCCCGTGCGCTGGAGCGGGCCGGGCTCGCCCCCGGCGGCGCCGGGGCCGCGGTGACGGCGGCGGCGAAGGCGGGGAACTTCGACCTCGCGGAGCTCGGCAGGCAGGCCACACGCACGGGGAACCCGGTGCCCGCCCTGGTCAGGGCGCTGCACGCCATGCTGCCCGGGCCTGCCGCGGCGGCCGTGCACCGGGGCGCGACCAGCCAGGACATCATCGACACCGCGATGATGCTGCTGGCCAGGGCCGCCGCGGACGTAACGCTCGGCAGCCTGGCCGGGGCCGCGGCGGCGGCCGCCAGGCTGGCCGCAGAGCACCGGGACACGCCGATGATCGGCCGCACCCTGCTGCAGCAGGCCGTGCCGGTGACCTTCGGCTTGGTCGCCGCGGGCTGGCTGACCGGCCTGGACGCGGCCGGCCGGCGGCTGGCCGCGGTCCGCAGGGAGCGGCTGGCCGTCCAGTTCGGCGGCGCGGCGGGCACGCTGGCCCCGCTCGGCCAGGCCGGGCCCAGGGTCGCGGCGCTGCTGGCCGGTGACCTCGGGCTGGCCGAGCCGGTGCTGCCCTGGCACACCGACCGGCTTCGCGTCACCGAGCTGGCCGGCGCACTGGCCGGCCTGTGCGCGGCGACGGGCAAGATCGCCCGGGACGTCACGCTGCTGGCCCAGTCCGAGGTGGGC
>DASXMU010000111.1:0-3220 GCA_036495485.1 Streptosporangiaceae bacterium
TACCGCACCACGCCCAGGTCGTGCGAGATGAACATGTACGTCAGCCCGAGGTCACGCTGCAGTTCCTTCATCATGTTGAGGACCTGCGCCTGGATCGACACATCCAGCGCCGACACCGGCTCGTCCGCCACGATCAGCTGCGGTGACAACATCAGCGCGCGGGCAAACCCGAGCCGCTGGCGCTGGCCGCCGGAGAACTCATGCGGGTAGCGGTCGGCGGCGCTGCGTGGCAGGCCGACCTTGTCCAGCATCTCCTCGACGCGCTTGACCTGCTCCTGCTTGCTGCCGATGTGCTGGATCACCAGCGGCTCACGCAGCAGTGACCCGGCCCGCATGCGCGGGTCGAGGGAGGCGTAGGAGTCCTGGAACATCAGCTGGATGTTGCGGCGCTCCTTCCGGTACTCGCGTTTGCTGCTCTTGGACAGATCCCGCCCCTCGAACGAGATGGTGCCACCGGTCGGGGACTCCAGCCCGACGACCAGGCGGCCGGCGGTCGTCTTACCGCAGCCGGACTCGCCGACCAGGCCGAAGGTCTCGCCCTTGCGGATGCTGAAACTGACGTCGGCGACCGCGCTGAGCCAGCCGACCCGGCGCTGCAGTACGGCACCCCTGGTCACCGGGAAGTCCTTGACGAGGTGGTCGACCTGCAGCAGTTCGCCGCCGATGCCCGGCCCCGCCAGCGGAGCCTCGGTAGCAGCCTGGTTGTAGCTGGCCAGCCTGCCCGTGCCGCTGCGCTCGGATGGGCCAACCGGGAAGAAGCACCGGAACTGGTGCCCCGCCACCTCGGCCGCCAGCTCCGGCTCCTGCTCGCGGCACTTGCCGGTGGCATACCGGCAGCGCGCGGCGAACCGGCAGCCCGCCGGGGGGTTGACCAGGTCCGGCGGCAAACCCGGAATCGAGTACAGCCGCTCGCCCGCTTCGGCCGCCTTGTCCGGCAGCGCCTGGAACAGCGCCTCGGTGTAGGGGTGGCGAGGCCGGGCAAACAGCGTCTCGGTGTCGGTGGTCTCGGCGATCCGGCCCGCATACATGACCGCGACCCGGTCGGCGCGGCCAGCGATCACGCCCAGGTCGTGGGTGACCAGGATGACCGCCATGCCCAGCCGGCGCCGCAGGTCGTCGATCAGCTCCAGGATCTGCTTCTGGATCGTCACGTCCAGCGCAGTGGTCGGCTCGTCCGCGATCAGCAGCTTCGGCTCACAGGCCAGCGCCATCGCGATCATCACGCGCTGCCGCATGCCGCCGGAGAACTGGTGCGGGTACTCCTTGATCCGCTCCCGGACCCGGGGCAGGCCGACCAGGTCGAGCACCTCAATGGCCCGATCCAGCGCCTGCTCCCGTGACACCTCGCGGTGCAGCTTGACCGCCTCGGCAATCTGATCGCCGACGGTCATCGTCGGGTTCAGCGAGGTCAGCGGATCCTGGAAGATCATGCCGATCTCGTTGCCGCGGATCGTGCGCATGCTGGGCTCGGGCAGCGTGCTGATCTCGCGTCCCGACAGCTTGATGCTGCCGCTGGCGATGTGGCCGCCTGGCGGCAGCAGGTTCATGATCGACAGCGCGGTCATCGTCTTGCCGCAGCCGGACTCGCCGACGATGCCGAGCGTCTCACCCGCCTCAAGCGACAGGGTGACACCATCGACCGCGTGCACCACGCCTTCGCGAAGGCGGATCTGCGTGTGCAGGTCACTTATCTCCAGTAGCGGCGCCACTAGATCACCTTCCTCCTACCGGCGCTGGAGCCGGGTCTCGAAGGCGTCGCGGAGCGCGTCGCCGATGAAGTTGAAGGCCACCACCGTCACGATGATGATGATGCCGGCCGGATAGATCAGCCACCAGTAGCCGTCGTTCACAAATGTCAGGCCGTTCGACAGCATCGTTCCCCAGTCGGTGGACGGCAGCTCGATGCCGAAGCCCAGGAAACCCAGACTCGACAGCGTCAGGATCGAGTCGGCCACCGCGAACGTGGCCAGCACGATGATCGTGCCCATCGCGTTGGGCATCACGTGCCGCAGCACGGCGCGCGAGTTCCGGCCACCCACCACCCGGACCGCCTGCACGTACTCCCGGGTGCGCAGCGTCAGCGTCTCGCCGCGCACCAGGCGGGCAGGACCAGGCCAGTACCCGATCGCGATGAAGACGATCAGCAAGCCCGCGTTCGGGTGCACGAACACCGACAAGATGATCAGCACAAAGATGATCGGGATGGACAGCAGCGCGTCGACGATGCGCATCAGGAATGAGTCGATGACGCCGCCCAGGAACCCCGAAACCGCGCCGTAGACCGAGCCGAACAGGCACGCAGCCGCCGCCGCGGCAAGGCCCACCTCGATCGAGTTCTGCCCGCCGACCATCAGCCGGCCGATCGTGTCGTAACCCAGGTTGTCGCAGCCAAGCAGGTGCCTGGCGCCCGGCGTGCAGTAAGCGTCCGACAGGCTCACGCTGGTCTGCTGAGTCTTGTAGATCAGCGGCCCGACGAAGCTGAACAAGATGATGAAGACGACGAAGCCGAGGCCCGCCAGCGCCATCTTGTTCTCGGCGAACACCTCCCAGCCCCGCCGCAGCATGCTGCGGGACTTGCCGGCCTGCCCGCCCGCCGGGGCGATCGCGGGCGCGCCAGCGATCAGCGTGCCGGACGTGCCCGCCGGCTCCAGGTGCGGAGTCATGGCCATCAGCTGTACCTCACCCTCGGGTCGAGCATGGCGTATCCGATGTCGGCGAGCAGGTTGCCCACAATGGTGACCAGCGTGGTCAGCACCGTGATGGCGAGCATCAGCTGGATGTCGGTGTTGAGCGCCGCCTGGTAGAACAGCAGGCCCATGCCCGGGTAGTTAAAGACATACTCGACGAAGATGGAGCCGGCCAGCAGCGCCGGCAGAGACAGGCCCAGCAGCGTAACGATCGTGATCAGCGAGTTGCGGAAGATGTGCCGCCACAGCACCCGCCGCTCGCTGGCACCCTTCGCCCGGGCCGTCCGCACGTAATCCTGCACGATGTTGTCCAGCACCGACGAGCGCATATACCGGCTCCAGATCGCGAACGCGACGAACGCATACGTCGCGACCGGCAAGATCAGGTTCACCGGCTCGGACAAGATGCCGGGGATCGAGGTCGACTGGGGCGCGAAGGCCGGCAGCCAGTGCAGGTTCACCGCGAACCACTGCACCAGCATGATCGCGACGAAGAACGTGGGCGATCCGTACCCGACGAACGAGATGCCAGT
>DASXMU010000112.1:0-26147 GCA_036495485.1 Streptosporangiaceae bacterium
ATGAGAACCTCGGGCGCGTACGGATGAGGCGGGAGATGCTCGGGGGTGGCTGTGCGCCGGATAATTATTGCCGCCGGGATCGTGCTGATGGCCGCATTTGGTGTCGCCGGGCTGGCCAGCCAGGGAACCGCCAGCGCCCAGACCGGAGGGTTAACCGGAGCGGCCGGTGCCGCGGCCAGTGTCACAGCCAGCAGGGCGGATGTGCACCGGGCACTCGCCAAGCCGCCCGCGCCATTCCTCGAGTCCGTGTCGTCCCAGGGACTTGGCGGGCTGGTCTCGTGGAACCCCGATCCCGTTGCGGACGCGGTGACGCAGTACACGGTCGAGGCGCTTCCGGCCAAGGGGAGCACGCCGCCGCCCTCATGCACCAGCCCGGTCACGGTGTCGGTGCCGGCATCCGACTCGGCGGCCGTGGTCGGCGGGCTGTGCATCAACGTGGCCTACGTGGCCAAGGTGCGGGCCACCAACTCGGCCGGCACCGGGGCGTACGGCCTTCAGTCCAACCCGTTCGGCCCGCTGCCCGCGCAGGTGCCGGGCGCACCGCTGATCACCTCGGTGACCGGCCGCGACCAGGCGCTGATCGTGTCCTGGTCCGCCCCGCTGTCGGACGGCGGCGAGGCGCTGTCCGGGTACCAGGTGACCGCGACGGCGGGCAGCACGACGGTGCCGGTCAGCGTGGGGCCGGCCGCGACCTCGGCGACCGTGCCCGGGCTGGCCGATGGGACGAGCTACCAGATCTCGGTGGTGGCGCAGAACCCGGTGGGCCCCTCGGCCGCCGCGACGTCTGCTGGCACGCCGCAGACGGCCTACCCGCCAGCCGCGCCCACGCAGTTCACCGCCGCGCCGGACGGCTCGGGGAACGTGGACCTCTCCTGGCAGCCGCCGGCCGACACTGGCGGCGCCTCGATCTCCTCGTACCAGGTGACCTACGAGGAGATGGTGCTCAACTCCAGCCAGCAGTGGGTGCCCGCGCCGGGCGCCACACCGGTGACGGTGAGCGCATCCGGGTCCGCGACCAGCCTCACGGTCAGCGGGCTGTCACCGGCGAACGCGTTCTGGTCGTTCTCCATCGCGGCGGTCAGCCCGGCTGGGACCGGAACGCCGGCTTCGGCGGGTCAGCCGGTGGCCCCGCAGACGGCAACGACGTCGGCGACCGTGGTCCTGACGGCCTCGACGATGGCCGCGCTCGGCAGCGACGCTAACGGCAGCCTGACCTGGCCAGCTCCCGCGCCGTCGCAGGTCACCAGCCTGGCGGCCGGTGACACCATCGTGGCCAGCCCGGCGGCGGCCGCGCCGGAGGGACTGCTGGACACGGTGCAGAGCGTCACCCAGGACGCCTCGGGTGGCTACGTGGTCGGCATTGCCCAGGCGCCGCTGTCGGCCGCCTTCACCGGGCTCTCACTGGCGAGCGCGGTGAATCCGCTGGGCACCACGGGTGGCCGCCAGGGACGGTTCCAGCCGACGCTGCCCGGCATCCGGGTGCTGCCACGAGCCTCCACCGGCCTCACGTTCAGCGAGGACATCACGCTGTCCATCAGCTACGGAGCCGGGCCGGTAAGCCTGTCCGGCGAGATCGACTTCACCCCGGCGGTCGGGATCAACATCGCCCTGACGCACGGCTTCCTCGGCGTTCCCGACGGTGCGATGATCTCGGCATCCGCGTCGCTCGGGGTCAAGGCCTCGCTGCAGGCGACGTTGCAGGGCTCCACCAAGGTGCAGATCGGTGAGCTGATCGGCGCCCCCGAGGACTACCAGGTGGGACCGGTCCCGGTGATCGTGGTGCCGAAGGTGCCCATCTTCCTGACCGCCTCCGGCCAGATCAGCACCGAGGTCAGCGCGTCCATCACGGTCGGCGCGCAGGCGACCTGGAACTCGCAGAACCCGGGGAGCCTGTCGGTCAGGAACCTGTCCACCCCGCTGACCGTCTCGGGGAACCCGCTGCAGAACGTCTCGGCCAGCGCCACCGTCGGGTTCGCCGAGCAGCCGCAGATGGACCTCTACGACGCGTCCGGGCCCGACTTCGAGGTGGACGAGGACCTGACGGCCACGGTCAGCCCGTTCCCGCCGCCCGGCGGGGACTACTTCACCATCACTCCCTCGCTGAGCGAGAAGGTCGGCTGGGACGTCGACCTGCTGAACTTCCACGCCTCGCTGGAGGCGCAGATCGCCGCGCAGACGTTCCCGGTCTTCGCCATCCCGGCCCCGCCCGGTGCCTTCATGACCGTGTCACCGGCCAATCCCTCGGTCCCGGCCGGTGGCACGAAACAGTTCACCGTCACCCGAAGCTCGGGCGGGCCCAACCCGGTCACCTGGAGCCTGATCGGCAACGCGGGTGACACGATCTCCAGCACTGGCCTGCTGACAACAGCCGCCCCGTCCGGGCGCACGCTCATCGTGGTCGCGACCGACAGCACCGGCGCGGTCGGGGAGACCACGGTCACCGTGGGCACCACGTTCAGCCCGCCGCAGAACGTCCAGGCCACCAGCGCCCTGGACGGGAAATCGGCGACGCTGACCTGGCAGCCGCCGTCCAAGACCGGCGGCGCCGGGCTGAAGGGCTACACGATCGTCACCAGCCCGCAGACCGTCACCACGACCGCTGCGGGCACGGCGGCCAGCGCGACGATCACTCACCTCACGCCAGGGGTCACCTACGACGTGTCGCTGTTCGCCACCAACAGCAACGGCCTGCGCTCGGAGCCGGGCTCGATCGAGTTCACCCCCAGCGTGACGTGCTCGATCACCTTCACCGGCACCAGCAGCAATGCCTGGTCCACGGCGGCCAACTGGGACAAGGGCCGGGTGCCGAACTCCAGCGACCTGGTCTGCATCAACGGCGACAGCACGGTCAACCTCACGTCGGCGGCCACCATCTACGGCCTCACGCTGCAGGGTGTGCTGAACACGACCGGCTCGCTCACCGCCACCGACCTGCTGACTCTGCAGTCCGGCGAGCTGACCGGGGCCGGGACGGTGACCGCAGCGCCCGGCGCCACGCTCGCCCTGGCCCAGGCCAGCCTGTCCGGTACGCACCTGGTGAACCATGGGCAGGGCACGGTCGCGGCGGGCGGCGAGACCCAAGTGGCGGGCGCGGCCACGCTGGAGAACGCCGGGACGCTGACGCTGGCCGACAACTCGGACCTCGGCTGGGACGGCACCGCCAAGGGCAAGCTGGTCAACGACGCTGGCGGGACGATCAGCTACGGCGGCGGGCCCAACGGCGCCGAAATCGACCCGCCGATGACGGACAGCGGGACGGTCTCGGTGGCGCACGGGACGCTGACGGTGACCGGCACGGCCACCCTGACCAGCGGCAGCTCGTTCACCGGCGCGGGCACGATCCTGCTGGACTCCACGGTGAAACCGTCGGGTTCCGGGGTCCAGCTCGCCGACGTGACCGTGGGCGGAGTCCTGGCCGGGCCGGGCACGCTGACCGTGCCAGCGGGCGGCTCGGTGACGATGAACCCCGGGTCGGCGCTGTCGTCCGGGATCGATCTGGTCAACCGGGGCAGCCTGACGCTGGCGGCGGGGCGTGAGGTCGACCTGGAGGGAGCCTCCACGCTGGAGAACGCCGGGACGCTCGCCCTGGCGGACAGCTCGGATCTCGGCTGGGACGGCAGTGCCAAGGGCAAGCTGGTCAACGACGCCGGCGCGGCGGTCAGCTACGGCGGCGGGGCCAACGGCGCTGAGATCGACCCGCCGATGACCAGCAGCGGCACGGTCTCGGCGTCCGGCGGAACGCTGACGGTGACCGGGCCGGTCACCGTGACCAGCACTGGCACGTTCAGCGGCGGCGGCACGATCCTGCTGCAGTCCACGGTGAGCCCGTCCGGCTCCGGCGTGAGCCTCTCCGGCGTGACGGTGACCGGCACGCTGACCGGGCCCGGCACGTTCACGGTGCCATCGGGCGGCTCGGCCGTGCTGAATCCAGGATCGTCGCTGTCCGGGATCGACCTGGTCAACCGGGGCATCCTGACGGTGGCGGCGGGCCGTGAGGTCGAGCTGGATGGGGCCGCCACGCTGGAGAACGCCGGGACGCTGACGCTGGCGGACAGCTCGGATCTCGGCTGGGACGGCAACAGCGGCGGCCAGTTGATCAACGACGCCGGCGGGACGATCAGCTACGCGGGTGGCTCCACCGGCGCCGAGATCGACCCGCCGTTCGACAACCACGGGGCGGTGTCGGTTGCCGCGGGCACCCTCTTCGTCGAGGACGGGAACACGACGAACGCCTCGGACACCGGGAGCTACAGCGCGACCGGCTCGGCTGCCGTCGACTTCGACTCAGGCACCCGGGTGCTTGGCAGCACGTTCACCTTCAACGGCCCGGGGCAACTCGCCGTCACCGGTGGGCAGCTGGCCGTCCCCGGCGCGGTGACCATCGCCAACCTGGCCGTGAGCGGAGGCGGCGAGGTGTCAGGCCCCGGCCAGGTCACCGTGCCCCCGGGCGGGCAGTTGTCGCTGCAGGCGCAGGCCACGCTGGACGGTGGCCTGACCCTGATCAACGATGGGTCGGCCAGCATCCAGACGGCCAGCAGCGGTGGCTTCGTATCGATCAGCGGCGGGACGGTGCTGCAGAACGCGGGCACGATGACGCTGGCCGATGACGCCGACATCTCCTTCCCGTCCGATCCCGGTGAGCTGGTCAACGAGGCCGGCGGGACGATCAGCTACGCCGGCGGCGTGGACGGCGCCCAGATCGCCGTGCCGTTCGACAACCACGGGGCCGTCACGCTCAGCACCGGCGTGCGGGGTGGCACGCTCTTCATCGAGAGCGGGAACACCGTGGGTGCCTCCGACACCGGCACCTACAGCGCGAGCAGCACCGGTGTCGTCGAGCTCGACTCCGGTACCAGGGTGCTTGGCAGCACATTCACCTTCAACGGCCCCGGGCAGCTGGCCGTCGGCGGCGGGCCGGTGGTCATCCCCGGCAGCGCGAGCATCCCGAACCTGGCCGTGATGGGGGGCGGCGACCTGACCGGGCCCGGCCAGCTCACCATCCCGTCCGGTGGCAAGCTGAGCCTGCAGTCGGGCGCGACGCTGGGCGGCCGGCTGACCCTGGTCAACAACGGCACGGCGAACGTGCAGACCAGCAACGGCGGCGCGGTCGCGATCACCGGCGGGACGACGCTGCAGAACGCCGGCACGCTGGCGCTCTCCGACGACGGCAACATCACCTTCCCGTCCGATCCCGGGCAGCTGATCAACGAGGCCGGCGCGACGGTCAGCTACGCGGGCGGCACCCTGGGCGCGACGATCAGTGTGCCGTTCGACAACTACGGGACGGTCGCAGCCAATGTCGCCACGCGCGGCGGCACCCTGTCCATCGACAGTTCCAGCACCACGAACGCCTCCGACACCGGCACCTACAGCGCCAGCAGCCAGGGCGCGGTCAGCTTCGGAGGCGGTACCAGGGTGCTGGCCGCGGCCGCGACGCTCAACGGGCCCGGCGCGATCCAGGTGTCGGGGGGAGACGTGATCGACTCGGCCGTGGGCAGTGGCGCCGCCCTGCAACTGCAGTTCGGCACCCTCGAGATCACCCCGCAGGCGAGTGGCAGCCTGGCCTCGTTCACCGAGAACTCCCCGGCCACGCTGCAGTTCGACGTGTCAGCGGCCACGCCGCAGACCGAGCCCGCCCAGATCGGCATCACGGGCTCGGCGGCGCTGGGCGGGACCTTCGTCCTGGAGCCCGCCGCCGGGTTCGCGCCATCGGCGGGAACCGTGCTGCACCTGCTCGACTACGCGTCGGCGTCGGGCAAGTTCTCGGCCATCGACTACCCGGCCGGGAACATCAAGTACACGCTCAGCGCGGGCGCCACCTCGATGACGCTGACAGCGAGCCCGGCCGCGGGCTCGCTGCACCACCTCGCCGTGCCCTGATCGCCCTGCCTGCGATTGCTGTGTCTGTCAACTAGACCTAGCATTTCGGTCATGGACCGGCCTTGGATACTGGACTACGACACGGCCAACTGCGCGATCGGCGCCGCGGTCGGCATCATCGGCGAGAAATGGACCTTCCTCGTGCTGCGCGAGGTGTTCAACGGGGTCCGGCGGTTCGCTGAGATGCAGCGGCGCACGCAGGCGCCGCGGCAGATCCTCAGCGACCGGCTGACCCGCCTGGCCGGGCAGGGACTGCTGCGGCGGGTGCCCTACCAGGAAGCGGGGCAGCGCAGCCGCCACGAGTACCGGCTGACCGAAAAAGGCCTGGACCTCTACCCGGTGCTCGTCGCCCTGATGGAGTGGGGCGGCACGTACGCCCTCGGCCCGGCCGGTCCGGCGGCCAGGCTCACCCACCGCGGCTGTGGCGAGCCGGTCAAGCTCAGCCTCACCTGCGCGAGCGGGCACACCGTCGCCTCCGCCAGGGAGGTGACCCCGCTGCCAGGCCCGGGGGCGCGCAAGATCGCATAGCTGGCGAGCCGCCCAGCTGCATGCTCAGCCGGGGATGAAGACGGCCACCTCACGCATCTGGTCGACCGCGTCGGGGGGCAGGTCGAGCATGAGGCCGAGGTCCTCGATGGAAGAGTAGCCGCCACACTGCCCGCGCTGGTCGACGATCCGCCCGGCCAGGGCGGCCGTCACACCGGGGATCTGCTGCAGTCCGGCCGCAGCGGTGTGGTTGACGTCGACCAGGCCGTAGTCGTCCGCCTGCCCCGTGGGCACGGGTTCTGGGCTGCTGGGGGAGGGGCCCTGGAACTGGCTCACGCCGCTACCGTACCTGTAGCGGCGTGAGCCAGCGGTGTTACTTGACCGTGTACTTGTAGGGGAAGGCCGCGACGTCGCTCGCGCTGGGGGCCGGTGAGAGGGACTCGAGAGCCCAGGTCACGTCGCCCGAGGCGAGTGAGGTGTCGTCGATGAAGATCGTGCCCGTCACGGTGGTTCCCGGCTTGCCTTGCGGCGTGATGGTCACCGGGATGGTCACGGACTGGCCTGGTTCGACGACATAGGGGTTGATGACCGTGTTGAGGTTGATGCTCTGCTCCCACAGGTCCCCGGTTGGCGAGGACACCGACGGGTCGAACGCCCTGGCGGTCGCGGCCAGCGACGTCGTGGTCGTCACCGGCGGGATCGCCTTCGTGCCGTCCGGGCCCTTCTGGAACGGGCTGACGATCCACAGCCCGTTGGTCACCTGCGCCGACTTGAACATGCCGGTCGAGGTTTTGCCGGTGTTGCTGGACAGCAGGTCAGGGTCGCCGAAGTACGACCAGTAGTCGAAGTAGACCGGCTTGGCGGCCGAAGCGCCCGCCGTGACGGCCGTGGTATGGCTGGGCACGAAGAACTCCGGCGGGATGCCGGTGATCGGCACCTTCACGGTCCCGTCGGTCTGCGAGGGGAGCGCATAGGTCTTGGACGACGTGAGCCTGCCGTCCACGAAGTACTCCTCGGGGACCTTGGTGTTGTTCGTGACGTGGATGTCCACGGTCTTCGACGTGCCCGAAGCCAGCCTGGAGTTCACCGAGTCCGGCAGCCCGCTGGCGGATACCGCCGCCGGGGAGTCGCCGAGCCTGACGGTGAACGGCTGGGACAGCGTGGTGCCCGACACCTGGCCGTAGAAACCGATGATCAGCGTCCACAGCCCGGCCGACGGATGGAGCACGTGCAGCTCCGCGCCGTCCTGCGGCTCGGGGACCAACGTGCCGCCCGCGCCGATCCCGACCAGGGAGTTGGCCGCGGTGGAGGCCGCCTGGTGGGTGGTGGGGGCGACCAGCATGGCCACGAACGGGTTGCTCGAGTTCGCCATGGTGATCTGAGCGTCCAGCTCCGGCAGCCCGGACGGAATCTGGACCTGGTAGAACGCGGCCTGGCCCTCCGACTGCTGGCGGCCGTTGCCACCGCTGAGCGTGCCGGTGAACGACGTGCTCGGCGATGGCGCCGGGATCAGCGACCGCAGCGTGACCGCGATCGTCGTCGTCTTGGCGAACGACGGCTCCGAGGCGCTGCTGCTCAGAACGATGGCAGCCGCCTCGTCGCCGGGCGAGGCCGGGGTCTTGGCGGTCAGCGTGATCTGCTTGGACGCGCCCGGCGCAAGAGTCAGCGAGTGCGCCGACAGGGTGCCGAACACCTTCCACTGAGCCACCTGCGCCCCGAACAGCACGGAGCCGGTGGTCCCGCCGTCTGCCGACGGAGCGCTGCTGATGAGGGCGGTCCACTTCCCTGGCACCGGGTTGGCCACCTGGGCGATGCTGAAGTTGCCCGTGCCCTGCGGCAGGTTGTACTCGGCCAGATCGCCGTTGGGGTCGATGAGGCTCAGGTTGACCCTGGCCGCGAGGTCGCCGGTCGGTCCCGGGCCCTTGAAGGCGATCAGACCCTGGAGACGGGCTTGCCCCTTGGGCACGGTAAAGCTGACAGTGGCCGCGTTGCCGGTGGAGTCGCTGAGCGTCACCTTGGTGTTCTTGACGCTGCTGTAGGTGCCGAGCACCCGGCTGGACACGCCCACGGTCACGCTGCTGGAGCCGTCGTTGGTGATCGTGTCGTTAAGCTTCTGCGTGCTGCCGGGCGAGCCCGCCGCGTGCAGCTGGTTGCTGCCCGCCAGGATGGCGTTGCCCGACTTGCCGCTGCTGCCTGGGAAGGACTTGGCGGCCAGGACGGCCTGGTAGGCGTCCAGCATTCCGTTGCCCTGCTGCTCGGCGGGGGCGCCGACGTCCTCGGTGGTCGAGGTGATGATCCGCTTCACCACTGCGGGCGAGGGGTCGTTGCCGCCGTGCGCCTTGGCGTAGGCCTGGATGACCAGTGCGGCGACGCCCGCGGTGAGCGGTGCGGCCTCACTGGTGCCGCCGGACAGGCTCACCGACGCAGGCTGGCCGGAGAAGTTCGTGCAGGCCGCGAACAGCTTCGGCTTCGGGGTGCACAGCGTCCAGTTCAGGTCGCCGGGGGCTACGACGTCGATGGCCTTGCCGTTCTGGGCATAGCCGGCCGAGCTGAGCCCGCTGATGTTGTTGTCCAGCCAGCCCTTGATGCCGGGGGTGAAGATCCCGCCGATACCGGTCTGCGCGTAGCCGCGGTAGGTCGTGGTCGCGCCGGCCGAGATGACGTTCGGGTCTGTCCCAGGTGAGCCGATGGTGTTGGAGTCGCCAGCGTCGCCCGAGGAGGTGGTCACCGTGGTCCCGGCGGCCACCGCCGCGTCGTCGGCCATCCTGACCAGATCGAGGCTGCCGGTGTCCGGGAATGGGTTGTCGCCGAATGATTCGTTCAGCACATTGACGTGGTCAACGTTGACCGCGTAGTTGATTGCCTGCACGAAAACGGAGTTGAATGCCTCGTTCAGTGAGCCGAAGACATCAAGCCCGACAAGGCTGGCACCGGGCGCAACGCCAAGAATGCGGATGCGGCAGGGCTGGTTGAGCCCGTCTCCATATCCGGCGACGTTATAGGTGTGCAGTCCCTGCGCCGCGATTGAGCTGGAGTCAAGGAAGGCCTCGCCACCGCTGGTCGGCCCATTGCTGCCGGTGTTGCTGAAATCCTGGTAGTCGACGAAGACGTGCTGCCCGTTGGAACGGATGAAGTCCTGGTTCTTCGGATCCACGCCATCGGCGATGTAGCCGACCTTCACGCCCGCGCCGGTGTAGCCGAGCCCCTGCGCGGACGGGCCCTTGCCGTTCTGGGTTGCCGCGTGGATCTGCTCGATGGCCTCGGGGTCGAGCTGCACCTTCCCCTTGGGGGCGCACGCCCCGGGCAGCGGGGTCTGGCCGCTGGCTCGCGGCGTCGAGCTGAGGCCGGACGTTGTGCCAGGCAGCGGGTTCGCCAGCTTGATCTGCTCGTCGGGCATCACCTTGGCGACGGCCGGGTTGGCCGCGAGCCGGGCGGCCTCAGCTGGGGAAACCGTGGCGGCCAGGCCGTTGATGATCTGGTAGGCCCGGATGCTCTGCGCGTGGCTCAGCCTGAGCTGGCTGATCACCGGCCGCTGAATGCTGGCTATGGCGGCGTTCCGCCTAGCGCGTGTGGCGACCGCGTCGGGCAAGGCGCTGAGCTGATTCTTGAAGAGAACAATCACCTTGTCGTTCACTTTGCCCGACAGCGCGGGCGCAGACTGTGTCAGCGCTTTCTGGGTGTGCGCTGACGTCTCTGCCATAGCACCTGATGAAAGCGCTAGGCTCGTGCCCACCGTTAGTAGGCACGCAGTTACAACATGGACACTTCTTTTGACGGGCATATTTCTCCTCCGCTCCCGCCTTCGTCTCCGCTCTGCGCCGGTAACGCTAGCGATGCCCGCATCGAGTGTCCAGGGGAGGTAAGTAATAGTTTGGGGGTTTTCTATCGGCACAAAGGGGCTGCTTGCCGATCGGCAAGCAGCCCCTTTGTAGATGAGTCAGCTCTTGGCTACGGTGTAGCCGCTGGTTCCGATGAGGGTGTCGTTGTGGTTGCCGCGCTTCTGGATGAAGCCGGTGCCGTGCTTGCCGTTGATGGTGTTCGTGCCCTGGAGGCCGCCGATCATCCAGGTCTCACCGGTGCTGCTTCCGTTGAACTGGTCGTTGCCGGTGTTGCCGATCAGCAGCACGTTGCCGCTGCCGTTGTTGGCCAGGAAGGCGTTGACCGTGCCCGTGCTGGCGCAGAGCACGATGTCGTTAGCGGTCGTCTTCTCCGTGTTGCCCCTGGTGCAGGCTTCCTGGCCGGTGAACCCGGAGTCCGTCGCCCACGGGAAGAAGTTGACATCGGACGACACCGAGGCGTTGCCGGCGGCTCCGAAGCTCCACCCGGACGGCCCGGTGCCATCTCCCCACCAGTCATTGGTAGCGGTGAGGACCGAGGTGCTCTGGTTGTCCACGCCGCTCGCTGGACTGGGCGTCCCGATCGTGTCCGTCGTGGCCGTCAGGGTCACGGCCTTGTCGCCGGCCGTACCGTCGGAGGCCACCAGGATGCCGTCCTGTGTGGACCCGGTGATCGTGTCGCCCGTCGCCGTCACGGTCGGCTTGGCCGTCTGCCCGGCGTACTGGGCTATCTCGATGCCGACCTCGCTGGTGCCACCGGACAGGGTGGAGGTGGCGATGGACGACGTGCCCTGATCGAAGAAGGCGTTCTCGTACCGGTTGGTCAGATTCATGCCGGTGAAGTTCATCGAGACCGGCGTGAAGATCGCCGGTGGCGTGAAGAACGCCCATCCGAAGTCCTCGATGTTGTAGACGCCGATGTCGCAGTTTTGCACGGTCGTGGATGACACGCTCGCCCCGCCGCCGTCGAACAGCAGGATCCCGGCGTCTTGCGTCTGGGTGAACCCGTTGGGGCCGCAGCCGCCGCTGGTGTCGTCGCACTCGTCACCCGAGATGACCGACTTGCTGATCGACGCCGTGGCCCGGTCGCTGACCTGGATCCCGTTCTGGGCGATGGCCGTGGTCGGGCCGGCGCCGGTGACCGTGGTCCCGGACACCGTGACGTGGCTGTTCTTCCCGTCCGCGGTGATCCCGTTCTTCTGGTAGCTGTCGACCAGGTCATTGGTCAGCGTGGCCTTGCCGGGATCGGCGGTGGTGCCGGTGAGGGCCAGGCCAACCTGTACGCCGACGCCGCCCTGGCATCCGTCCTGGGTGGGGTCGCCGCCGATGTTCTCGACCGTGGACTTGGACATGTTCAGCGTGGCCCCGCCGAGGACGGCTACGCCATAGATCGAGTCGTAGCACGCCAGTGCCGGCCAGTTGCCCTCGATGGTGAAGCCGTTGATGCTCACCGTGACCGGCCCGCAGATGTCCACCACGTCCTGGTTGGGCTGGCTGCCCCCGTCGGTGTCACAGCCCGTCAGGTCGCTGGCCGGGGCGGCCAGGCCGAGCACGGTCACGCTTCCCACCGCCTGCAGGGCGACCGACTGCGTGATGGCCAGTTGCTCGGTGTAGGTGCCGGGGCACACCTTGATAATGGTGCCCGCGGTCGTCACCGCGGACAGCGCGGCGGAGATGGTGCCGAATCCCGGCGAGGCACAGCTCGTGTCGCTCCCCGCCGCCACCGTGTTCGAGACCCACTCCGTGGGCGTGACGTGCGGCACGGCCTGGGTCCTGGTGCGCGGTCCCGGCACGTGCCTGGCGGCCCGCGACGTCCCTAGGCCGAAGGGTGAAGCCAGGTGGTGATGACCGTTTAAAGCAGCCATAGCCCGTGGCGCGCTGGCTGCCGAGGCCGGTGCCGCCCCCAAACCAGCACCGGTTGCCAGCCAGCCGAAGGCGGCCGTGCACAGTGCTAGTTTCCCCCACCGTGATCTCATGATTCTCCTCCGTATTCGGTCACCGTGACCTGAACGTTTCTAAGTGCCCATCTGACGGGCGACAGACACATTAGCAAAATGTTTTTTCAACAACTGACCAGCCATTCTGTTAAATATCAACCGGCAACAGAGGCGCGCTATTTAATTAGGTAAAGAGAGAACCAAGAAAGAGTATCCTCTACCCCATGAGCGTTGTTGCTGTGTCTGGTGTTACTGTTGATGCTGCGCTAGTGGCGCATGTTGCGCAGACGGCCGACGCTGGGGGATTGAGCTGCGGATCCGACCAGATCGCGCTGACCTGGATGTCCGCCGGACACCTTTCCGTTAACAAATAAGAATTTCCAATAACGGCGCTGGAGTGTAATAATCAGCCAAGCCGGGCACTCCCGGCACATGCGAAGGAGAATAGTAGTGATCCCGCGGACCGATCCGCCCTTGGTTGCGCCCGAGCGCGAGATGCTGCGGGCATTCCTCGACTATCACAGGGGGACTCTCGCCATGAAATGCGAGGGTTTGCCCGACGAGCAGTTGCGGCGCCAATCCATGCCGCCGTCGGCGCTGTCGCTGCTCGGCCTGGTGCGGCATATGGCCGAGGTGGAGCGCACCTGGTTCCGCCGGGCGGTCAACGGCGAGAACCTCCCGCTGGTGTGGTCGGACCGGGGTGATTACCAGGCCGCCTACGACGCGAGCGGGGCCACCGGGGCGGAGGCGTTCGCCGCCTGGGAGGCCGAGGTGGCGCACGCGCGCCGGATCGAGCGGGCGGCGGAGTCGCTCGACGTGACCGTCTACTGGCCCAGGTGGGGTGAGGATATATCGCTGCGCCTGGTCATGATGCACGTGATCCACGAGTACGCGCGGCACAGCGGGCACGCCGACCTGCTGCGCGAGGGCGTCGACGGGACGGTCGGCGTCTGACCGCCGCCTGGTCAGTGCCCGGCTGACCCACCGGAGCCAGCGCTGCGGGTGAACCTGGCCCACACGATCTTCCCCATGGCGCCGGGCGCCGAGCAGCCCCATTCGTCGCTGAGCGAGGCGACTACCTGCAGTCCCCGGCCCGTCTCGTCCAGTAGGTCAGGCTCCCTCGGGACCGGCAGCCGGCCGCTCGGGTCGGACACCGCGCAGAACAGGCTGCGCCCGTGCCGCACCAGGCCGACCTGGACCGGCCAGCCAGCCCGGGCCTGACCTCCAGCCTGAGCCCCAGACTGAGCCGGAGCCCCAGACTGAGCTGGACCTCCAGCCTGAGCCGGAGCCCCAGCCTGAGCCTCGGTCCCGGCCTGAGCCTCGGTCCCGGTAAGGGCCGGCGGGTCCGGCAGGGCGTGCCGGAGCGCGTTGGTGACCAGTTCGGATACCACGACGGCGATCTCGTCGTCGCGATCGGCAATCCCCCACCGCCGCAACGTCGCGACCGCGAAGTCGCGGCACGCCCGGACCGCCCCGGCGCCGATGCTCTGCGCGCAGTTGCCGGCCGGCGGGAACTGCTCCCAGGCGGCACCGTCTAATCCCGCCGCGAACGGCCAGTGCGCGCCCTTCGCGGCGGCGGCGGCCATCTGGCCGATCTTGGCCGGCAGGCGGGTCTCGGTCATCGGGACCGTTTCGGTCATCGGGGTAGTGGCCAGCGGAGCGTCCGGTACGCGTGGCAGCCCTCCGGTAGCCGTCGCTGGCGACCAGTGCGGTTCACTGCCGCGGGCCGCCCCGGCGGTCACGCGTGCCCGGTATGCGGTCATGTCCGTGGATACAGTCCTGTTGATCTGGTGAGGCGGGGGGAACGCGGGAAGTCGTGGGACCAAGGCGCTGGTGTTCGGGGAGGGGGTTCACCGCGTATCTGCGTATATTGCCCCATGCGGTGCCCCATTGCAACAAGCGTATGCACGTGCATCAGACGTGTGCATACGAACTGTTATGATGTCACTTGCAGGCCCCGCCTCTGAACGGGGCGGCGGACCGTAGTCACGACCGGGTTCCGGCAGCCATCCGCGGAGAGTAGATATGCAGGTCAAAACCGTTACTTCAGCGGATCAGCTGAAAGACGCCCGGTGGCGCAAGAGCCGGGCGAGCAACCCGACCGGCAGCTGCGTCGAAGTCGCCGAGCTGCCCGAGGGGGAGATCGCGGTGAGAAATTCCCGCGATCCGTCCGGGCCAGTCTTGGTGTACACCCGGGCGGAGATGGCCGCGTTCGTCCGCGGGGCCAAGGACGGCGAGTTCGACAGCCTCGTCGGACTGTGAGCGCGGCGCGGTTACCTGCAGCCCCGGCTGTCCCGGCAGCCCGGGCTGTCCCGGCGGGTCCGGGTCAGTTTCGCGATTACATACGGATGTCACGAAAGAGACCCCGCCCAGGCGGGCAGTGCACCGGAGGATCTGTACATTTACGGGTGGGAAACGGAAACATTCCCGTAGGGGTAGAGGTTTCCGGGGCCTGCGATGGTACTGTCCTGAGGCGTTGCCGCTTGCTGTCGGCCCAAGGCTGTTCCATTGGACCGGATGGTCTGGCGTTACGCATGCGACGGCGTATGATCAGGACAGGTCTGGGGTGATTTGTGAGCGTCTACCCCACGCTCAGGGAGCGGCGATGAATACGTCCGGAAGGCGCGAGCCGGACGTCGGTCGAGGCACCGGCGGACTGGAGGAATCCGGAGTACCTGGCGCCTATGAGATGCGCGCAGCCCCAACGGTGCTGCGGATGATACTCGGCACCCAGCTCCGGCGGCTTCGCGAGGCAACCGACGTCACGCCCGACCAGGCGGGATATGAGATAAGAGCCTCGCGCTCCAAGATCAGCCGCCTGGAGCACGGCCGGGTCGGCTTCAAGGAACGTGACGTAGCCGACCTGCTGACCCTCTATGGCGTCACCGACCCGGCGGTGCGTACCAGCATGCTGTCGCTGGCCCGCCGGTCCAACGCCGTCGGCTGGTGGGCCAGTTACGACGACGTGGTAGCCAACTGGTTCGAGGCCTATCTCGGCCTGGAAGAGGCGGCCTCGCTCATCCGCAGCTTCGAGCTGCAGTTCGTGCACGGCTTGTTCCAGACCGAGGACTACGCCCGCGCGGTGACCGTGCTCGGCCACAACCCCGAGAACTCCGAGGAGATCGACCGCCGGGTGGCCCTGCGCATGCAGCGTAAGGCGCTGCTCACCAGTCAGGATCCGCCACCGGTGTGGACCATCATGGACGAGGCGGTGCTGCGCAGGCCGGTCGGCTCAGCGGCGGTGATGCGCGGCCAGATCGAGCACCTGATCGACATGGCCCGGCTGCCGCAGGTGACGGTCCAGGTCGTGCCGTTCCAGCAAGGCGGGCACGCCGCCGCGGGCGGTTCGTTCACCATCCTGCGGTTCGCCGCCATGGACCTGTCCGACGTGGTCTACATCGAGCAGCTCACCGGAGCGCTCTACCTGGACAAGCGCGATGACGTCGACCACTACATGGGCGTCATGAACCGGCTGAGCGTCGAGGCCTTCACGCCGCCGCGCAGCATCGACTTCCTCCAGGAGCTCGCTCAGTCGTACTGACTCTGAGCGAGGCGGCCCAGCGGCACTTACCCCCGGGCCAGCGAGTCGGCGTGCCCTGCCGGGGCAATGCGGGATGTCGTGGTTGTGGCAGCACTCCCCTTGACACCTTAGTTTGGAAAGTATACGAACTAACTAGGAAAATACCTCGGGGGTAGCCGTCATCGCGGCTCCTGGCCGCGGGTCAGGAGTTACCGGCCATGACATCTCTCCTTCGCCCGGTTCGGCACCGGACCCGCACGACCCTGCTCGCCGCCGTCACCCTCGCCGCCACGGCCGCCCTCACTGGCGCCGGAGCCGGTGCCGGTGCCACAGCCGCCGGCGCCGTACCAGCTCCCCGGGCGGCCCTCACCGCCCACGCGAAACCCACCGCCAAGCTGACCCCGGCCGACACCGGCGCCAGCGACATCACCAACCTGGGCTCCGGCGGCTGGACCGTGCAGAGCAGCGCGGTCGCCACCCAGTCCGGCGCGGCGATCTCCACGCCGGGCTTCAGCACCAGCTCCTGGCTCCCGGTCAGCAACGACGACGCCGGCGCCCCCGGCACCGAGATCCAGGCCCTGGCTTCGAATGGCATGTGCCCCGGCGACACCAGCCTGCAGCCGGTCAGCGAGAGCACCGACAGCCCCAGCAGCGTCTACTTCTCCAGCAACATGAAGTCCTGCTACGGCTCCATGAGCAGCATCGGCGCGGACACCGTCAAGGAGTTCGACGTGCCCTGGTGGTGGCGCACCAACTTCACCCCGGGCCTGCAGCCCGGCCAGTTCGCCACGCTGATCGTCAACGGCGTGATCGGCACGGCCAACGTCTGGCTGAACGGCTCCGAGGTGGCCACATCGTCCACCGTGACCGGCGCCTACACCAAGTTCACGTTCAACGTCACCGGCAACATCCTGTCCGGCACGAACTCACTGGCGATCGAGGTCAACCCGAACAACCCGCTGAAGGACTTCACCCTCGACAACGTCGACTGGACCCAGATTCCCCCGGACAACAACACCGGCATCCAGTTCCCGGTCCAGCTCGGGGTCGACGGCGCGCTGAGCGCCGGCAACGCACATGTGGTGGAGAACAACACCGGCAACGTGACCAGCTCGGCGATCACCGTCAAGACCGACATCACCAACCACACCACGTCCACCCAGTCCGCCGCGGTGACCGCGACGATCACGCCGCCGGGCAACGGGACGCCGGTCAACGTCAGCCAGAACGTGTCCATCCCGGCCAGCACCACCCAGACCGTCTCGTTCACGCCCAGCTCGTTCCCGGCCCTGACCATCAGCAACCCGCAGGTCTGGTGGCCCTACCAGATGGGCGGCCAGCCGCTCTACACGCTGACCACGTCGGTGTCCCAGAACAGCACGGTGCTCAACTCCACCGGCGAGACCTTCGGCATCAGGAACGTCACGTCCTCCCTGACCAGCGGCACCTCCAGCGGCGCCCCGAGCGGGGTGCGCGCCTTCAAGATCAACGGAGTCCCGCTGGTCATCCGCGGTGGCGGCTTCGACCCGAACATCTTCCTGCACTACTCCTCCGCCGACATCGCCCACCAGATCGCGCTGATGAAGGGCATGGGCCTGAACACGATCAGGCTGGAGGGCCACATCATGCCCGCGGACTTCTTCGAGCAGATGGACCAGGCGGGCATCCTGGTCAACGCCGGGTACCAGTGCTGCGACGCCTGGGAGCTGCAGAGCAGCAAGCTGACCAAGACGGCCAACTTTACGACTATGCAGTTGTCCGCCCTGACCATCGGGCAGAACCTGCGCAACCACCCGGGCGTGTTCAGCTTCCAGTGGAGCGACGAGCCGCCGACAACGATGCAGGAGTCGGTGACGCTGACCGCATTCTCCCAGGCCGACTTCGACGACCCGGTGATCTCGTCCGCCGAGTACAACAGCAGCAGCCAGCTTGGCGTGTCGGGAGAGAAGGAAGGCCCCTACGACTGGGTGCCGCCGAGCTACTGGTACGACACGACGCACTTCGACAGCGGCGACTCGACCCAGACCAACGCCGGCGGCTCCTGGGGTTACGACAGCGAGGAAAGCGCCGGTGACACCGTCCCCACACTCGACTCGCTGAACCGGTTCATGTCCGCCTCCGACGAGTCGAACCTGTGGCAGAACCAGACGTTCAACCAGTACCACGCGAACTACGAGACGGCCTGCAACACCGGCTACTCGTTCGGCACGCTCTGCCACTTCGACACCGCGCTGACCGACCGGTACGGCTCCTGGCCGAGCCTGGCCCAGTACGTGGAAGAGGCCCAGGCCCAGGACTACGAGAACACCAGGTCCCAGTTCGAGGCGTTCATCGACCACGCGAACAACACCCCGGTCCCGTCGACGGGCACGATCTACTGGCAGATGAACAAGGGCTGGCCGAGCCTGCTGTGGAACCTCTACAACAGCGACGGCGACCAGGCGGGCAGCTACTTCGGCACCCAGGAAGCCAACCGTTCACTGCACGCCATCTACGCCCTGGACAACGGCACGGTCGCCCTCGACAACCTCTCGAACACAACCCAGTCCGGGCTGTCGGTCGAGGCCAAGGTGTACAACCTCGCCGGGACGGTCACCAGCGACCAGACCGCCAGCAACCTCAGCCTGACCAGCCAGCAGGTCATGAACAGCGTCCTGACGCCCAAGGTGCCGGCCACGACCACACCGCCGGCGACCCCGCAGGTGTACTTCGTCGAGCTGCTGCTGTCCCAGAACGGGAACCTGACCGACCGCAACGTGTACTGGCTGTCCACCCAGAAGGACGTCGTGAACTGGTCGTCCAGCCTGGGCCAGCCGGTCGGCGTGCTGTCCCAGTACTCGAACATGACGGCGCTGCAGTCGCTGCCGCAGGCGACGATCTCGGCCACCGCCACGACGGCCCGGCAGTCCGGTCCCGGCGGTGCCGACCTGGCCACCGCGGTCACGATCACCAACACCTCGGCCACGTCCACGGTGGCGTTCCTGCTGCGCACCGACGTCCGCCGGGGCACCGCGGCCGGCCAGGAGCTGCCCGGCGACAACGAGCTGCAGTCCTCGCTGTGGAACGCCAACGACATCACGCTGTGGCCCGGCGAGTCCCAGACGGTCACCGTCACCTACGACTCGGCCGACCTGGACGGCGCCACCCCGGTGATCAGCGTCTCGGGGTGGAACGTCCCCAAGGTGGATGTTGCTGCTCCGGCGCCCTGATGGGGTCGGTCCCGGTCTTGATCTCGGGCTGGCTTCCGCCGCTTCCGGCCATCCGTTGAATATTGAGAATTTTGTTAACGGAAAGGTGTCACCTGGACATCCGGTTAACGGGCACTGGGCGCAACCGGGGCCAAGGCTGGTCGCTTCTACCCCTGTCGCTGTTGGCGGGCCAGCAGGCGCTCCGTCCACGCCGTGTGGCGAGCGCGTAGCTCGGTGGGCGTGAGGTCGGCGCGGCCGAGGTCGCGGTAGTTGGGCATCCAGGTCTCGACGCTCTCGTGTGACCGGGCGAGGGCCCACAGGTCCCACCACAGCGGGTCGGTTGGAGCGTTCCCGCCCGTTCCCAGGTAGGAGTGCAGGAACGCGTCGGCGATGTCCTCCTCGTATAGCAGGTAGAGGTCTAGGCGGCACCAGCTCAGGTCGAAGCCGGGCGGGCCGAGTGCGGCACCGGGCCAGTCCACGACGCCGGTGAGCGCGCCGTCCTGCCAGAGCACGTTGCCGGACCAGAAGTCGTAGTGCGTCAGCACTGGGGACGCGCCCGCTAGCGCCTCCCAGTTCGCGGCGACCGCACCGGCCGCCGGGCCGGTGAGTGCCGTTGGTGACCCCGACGGCCGGTCCAGAACGCTGTCGAACTCAACGAGCCGGTCCAGCGGCGTTGCGTGGATCCGGGCGAGCGCTTCGCCGAGCCGCGCGGCGGCCCCGGCCGGATCGGCGGGGGTGATGTCGGCCGCGCCTGGCAGGCGTGAGATCAGCACCCAGGGGCCCTCGCCCGGCTCGCCGGTTACGTCGCTGGCCAGCAGCCGGGGCGCCACGCCGCCGAGCCCGTCCAGCGCGGTCAGCACACGCGTCTCCCTGGCGGGCGCCGGATCGCCCGGCGGAAACTCCCGCAGGACGAGGTCACGCGCCGGATCGGCGGTCTGGATCAGCCAGGTCCGCGCGTGCGTACCGCCGGGAAGCCGACGTGCGTGCGCCACCCTCGCACGCGGCCCGGCGAGCGCCACGGCCCGCGCGACCGCGGCTTTGCCCGGAAAGATCACCGTGCCGGTCATGCCGAGACCACCATCTCCACCTCGAACGCCGCCCTGCCAGCACCCGGTAAGCCGCGGCAGGTGCAGCACGCACAAAGATCATGTCAGCACCCGCGACGGGCTAGAGTGCTCGGGTGAAACCATTCCTGCTGCTGGCCTCCCGTCCCGAAGACGCCGCGGCAGACAACGAGTATGAGTCCTTCCTGGCCATGTCCGGGCTGGCGGAACGGGACCTGCGCCGGGTGCGGCTGGAGCAGCGGGCGCTGGGGGTCATCGACCTGCGCGACTGGTCGGGGATCATGCTCGGCGGGGGGCCGTTCAACTACACCGAAGCTACCGAGCTGAAGACGCCGGTTCACCGGCGGATCGAGGCTGACCTGCACGGGCTGCTCGACCAGGTGGTCGCGGCCGACTTCCCGTTCCTCGGCGCCTGCTACGGCGTTGGGGCGCTCGGCAGCCACCAGGGGGCGGCCCTCGACCGGCAGTACGCCGAGCCGATCAGCTGCGTGACGATCTCGCTCACCCCAGCGGGCAGGCAGGATCCGCTGATGAGTGGCCTGCCCCCGGCGTTCGACGCGCTCGTCGGCCACAAGGAGGCGGCCAGCGCGCTGCCCGGTCATGCCGCGCTGCTGGCCAGTTCCCCGGGCTGCCCGGTGCAGGCGTTCCGGATCGGCGCGAACGTCTACGCCACCCAGTTCCACCCCGAGGTGGACGCGGAAGGCTTCTGCATCCGGATCGACGTCTACAAGCACGCCGGCTACTTCGAGCCGGACCAGGCGGACGAGCTGAAGGCGGCGATCCGCCGCTGCCAGGTCAGCCACCCGCACGCCATCCTGCGCAACTTCATCGCGCGCTACACCGTGGGCGTCAGATGAGAAGCTTGCCGTCGGGTGTCTTTCCGGCCAAGGAAGCGCCGTAGGGTATCTTTCCGGCCAGGAAAGGATGGCATGCGGGTCCTTATCTCGGTCGACATGGAGGGGATCGCGGGCATCGCCGATCCCGACGACGTCCGCCCCGGCCACAGCGAGTACGAGCGTAACCGCACGCTGATCACCGGCGAGGCCAGCGCCGCGGTCCGCGGCGTCTGCGCGCACGACCCCGGCGCCGAGGTGCTGGTGACCGAGGCACACGCTGCCTTCCGCAACCTGCTGCCAGACCAGCTCGACCGCCGGGCCACGCTGCTGCGCGGCAAGCCCAAACCCGATGGCATGCTGTCCGGCCTGGACGGCGACATGGACGCGGCGCTGTTCATCGGCTACCACGGCAAGGCCGGCACGCACCGCTCGGTCCTCGCCCACACCATCAACGGCGGCGTGGTGGCCGACGTGCGCTGCGACAGCCGGCCGGTCGGTGAGCTCGGCCTGAACGCCGCGCTCGCCGCCCACACCGGCGTGCCGCCGGTGCTGGTGGCGGGCGACGACACCGTGGCCGCGGAGGCGGCCGAGGTAGCCCCCGGCATGCACACGGTGGTGGTGAAGCGGGCGTTCGGCGCCCGCGCCGCCGCGTCGCTGCACCCCGATGAGGCCTGCGACCGGATCGAGCAGGCGGTCCCCAAAGCCCTGGCCGGCCGGGAGAACGTCAGCGCGCTGCGCTTCGACGGCCCGGTCCTGCTCGAGGTCGACGTGCTGTACCCGGGGATGACCGAGCGCCCGATGCTGATCCCCGGCATCGAGCTGGCCGGGCCCCGCACCCTGCGCTACGCGGCCCCGGACTACCCCGCCGCCTACCGGGTCATCCAGCTCATAACGCTGCTCGCCGGCATCTGAGGAAGGTGGTCCTACCGGCGGATGCGGGCGAGCACCAGGGTGATGTCGTCCTCGCCATGCTCGCTCATCAGCTGGATGACCGTCTGGCAGGCGTTGTTCAGGGTGATGCCTGGCTTGGCCAGGGTCTCCGCGAGGGCCTCGCGGAGCGCGGCCATGCCGTGATCGATGGGCTGGGTGCGGCTTTCCACCAGCCCGTCGGTGTACAGGGCGAGGGTCTCACCGGGAGCGAGGGCGAACTCGGTGGCCTTGAAGGACCCGGGACCGATGCCGGGCGGGAGCCCGAGCGGGAGCCCGGTCGGCAGCTCCAGCAGCCGCGTGCCACCGCCGGGCAGCACGACGACAGGTGGCAGGTGGCCGGCCAGGGTAGCCACGATCGAGTTGCCCGCCGGGTCGATCGTGGTGTAGACGCAGGTCGCGAACGGGGCCGTGGTCATGGTCGCGGCCGTGTGGTCCAGCTTGCTCAGGAGCTGTTCCGGTGGCAGCTCCAGGTCGGCGAGCGTGTGCGCCACCGTGCGCAGCTGCCCCATGACCGCCGCCGCCTCCGGGCCGTGCCCCATGGCGTCCCCGACGATCAGCGCCGCCCGGCCGCCGGACTGCGGCACGATGTCGTACCAGTCGCCGCCGACCACGTTGTCGCCGACCGGCAGGTAGGAGTGCGCGACCTCCAGGCCGCTCGGCACCTCCGGCTGGCCGGGCAGCAGCCCGCGCTGCAGCGCGAGCGCGGCGCGCCGCTCCCGGTTGTACAGCCGGGCGTTGTCGATGCCGACCGCGGCGCGCGAGGCCAGCTCCCCGGCCAGCGTGGTGTCGTCCGGGCTGAACGCCGGGCTGGCCGGAACCCGGCTGAACACCGCGCAGCCGACGACCATCCCGCGAGCGATCAGCGGCACGGCCAGGAACGAGGTGTAGCTGGCGGTGATCTCGCCGGCGCTGCGGTAGCGGGCGAACCGCTCGGCGCTCTCCTGGTCGAGCTGGCTGGACACCACCGGCTCCGCGGTGGCCATCGCCCGGCAGCCGTGGGTGTCCGGCCCAAGGACTATCACCTCACCGGGGCGCAGCAGGTCGTTGGTGACCGCCGGTGGCTGATCGCTCAGCCGGGCCGCCAGCCGCCGCACCGCCGTGCCCTGGTCTGCCTTGGCCGAAGCCGGTTCGTCGCCGGTGAGCAGCCGTTCGGCCACATAGATGACGACGCCGTCGGCGAACCCGGAAACGGCGGCCTCGGCCAGTTCGTTGGCCGTCCTGGTCAGGTCCAGCGTGCTGCCGATCCGGGCCGTGGCCTCGGTCAGCCAGCCGGGCGTGGGCTGCGGCCAGAGCGGCTGAGCGATCACCAGCACGTGGCCGGACGGCATGGGCAGCGGCTCCCAGCGCATCGCAAACCGGCCATCGCCCAGCAGGCCACCGGCCACGGTCGCGGACCAGATCTGCCCGGCCGCGGCCTCGGCCAGTGCATGGCGGACCAGGTCGCGCTGGCCAGGGCCGGTCATCAGCACGTCGCACACGTCCCGCCCGGTCACCTCGGCGGCCGCAAGGCCGAACTGGCCGGCCGCGGTCGCCGGCCAGGAGGTCACCCTGCCCCCGCCGTCTACGATGAAGGTGGCCAGGCCAGCCAGGTCCGGCTCGTGCCGCCGCGGCAGCGCGGGCTTGCCATCCCCGGCTATCGGTGACGTCTGTGGCAACTGCACCAGCCTCGGCGACAGCACCCGGCAACCGGATGGCAGCCGGGCGCGACGGTCGGGTCACCGGCCATCCGGAGCCCCATACTCTCAGATATCGCGCAAACACGAAATGTATCGCATAATAGGCGCCGAGCCGGCCGGAGTTCAGCGGCCGGGGAGACGGAGGAACACCCGTGGTGGCTGGCGAGCGGAGATGGGTGCCGCCAGAGGTCGACACCAAGCGGGCGAACATAGCCCGGGTCTACGACTACCTGGTGGGTGGCAGCCACAACTTCCTGGCCGACCAGGATCTTGGCCGGGCCATAGCCATGGTCGAGCCCAACGTCCGGGTGATCGCCCACGCGAACCGGGCCTTCCTCGGCCGCGCGGTGCGGTTCCTGGCCGCGTCCGGCATAGAGCAGTTCCTTGACATCGGCTCGGGCATCCCCACCCAGGGCAACGTGCACGAGGTCGCTCAGCAGGCCAACCCGGCCGCCCGGGTCGTCTACGTTGACATGGACCCGGTCGCGGTCGCGCACAGCAAGGCGATCCTGGCTGGGAACGCGAACGCGGCGGTCATCCAAGCCGACGTGCGCGACCTGGAGAAGCTCCTCGGCGACCCGGCCATCCAGCGCCTGATCGACTTCGGCCAGCCGGTCGGCCTGCTGATGGTCGCGCTCCTGCACTGCCTCTCCGACGCCGACGGCCCCTGGCGCATCGTGGCTGCCCTGCGGGACAGGCTGCCCCCCGGCAGCTATCTGGTGATCTCGCACGCCACCAACGAGAGCAATCCCGGCCTGGCGCAGGCCACCGAGAAGATCTACCATCGCAGCGTCCCGGCGGAGGGACGCATCCGCCCCCGCGCCGAGATCCTGCGCTTTTTTGACGGCTTCGACCTGGCCGACCCCGGCCTGGTCTATGTCCCCCTGTGGCGCCCGGACCCCGGCGACGACATTCCCGCCGACCCCAGCAAGTTCTGGCTCCTGGTCGGCGTCGGCCAGAAGTCCTGACCCGCACGGCCCGGCAGGAGTGCCTGCCGGCGTGAGGAGAGCGGCTTCGATGACGCACGGCAGCGAGGAGATCCGGCCGTTCCGGATCGATATTCCGCAGGCGGAGCTGGACGACCTGGCCGGCCGGCTGGCCCGGACCCGGTGGCCGGACGAGCTGCCCGGCGGCGGCTGGGAGCGCGGCGTACCGCTGGGCTACCTCAGGGAGCTGGCGGACTACTGGCGCACGGCCTACGACTGGCGCGTGCACGAGGCCAGGCTCAATCAGCTCCCGCAGTTCACCACCGGCATTGACGGCCAGAACATCCACTTCCTGCACGTCCGCTCGCCCGAGCCGGGCGCACTGCCGCTGATCGTCACGCACGGCTGGCCCGGCTCGATCGTTGAGTTCCTCGACGTCATCGGCCCGCTGACCGATCCGCGCAGCTACGGCGGCGACCCGGCCGACGCCTTCGACCTGGTGATCCCCTCGCTGCCCGGCTACGGCTTCTCCGGGCCGACCCACGATCCGGGCTGGAACATCGACCGGATCGCCGGGGCGTTCGCGGCGCTGATGGAGCGGCTGGGCTACCAGCGCTACGGTGCCCAGGGCGGCGACTGGGGCTCGGCGGTCTCGCGGGCGCTGGGCCTGCTGGCCGGTGGCTCGGCCGTAGGACGTCTTTCCGGCGCAGGAAGCAAGGTCATCGGCGTCCACCTGAACCTTCTCCTGGCGTTCCCGTCAAACGATCCGGCGGACCTGGCCAGTCTCACCCCCGAGGAGCTGGCCCGCCTGGGGCACAACAAGCGGTACGCCGATGAGCTGTCCGGGTACTTCAAGCTGCAGTCGACCCGGCCGCAGACGCTCGCCTACGCGCTCACCGACTCCCCGGCCGGGCAGCTCGCCTGGATCGTGGAGAAGTTCAAGGACTGGACCGACTCGGCGCAGGTACCCGAGGACGCCATCGGCCGCGACCTGATGCTGACCAACGTGATGCTGTACTGGCTGACCGGCACGGCGGGCTCGTCGGCCCGGCTGTACCAGGAGACGGCCCGGTCGCGGCCCCCGCAGGCGCCGTCCACCGTGCCCACCGGTGTGGCCGTGTTCCCCCGCGACATCATGCTGCCACTGCGGCGCTTCGCCGGCCGCAACGACAAAATCGTGCACTGGACCGAGTTCGACCGTGGCGGCCACTTCGCCGCGATGGAGCAGCCCAAGCTGTTCACCGAGGACGTGCGCCGCTTCTTCCGCCTGGTCAGGCCCTAAGTTACCCAGCAAAGCTCTGGGCGTGGCCGTGGTGGAAGCGGCACCAGTTGGACCAGCCGCCAAGTCATCCCACCGGGCCGGAACCCCAGCGTGCAGCCGGGTGTTCTTTCTTTCCCCCGTCCTAAGGCCGTGGTTCGGAGTACCAGCGCCACTCGCCCAGCCGGGGCCGGTCCGGCAGGTCAGCGCGGCCGGTGGCCCACAGCAGCACGGCCCAGGGGAGGACATCGGCTGGAGCGTCGGGGAAGAGCCGGCTGAGCACCCGCGCGCACAGGTCGGCGGGCGGTTCCCAGGGCACGCCGAGTCCCTGAGCGGCATCGTGCCCGTGGACCAGGATTTCCGTCACGCCCATCGCGGCGAAGCCTTCGGGGTCCGAGGTGCCCTGCGGGTGCCAGGCGCGGGTGCCCGGGGACGTGGTCGTGACCATGGCCACCAGCAGGGCGCCGCACGCCTCAACCGCCTGCAGCAGGCCTGCCGCCCCATTCTCACGATCCACGTGGATGGCGCTTTCCGCGCCGCCCGGCCGGGTGCTCGTCATCGCGATCGGCACGTAGCCGCCCTCCGGCGTGGCCGGAGTCAGCTGGGTGGC
>DASXMU010000113.1:0-11849 GCA_036495485.1 Streptosporangiaceae bacterium
CAGGCCGTCGACGTACCGGTTGTACATGCAGAACGCGGCGGCGATCAGCACCGTGTCGTGGATCTCGAGGTCGGTGGCGCCCTCGTGGCGGGCGCGCTCCACATCGGCCGCGCTGACCTCCCGGCCGCTGACCTGTACCGCGGCCGCGATCCGCAGCAGGGCCTTCAGCTTGGCCGAGATGGCGGCGTCCTCGGGATCGGCCCTGACCTGTTCTACCAGTTGCATCCCGCCGGGCAGCTGGGCGGCGGCGAAGGCCGCGTGGCTGCCGGTGCAGAACCTGCATTCGTTCAGCGACGATACCTGGGCGGCGATCAGCTCCCGCTCGCCACGGGTCAGCGTGCTGGGGCCGACCAGCAGCACCTCGGCCAGCTCGCTCAGCGGACGGCCAGTCTCCGGGCGGAACTGCAACAGGCCACCGATTCCCGGTGCGGCCGAGTCCAGGTTGATATGCGGCATTGTGGCCCCATCTCCGGTATGAGACGTCACGGTCAGCAGCAGCATCGCCACCGATTGCCCGGCGGTCAACTCATGCCATGCGGAGCCGGGTGAGCAGCCGGACGCGGCAACGGCTTATTGACAGATCCGTTAACTTCCCGCGAACATAAAACAGAACTACGTTCGAGTAACCCCTCCGCATGCCCTGCGGCACGGCCAGCCCGGCACGGCCATCCCAGCCCGCAGGCCGCCTCTCATCGGAGCCAGCATGCATAAGCCAGCTTCCCGCAGGAATGTCATCGTGCCCCGCCTGTTCCGCTCGCTGGCCGCGCCTGTGTGCGCCGCCGCGATGCTGGTGACCGCGATCCCGGCGGCCCAGGCGGCGCCCGCGGCGGCACCGATCCTGCCGTCCAGGGACCCGTTCTACACCTACACGGGATCCAAGCCGCTTGGGCAGATCGCACCGGGCACGGTGCTCGAGAAGCGGTCGATCACCCTGGTGATCGCCAGTTTGACCGTCCCCTACGCGGCCGAGCAGGTGCTGTACCGGACCAAGGGCGAGCAGGGGCAGCCCACGGTCACCGTGACCACGATCATCAAGCCGCTGGCCTCGCTGCCTGGCACCAGGATCGTGGCCTACCAGACCGCCTACGACGCGCTGGGCTCGGAGTGCGACCCGTCCTACACGCTGCGGGGCGGCAACCCTGGTACCGACTCGGATGCCGAAGCCGCGATCATCGCGCTGTATGTGACGGCCGGCTACACGGTCACGGTGCCCGACTACGAAGGCACCCGCCTCGACTGGGGGGCAGGCCAGGAGTCCGGCTACGGCACCCTGGACGGCATCCGGGCCACCGAGAACTATCTGGGCGCCGCCAGCTCCACGAAGGTTGGCATGCTCGGCTACTCCGGCGGATCCATCGCCACCGAGTGGGCCAGCGAGCAGGCGCCCACGTACGCGCCGGAGCTGAACATCATCGGCGCTGCCTCCGGCGGCGTCCCGGTGGACTTCGCGCACAACCTGACCTACATCAACGGCGATCAGGACTGGGCTGGCGTCATCCCCGCGGTGCTGGTCTCGGTGGGGCGCGCGTTCGGGGTCAACCTGAAGAAGTATCTGTCCCGCTACGGCGAGAAGATCACTCACCAGGTCGCGGGCGAGTGCATCGCCTCGTTCGCCACCAACTACCCCGGGCTGACCGTCCAGCAGCTGGTCAAGGTGCAGTACCAGAACGTCTTCCAGGTCCCGGTCCTGGTCAAGATCCTCAACCATCTGCTGATGGGCACGGCGCCGGGCCACCCGAGCGTGCCGCTGCTGTTCGGCGTGGGCAACGCCGACGGCACCGGTGACGGCATCATGATCGCGGGTGACGTGGAGGCGCTCGCCCACGAGTACTGCAAGCAAGGCCTGCCGGTGACATTCGACGAGTATCCCGGGCTGAAGCATACCGAGGCCGCTGTCCCGTTCGAGACCCACGCGATGACGTTCCTGACCAGCCTGTTCACCGGGCTTCCAGCCAGCAACGGCTGCTCCTCGATCGGGAAGGGCAACTCGATCGCCCCGTTGCCCAAGCCAGCCAAGTAGCAAGATCCATATCTGGGCTGATACCTCAACCAAGCTTGAGGTCAACCCTTGGATGGGGCCGTCCGCCCGGGGCGCGAGGAAGGCCGGGCCAGGCAAGGTTCCAGACAGGCCGCCGTCTCACCAGTAGGTCCGCCGCGCAAATTTTCTTTTCCCATAAAGAATTTGATCTTGAACTTAAAAGTGGTTACGCCTGATCAGGCCCGCGTTCGGCGAGTGGCCCGGTGGTCGTCGGCCGGGCCGAGTAGTCGCCGATCCACTCGTCTTTCCAGGCGTGGCCGAACTGCTCGGCGTTGCAGCGCGGGCGGTAGACGGCGGTGAGCTCGCGGGCGATCTGCTCGCGGTGCGGGCGGTTGCCGCCGGGCACCTCGTAGGTGCAGATGTAGACCTTCCACCTGGATCCGGCGCGCTGGATCCAGCAGTGAGCGCGCGGGTGCTGGAACGGGAACCGTTCGGCGGCGAGGTCGTCGCAGTGGCCCACGTAGATGACCGCGTACTGCTCCTTCCTGGCCTCCGGGTCGGGCTTGTACAAGATCGCGTAGACGGCCGGCCTGGATGGCGGCGTCCAGCCGCCGAGCAGCCGGGGCCCCTCGAACGGGTACCCGGCCAGCGATCCAAGCCTGATCATCCGGCCACTCCAGGAACATTATTCAAACCACTTAGTGATTTGCGATTGAAGATTTCACTCATGCATTGCTTACCCAGTCAGGATGTTTGAATAATGCTCCTAGGTCAGGGTCGGCAGCAGGGCCGCCAGTTCTTCCAGGCTGCGCAGGTCATGCCCGGACAGCAGGCGGTCGATGTGCGGCGCGGCCACCATCATGCCCAGTGTGACCGGCCGGAAGCCCGGGTCGGACCCCTTGTGCGGATTGACCCAAAGGAGCGTGTGGCAGAGCCGGGACAGCCGGTCCATGGCGGTGGACAGCAGCTCGGGGTCGCCCCGGTCCAGGCCGTCCGAGCAGATCATCACCACGCCGCCGCGGCACAGGCCGCGCCGTCCCCAGGTGCGGACGAACTCATCGAGCGACGCGCCGATCCTGGTGCCACCTTCCCAGTCGAACACCTCGCGGGCGGCCCGCTCCAGCGCCGCGTCAGGGTTGCGGGTGTCAAGAGCCTTGGTGATGCGGGTCAGCCGGGTGCCGAAGCAGAACACCTCGACCCGCACGGGCGCGCGGCGGGCACAGTAAGCGAACTGCAGCAGGTTCCGCGAGTAGTCGGCCATCGAACCCGAGATGTCCAGGATAAAGATCATCGGCCGCAGCCGCACCCGCCGCTCACGCCAGACCAGCCGCGCGGGCTCGCCGTGCTGGCGCATCGAGTCGCGCAGCGTCCGGCGCAGGTCGGGCGTGCGGCCGGAGGACGCCGGCCCGCTGCGCCGGGTGCGCCGGCGCGGCGGGGTGAGCCGGATCCTGGCCATGATCCGGCGCAGCGCGGCCAGCTCGTCGGGGGTGCAGGCGCCGAACGCCTTGCGTTTGAGGCTCTCCACGTCGGAGGCCATCCAGCCGAGCACGGCCTGCTCCTCGTCACCCGCCGCGTCCGGATCCGGCGCCGGGAGGGTGAGCACGGCATCGGCGCCGCTGGGCGTCAGCCTGGCCTTGAGCACCAGCAGGCCGGCGGCCTGGCTGTCGGCAGCCAGGAAATAGCGGCGGAACACCTCGTCGTAGACCGCGATGTCCTCACGCTTGCTGACCAGCGTGGTCCGGCCGCCCCAGTACAGATCCACCAGGTCGGACGGATCCAGCGCGGTCATCGCCGAGCAGAACGCCGCGGCGTCCCCGGTGCCCACCGCGAGCCCGGCCGAGCGCAGCGCACGCGCGAAGTTCACCAGCACACCGGTGAACTTAGAGCTTGCGCGGGCAGGACTGCTGGGCTCGCGCGAGCTCTTAGGCACTGGAGGTGATCTCTTCCAGGTTCTCCCGGACCAGCTCGAGGTCGTCGCGTTCCTTCACCACGGCGCCCAGCGTGTCCTGTGTGACCGGGCCGTCCAGGCTGGTCTCGCCGAGGAAGTCGAGCGTGCGCGCCCAGTCGATGGTCTCGGCGACCCCGGGCGGCTTGGCCAGGTCCAGCTCGCGCAGCCGGTGCACGGCGGCGACCACCTTGCGGGCCAGGGCGGCCGGGATTCCCGGCGCGCGCAGCAGCACGATCTCGGTCTCCCGCTCGGCGGCCGGGTAACCGATCCAGTGGTAGAGACAGCGCCGCTTCAGCGCGTCGTGCAGCTCGCGGGTGCGGTTGGAAGTGAGCACCACCAGTGGCGGGCTGTCCGCCTTGATCGTGCCGATCTCGGGGATGCTGACCTGGAAGTCGGACAGCACCTCGAGCAGAAAGGCCTCGAACTCGTCGTCGGCCCGGTCCACCTCGTCGATGAGCAGCACCGCCGACGAGCCGCTGCGGACCGCCTCCAGCAGCGGCCGCTCCAGCAGGAACCGTGGCCCGAAGACCTTGTCGACGGCGTCGTCGTCGGCCGCCTCGCGCTCCGACAGCGCCCGGATGTGCAGCATCTGCCTGGCGTAGTCCCACTCGTACAGCGCCTGGTTGGTGTCGATGCCCTCGTAGCACTGCAGCCTGATGAGCTTGCGGCCGAAGACAGCGGCCAGCACCTTGGCGACCTCGGTCTTGCCCACCCCGACCTCGCCTTCGAGCAGGATGGGCCGCTGCAGGGACAGTGCCACCAGCAGTGCCGTGGCCAGGCCGCGGTCGGCGAGGTAACCGCCCCCGCGAAGGACCTGGGTCAGCTCACCGATGGTCCGCGGATACTCCATCAAGGACCTCGTCTCGGAAGGCTGCACGGAAGGCGGCGGCGTCAGACGCGCTCGGCCGGGCCGAACACCAGATCCCGGACGGTCCCGGTCTCGGTGTTCAGCTTGCCCTCGCGCCGCAGCTTGTCCCGCCAGGCCGCGCGCAGGTCCTCGTCGTCGCCCGGTGCGCCGCCGAACCCGACATCGGCCATCCGCTTACAGGACTTCCCGTGCCCGCTGTGCTCGTCTAGGTCCGCGATGGTCTGGCCCTGTGCGCTCCACACCCCGCGAAGCACCTCGAGGGCCTCCTCAGGCTCGTGGCTCATCTCCGGGCACCCTCCAGCCGACGCCGAGATATCACCTCGACTGTAGTTCCAGGCAGCAAAAGCGGCGACGCCAGATTAAGGGTTGCCTTAACTGGCGCCGCCGCGAGACTAGCTAGATCGCCGCGCTCACGCGGGGCATGGATTGCTGTTGATAATCTTCCTGAGGTCGTTGAAGCGCTTGCTGATGGTGCCCAGCGGGCTCACCGGGTAGGAGACCGCCTCAAGCGGGCCGTACTCGGCGTGCGCGTTGCCACCGAACGTGTTCGTGGTGCCCGGGATGAAGGGTCCGCCGAACTGCCACCAGCAGGCATTGTTGACGCTCGTGGTGGTGTAGATGGGGTAGAACGTCGAGTTGGGCGGCGGGTTAACGCAGCCCAGACCCGGAATCGGGTCGGCCGGGTTGGTGATGTGCCGCTCGCACGGCGTCGTCACGTTGAAGGACGTGTCACTCGACTCGTCCCGGGTGATGTCCGACTCGAACGCCATCGAGGTGTAGTTCTTCCCGCCGGTGAGCGGGCTGGTGAACATGACCGGCGTCGGGTGGATCAGCGCGTCGGCCGTCGGGTTGGCGATCGAGCCCGGCCAGCTGTCCAGGTAGGGAATGCCATCGAAGTCGCCGTCGATGTCGATGCACATATTGACCTTCACCAGCAGCGAGGCCGAGGCCGGCAGGCACGAGTCGTCGTCACCGAGCGGGTCCGGGCCCGCGGTGTCGCCGTCGTTGGTGTCCGCGCCGAGCGGCTGCTTGCAGGTGAGGTTGGGGTCGGTGCCGACCTTGCCGCAGTACTCGCCGTGACCGGTCTCGTCCGAGAACGAGATGTTGTAGGTGTGAGCGGCCCCCGAGACGCGGGTCATCGGAGACGTGGTGCTGTACATCGGGTGGAAGTCGAACGGGGTGACCTTGCACTTGGTCGCGCTCGGGTTGAACACCACGTTGCCGAAGCCGTTGGCCGCGCTGGCGGTCATCGTGCCCTTGGCGCCCGAGGTGTGGTCGGCGATGTCTATTTCCAGGCCGCTGCTGGTGTCGTGCATGTGGACGGTGATGTGATCACCGGAGTTCATCAGGAGCTGCTGGCTCGGGACCGGAACGAAGTGATTCGGGTCGCCGGGGTTCGCCGGGGCGGTCGGCTTGCCGTTCTTGGTGATCCACTCGAAGTTGACCGGCTCGGGGCCCACCGTGTTGAGGCACGCTGTGTTGTTGAACTGCCCGGTGTTCAGGTTCTGCGAGAACGTGTCTATGTTCAGCGCGGCGCACCACTGCCTGGCGGTGCAGCTGTTGCCGTCCGGCCAGGCCGCCCAGCCCGGCGGGTAGAACTGCATCTCGGTGAAGGCCTGCCCGGGGCCAAGGCCTATGTAGTGCGAGCTGTGCGGGTTCGTGCTCGCGAAGATGTTGCTGTCGCTGTCCGGCGTGCATGGGACCGTCGGGTGGCCGGTGAGGGCCGTCCCGTCCGGGTTGGGCGACCCCTGGCTGTCGCACATGTCCATGCCGAGCCAGAACGTGGGGTTGAGCTGGAAGTTGTCGATACCGCCGCTGCCGTTCTGCTTGACCGGCGTGGGCGGATCCTTGGGCAGCACCATCTGCCACGTAGCGTTGTTGCCCGAGCCCGCTTTGTTGGAGTAGAACAGATCGGCAGGCTCGTCGTGGCCGATGTAACCGGAGAAGCGAGCGCCGGCCTCGATCGCCTTGTTGTAGCCGGCGAACTCGTTCCAGTTGAGGGCAGGCTCGGCGCACTCCCAGCCGTTGGTGCCGCACCAGTGCTGCTTTCCGGCGATGCGGACAGTCGGGTTGTTCGGTGGTGCCGGGTACTTCCCGAGCGAGGCGAGCACCGATGTGGCGCCGCCGTTCCCGGGTACCAGCGCCGCTGCCAATGAAGCGCCGACCAACGTAGCCGAAAGACCGACCGCTATCACCACGCGTCGTCTCATCTTCACACCCCTAGATAAAGGCCCTCCTGGGAAGACTTATTCAATTCTGGCCAGCGACCTCGTTACCCAGGGTGACCTCTGGGAATCGGGCAGGCACCAGGAGTTTCGAATAAGCCCCTTTTGCTTACACCGTTATACGGCGGGCAATCGGGTAGCCGCAATAGCGCAAAGTTGCTCTTCACACACAACTTAAACTTCGCAAAGTAGGACAAACCATACCTAAAGCCCAAATCTAAGGGCAGAGCATGTCAAGCTAACCAGGAAGCTCGAACGGGACCTTGATTCCGTCGAGGGCGCCGGGGCACGGGCAATCACGCTCCATGGGCAGGCTCTCGATGATCTTCCCGACCAGGTCGCGCAGCCGGGGCACGTTCGCGGCGAACACCTCGAAGACCTCGGCATGGGTGACGCCCTCACCTTCGACGGCTCCCGCGTCGGTGTCGGTGACCAGGGCGATCGTGGTGTAGCAGAGGGCGAGTTCGCGGGCCAGCGCCGCTTCGGGCAGCGCGGTCATGCCGATCAGGGTCCAGCCCTGCGCCGCGTACCACTGCGACTCGGCCCGGCTGGAGAACCGTGGTCCCTGGATGACCACGAGCGTGCCGGACGAGGCCGGCACCCAGCCCGACACCCGCGCCGTCGCGGCCGCGTGCGCCCGGCCGACCGGGCAGTACGGGTCGGCGAACGGCACGTGCACCGCGCCGCCGGTCTCGTAGTAGGTCTGCTCCCGGCCCCAGGTGCGGTCCACGAGCTGGTCCGGGATCACCAGCGTGCCGGGACCATAGGACACGGTCAGCGACCCGACCGCGCTCGGCGCCAGCACCTGCCGGACACCGAGCGAACGCAGCGCCCACAGGTTCGCCCGGAACGGGATGCGGTGCGGCGGGAACCGGTGATCGCGCCCGTGCCGGGGCAGGAACGCCACCCGGCGGCCTGCCACCTCACCGACCATGATCGGATCGCTCGGCTCACCATAGGGCGTGTGCACGGTGATCTCGTCGGCGGACGAGAAGAACTCGTAGAAGCCTGAGCCCCCGATGACACCGATCGGCGCGGCAGCACTGCTGTCAGTCATGGCCGTTCAGGTTAGCGCGCGAGGCGAAGCCTCGCATCGGGGTCTCCGGGGTCTCCCCGGACAGATACTACGGGCCACGGCGAAGCTGGCCGCAGGCCAGCGAGCAGCGTCGGCCGCCCCGATCACCGGTCAGGCGCTGGAGGCGGCGCTTGCGGGCTGGGACGACTTGGTGCCGGACTTCTTGCCGCTGTCGGCGGCCGGCTTGGCGGCCTTCTTGTCCGAGCTGGAGCTGTCACCGCTGGACTTGGAGTCCTTGGACTCTTTGGAGTCCTTCGAGTCCTTGTCCTGCGCGGGCACCGAGCCGTTGCGGCTGTCGGTCCGGTAGAAACCCGATCCCTTGAACACGATGCCGACCGGTGAGAAGACCTTGCGCAGCGCACCGCCGCAGGCCGGGCATACGGTCAGCGGGTCATCGCTGAACCGCTGCACAGCCTCGAGCTGCTCACCACACGAGGTGCACGCGTACTGATACGTCGGCACGGGGCCTCCTTCCGGGGACCATTAGCACTAGCCCTAGCACTCGCTTTTAGCACTCGCGCCGATGGACTGCTAAATCTTAACCTACGGCCGTGACTCCTGCGCCCGGCCGTGCCACCATGCGGACCGGCCGGTCCAGCGGCTCGGCTGGCACGGCGTCGAGCAGTTCGTCGTCGTAGAGCAGCGCGATCACCGGAATCAGCGGGCCGACATGCGCGAGTGCGCGATCGTAGAAACCGCCGCCGCGGCCGAGCCTATTCCCGCGCCGGTCGGCGGCCAGTGCAGGCACGATCACCAGGTCGGCGCTGGTGATGGCCTTACCGCCGGGCTCGGCCGGCTCGAGAAGACCATGGCTGGCTGGCGTCATCGAGTCGGGTCCCTCGTAGGATGCCCAGTCAAGATTTCTTTGGGAAAAAGAAATTTCCGAACGGATCACCGGAAGCACCACGTACGTTCCGCGCTTCCACAGCGCGAAGACCAGACTGCGGCTGGGCGGTTCGGTCCCCACGGAGTAATAGGCGGCAACGGTGCCCGCCATCTGAACCTGCGGCAACGCGAGTAGGTGGTCGCGCAGCCGCCGCCCCGCCTCGTCCCGCTGCTGCCCGGTCAGCGTGCGCCGGGCCGCCAGAATCCGCTGCCGCAGCGCCGCCTTTGCCGCCTGCTGGCCTGCCGGAGCGCCGATGATGTCCTCCTGTTCATCAAGGCAACACCCCAGGAGCGTTGTGCAAAACCGCATCGCAGCGCCGCCCCGGCGGGGTCCGCGTGAGCGATCGGGCCGGTCAGCGGTGCGATCACCGGGCGTAATCTTGCATAACGCGACTTCGTATCAGCCGCAGCCTATGCCCGCGCGTCCATGCCCGCTCGCGGCTGCGGCTAGGGTTGCCTCCATGGCCGAACACGACGCCGTGACCAAGGCCGTTGTCCCCGCGGCGGGGCTTGGCACCCGGTTCCTGCCCGCCACCAAGGCAACGCCCAAGGAAATGCTGCCGGTGGTGGACAAGCCCGCCATTCAGTATGTGGTCGAGGAGGCGGTCAGCGCCGGTCTCCACGATGTGCTGCTCATCACCGGCCGGAGCAAGCGGTCCATCGAGGACCACTTCGACCGCGCCTACGAACTCGAGGAAGCGCTGACGGCCAAGGACGACACGGACCGGCTGGCGCTGGTGCGCGAGGCGAGCGAGCTCGCCCATGTGCATTATGTCCGGCAGGGCGATCCGCGCGGGCTCGGCCATGCGGTGCTCTGCGCGGCGCAGCACGTCGGCTCCCAGCCGTTCGCCGTCCTGCTCGGCGACGACCTCATCGACGCCAAGGACCGTCTGCTCACCCGGATGATCGAGGTGCGCCAGCGCTACGGCGGCAGCGTCGTCGCACTGATGGAGGTCGATCCCGAGCAGGTGTCCCAGTACGGCTGCGTCGCGATCACCCCGACCGCGGAACAAGATGTGGTGAGCGTCACCGACCTGGTCGAGAAGCCGGTGCCCGGCGAGGCGCCCAGCCGCTGGATCATCATCGGCCGCTACGTCTGCGACCCGGCCGTGTTCGGCGTGCTGCGCGAGACCCCACCCGGCCGGGGCGGCGAGATCCAGCTCACCGACGCGCTCAAGGTGCTGGCCAGGCAAGATGCCAGCCAGGGTGGCGGTGTGCACGGGGTGCTGTTCCGCGGCCGCCGGTTCGACACCGGTAACAAGCTCGACTACCTCCGCACGATGGTCCAGTTCGGCTGCGAACGGCCCGACCTTGCCCAGGAGTTCGTGCCCTGGCTCCGCAAGTACCTGGACGACCTGCAGTGACGGCCGCCGGCCAGCCGGGGGGACCGGCCAGCACATCCATGGTGTCAGTGGACGCGCACCTGGCCGATGTGGCCGCCACGGTACGCCCGCTAGCACCGATCGAGCTAGCGTTGCCCGAGGCTGAAGGCTGCGTGCTCGCGAGCGATGTCACCGCGCGCTACCCTCTGCCGTCCTTCGACAACTCGGCCATGGACGGCTATGCCGTGCGCGCTGGCGACGTCGCTAGCGCTTCCGAGAGTACGCCGGTCTCGTTGCCTGTGACCGGTGAGGTCGCGGCCGGGGACACCGGCGCCTACGCTGTCGCCCCAGGTCAGGCCCTCCTGATCATGACCGGCGCGCACCTGCCCGCGGGCGCCGACGCGGTGGTCCCGGTCGAATGGACCGACGGCGGCACGACCAGCGTCCTCATCCGCAAAACGCCAGAGCTGGGCAACGCCGTGCGCCGTTCCGGCGACGACGCCCGGGCCGGCGACGTGCTGCTGACCGCGGGCACGGTCCTCGGCCCGCCCCAGATCGGCCTGGCCGCCGCGGCCGGCCTGGCCACGGTGCTGGTCCGCCCCCGCCCCCGCGCCGTCATCATCTCCACCGGCAACGAGCTAGCCGAACCAGGCGCCCCCCTGGTACCAGGGAAAATCTGGGAGTCGAACAGTTTCATGCTGGCCGCCGCGGCGCGGCAGGCTGGCTGCCTGGCCTACCGGGTAGCCTCCGTCCCCGACGACCCGCACGCCCTGCTGGAAGCCATCGAGGACCAGTTCCTGCGGGCCGACCTGCTGATCACCAGCGGCGGGGTGAGCATGGGCGGCGAAAACGACGTAGTGAAAGACGTGCTGCAACGGCTAGGCACCGTAACGTTCCGCAAGGTCGCCATGCAGCCCGGGATGCCCCAGGGCTTCGGCGTGGTGGGCCCGGACGAGACGCCGATCTTCACACTGCCCGGGAACCCGGTCAGCGCCTTTGTTTCGTTCCAGTTGTTCGTCCGGGCCGCATTGGACGCGCTGCTGCGCACCCGCGACCTGGCGCTGCCGGTGACGCGGGCTGTGCTGTCCGGTCCGTTGCGGGCGCCAGCTGGGCGGCGGGCGTTCCTGCGTGGCGTGCTGAATCGGTCCGAAGGGACGGTCGAGCCGCTGAGCGGGCAGGGGTCGCATCAGCTCGCGACACTGGGCCGGGCAAACTCGCTGATCGTCGTGCCAGAGTGGGTGGTCGCCATGAAAGCTGGCGACGAGGCTGAGGTGATGATCCTGCCGTGACCGGGCAACTCAGCCACCTAGACACCGCCGGCCGGGCGCGAATGGTAGACGTGTCGGCCAAGCCGGTGTCCGCGCGCGAGGCCCGGGCGTCTGGACGGGTGCTGCTGTCTGCTGCTGCCGTGGCCGCGTTGCGTTCCGGCAACGTTCCCAAAGGCGACGCGCTGGCGGTGGCCAGGATCGCCGGCATCCAGGGCGCGAAGCGGACCCCCGATCTGATTCCCCTGTGCCACCCGATCGGGCTGCACGCTGTGACGGTGGA
>DASXMU010000114.1:0-3453 GCA_036495485.1 Streptosporangiaceae bacterium
GTCGGAACCGACTGGGAGGTCGGCGAGCTGCGCAAGATCTCCACGGCGCTGCTTGGCACGGTCGACATCGTGCCGGACCCGGCCGGGCTGGCGGCTGACTTTGAGGAGATGATGCGCGGCGCGATGAGCAAGCAGCTTCCCGACGTCATGCTGCGGGTGTGGACGCCGCAGCAGGCGGTGCCGGTGTTCGTCAAGCAGGTCGCCCCGGCGATCGATGACCTGACGGGGCGCCGGGTGCCGTCCGGCGCGCAGGCCGGGGACTATCCGACCGGCGCGTGGGCGCCGGGGGAGAGCCGCGACTATCACGTGGGCGTGCGGGTGAGCGCGGCGAATGTCGGTCAGGAGATGCTCGCCGCGCGGGTCAGCCTGGTGGCGAGCTCGCCGGCCGGGCAGCAGGTGCTGGGTCAGGGCCTGATCCGGGCGACGTGGACTGAGGATGAGGCGCTGTCGACGCGGATCAATCCCCGGGTCGCGCATTACACCGGGCAGGCTGAGCTGGCGGAGGCGATCCAGGATGGGCTGGAGGCCAGCAAGCGCGGTGATGAGGAGACGGCGACCGCGCGGCTTGGCCGGGCGGTGGCGCTGGCGCATCAGGCGGGCAATGAGGACACCGCGAGACTGCTGTCCAAGGTGGTCGACGTGGTGGATGAGGCGACAGGGACCGTGCGGTTGAAGAAGAAGGTGGCGGCCGCCGACGAGATGGCCCTGGACACCAGGTCGACCAAGACCGTCCGGGTCAAGAAGGGATAGCGATGGCGACGTGCCCGTCCGGCCACCAGTCGGCGACCGACGACTTCTGCGACGTCTGCGGAATCCTCATCGGCGCCCCCGCCGCTTTCGCGGCGAGCCCCGACGGCCCGGCCCCCGGCACCGCCGCGCACCCCGCCATGACGACCGCGCCAGGCGCCACCCCGGCGGCGCCTCCTTCGGCCGAGACCTGCCCGCGCTGCACCACCCCGAGAACCGGCCAGTTCTGCGAGGCCTGCGGCTACGCCTACACCCCACCCCCCGCCCCCACCCCCCCGCCACCCTCCGCGCCCAACCCGCCGCCACCCTCCGCGCCTGCTGCCCCGCCACCTCCCGCGCCCGCCCCTGCGCCACCCTCCGCGCCATCCTCGGCGCCACCTCCCGTGCCCGCACCGGCCCCCTTCGCCACCTCCACCTCTTCACTCCCACCAGTCGCACCCGTCACAAGCATCTGGACCGCAGTGGTCACCGCTGACCGTGACTACTTCGACAGCGTGCAGGCCGCGGGCGGTCCCGACGCCGCGACGGTCACTTTCCCGCCCTACTGTCCCGAACGCCGCTTCCGGCTCTCGGGCACCGAGGTTCGCATCGGCCGCCGCAGTGTCTCGCGCGGCATCGACCCGGAGATAGACCTGACCGGCCCGCCAGCCGACCCGGGCGTGTCCAGGCTGCACGCGGTCCTCGTCGCGGCCCCGGACGGAGCCTGGTCCCTCGTCGACCCCGGCTCGGAGAACGGAACCCTGCTCAACGGCACAGAGCTCCCGCAGGGCACACCCGTCCCACTGCATGACGGTGACCGCATCCACCTAGGCGCCTGGACCGCCCTCACGATCACCACCCGCTAACCGTCCCCGTCTCACCATCCGAGATACGTGACATCGGGCTTGTGCTGAAGATTTGACCGGTCATGTAAGTGTTCCAAAATAAGACGGGTTTGCGGTGTGTCGGGGTCCTCTAGTATGGCTTGTGGGGCAGTGTGAGCTTGTCCTGGTTGCGGGATGCTGAGGTCGATACCGTGGCCTGCGGCGTAGGCGAGGAGCCCGCCGCGGGTCCGCGGCGGCAGCGCGGGCGGCGGGGCCGCCGGGGGCGGGTGGGCGCTGGCGGCGATCGCCGCGGTGACGGGTCCCAGTCGTCGGCCCAGGCCGGAGGAGTCGACGCCGAAAAGCGGGGCCAGGCCGCGCAGCGAGACCTTGAGGTGGGTGTGGATGCGGGCGGCGATGAGGAGGTCGGCGGTGGTGAGCCGCTGGTCCGGGCCGCGCCGTGGCCGGGTTGGCGGGCCGCCGAGGGCGGCGGCCGGGCCTTGCAGGGATTGTGCCCAGGCGAGCAGGGCGGCGGGGTCCATGCCGGTCAGCGCGGGGTGGTTCAGGACGCCGGCGCGGACCCGTGCGGGCAGCGGCCGTTGCGGTGCCGGCTCCGGGGCGGGCCTGGGCCGGGGCAGGACGGTGTAGTTCCAGTCGCCGTGGAAGCCGTGGCGGGTTAAGTACCGGTCCTGGACGTCTTTGATCTCGGCGTCGCTGATCTCCTGCCCGGCGGGGTAGGGCCGCTGGTCCAGGACGGCGGTGGCGGTCAGCCCGGTTTTGGTGGTGATCGCGCTGATGGTGTTGATGATGACGTCATAGCTGGTCAGGGGGCGACCCCGCCAGGCGAGGCTGACCTGGGAGAACAGCCGGTGCTCGATCTTGTTCCACTTGGAGGTCCCGGGCGGGAAGTGACAGACCGTGACCTGCAGGCCGGTGTCTTCGGCGAACCTGGCCAGCTCTTTCTTCCAGGCCCGGTTCCGGGTGCCGTTGCCCGAGCCGGCATCGCAGGTGACCAGCAGCCGCGTCGCGCCAGGGTAGGCGCCCCGGCCGGCCAGGTCCCACCACGAGCGCAGCGACGCCACCGCGAACGCCCCGGTGTTCGCGTCCGTGCCGATGTTCACGAACCCCGTGTCCGCGGCCATGTCGTAGACCCCGTAGGGGATCGCGCGGCCAGGGCCGTCACGGTCGGGGAAGGAATGGTCCAGCACCCGCGGCGGGCTGCCCGCCCGGTGCCATTCCCGCCCGGCCTGCGCGTAGCCGCCGACCTGCTCCTTCTTCTTGGCGTCCACGCTGACGACCGGCTGCCCGGCATCGATGTGCTCTTTGGCCTGCCCGGCGATGTAGCCGAACTGGGCGTCCCGGTCACGGTGCCCGCCGCCCTCCAGCACCTTGGCGGGGGCCTGCATCGAGTACCCCTGCTCGCGCAGCAGCCGCCACACGGTCTGCGGGCTGCACCGGTGGCCCTGCCCGGCCAGCGCGTCCGCCAGGTGCCGCATGCTCTTGGTGGTCCACCGCAGCGGCGACTCCGGGTCCCCGCGGGTGCAATCACCGACCAGCTCCAGCAGCGCGGGCAGCAGGCCCGGATCACAGTCGGCGAGCTTCCTGCGCCCGCCGCCCGGCCGGCGGACCCGGCCCGGCGCGGCAGTATCACCGCTGGCCAGCTCGGCCGCGCCGTCCGCGACCGTCTGCCACGACGCCCCGGTCAGCCGCGCGACCGCGCCGATCCCGCCGTCCCCGCCAGCACGCGCGACAGCGCCCAGCACCAGCCGCCGGCCCTTCTCATCCAGCTCCGGCAACAGCAGCTCCAGCTGCGGCACCATCGCAGCCAGCACATCCCCGTTCACGGCCATAACCCGATCCTGCCACGCGACACGCCGACAACTCGGGTTATTCCGGAACATTTACA
>DASXMU010000115.1:0-20619 GCA_036495485.1 Streptosporangiaceae bacterium
CAGATCGGTCCCCCGGATCTGCTTCAGCACATACCCAGCAGCCCCAGCCATGATCGCATTGAACAGCGCCTCATCATCACCAAACGAGGTCAGCATCAAGCAGGCAACCCCGGGCACCGACGAACGGATGTCCCGGCACACACTGACCCCATCACCATCAGGCAGCCGCACATCCAAGATAGCCACATCCGGGCGCAACGCCGGAATCCTGGCCAGCGCCGACGCAGCAGTCCCCGCCTCCCCCACCACCTCGATGTCCGGCTCGGCCTCCAGCAGCTCCCTGACCCCCCGCCGGACGATCTCGTGATCATCGAGCAGGAACACCCCAATGCTGCCGCGCTCACCTGCCGTCTCGTTCATCCGCGTGCATCCCCTCCCAGACCAGGCTGCCCGGTGAGACGCAGTGGACGTCCGGTCGCTTCACCTTATGCGTCCCTGCATCAGAATTGATCCGCGCCGGCCGGGCAGGCGATGGCATCGGCCAGGCGGCCGACGAAGCTGTGTACCGTCGCCATGGCGGCCCGGTTCATGATCACCGCAGCTGGCTGAGGGCCCGGCGCGGCATCCGGCAGCCGGCAGGCGCCCTCTAGCCGCAGCACGGTCGCCTGGCCGCCGTCCGCGGTCAGGGTGATGTTGGCGTCGAGCGCCGGGAACGGCACTCCGTCAGGACCGGCCGCATTCCACCGCACACCCAGGATCACCGAGTCTGCGCGAACCGCAAGATCCACGAAAGTGACCGAGACCAGCCGGGACACACCCGGCGCACCGCTGTAGGCGTCCCTGGACACCCTGGCCAGCGCATCACTCCGGGCCAGAACCTCCAGCCTGGCCCTGGCCACCGGGAAGCCAACCCCCACACGCGCTTCGTCGGCGACGAACATGTGGGTAGTCAACCGGATACGCAGCCCGGCCACATGGGACTAAAGTCCTTGTCTTCCCGACCTAAGTCCCAACAGAGCGGAATGCAGCCCGGCCTGGCCAGGCCCGGGACCCGGCACCACGCGCCATCCCCCGCAGGCTCGTGCGCCCCTCGCTGCCGCTGTACCAGCTACCGCCGTACCCGGCGGGAAGGTCCCGTCTTACGACGGGCAGCGCTCTTGGTGCATGCTGGTAGGGCTGTTCGCCTGGCCGGGGGCGCTGGAGGCGGCGATGGGGAAGGGAGCACGATGGCGCAGCATGACGGCAAGGGCGGCAAGCGGGAGAAACGCGGCAAGGCGGACGCTCCCCCGGCCCGGCTGCCCCGCCCGGTCTACGAGAAGGAGCTGGTCCGGCTGCAGGCGGAGCTGGTCAAACTCCAGGAATGGGTGCGCTCCCAGGGGCTCCGCCTGGTCGTGGTCTTCGAGGGCCGGGATGCGGCGGGCAAGGGCAGCACGATCAAGCGGGTCACCGAGTACCTCAACCCCCGGGTGGCCCGGATCACCGCCCTGCCCGCGCCGACCGCGCGGGAGGAGTCGCAGTGGTACTTCCAGCGCTACGTCGCGCACCTGCCGGCGGCGGGCGAGATCGTGCTGTTCGACCGGAGCTGGTACAACCGCGCCGGGGTCGAGCACGTGATGGGCTTCTGCACGAAGGAGCAGTACAGCCGGTTCCCTGCACCAGTGCCCGATCTTTGAGCGGCTGCTGGTGGAGGAGGGCATCCTGCTGCGCAAGTACTGGTTCTCTGTGAGCGACGAGGAGCAGGAGCACCGGTTCGAGGGCCGGCTCAACGACCCGATGCGCCGCTGGAAGCTGTCACCCATGGATCTGGAGTCGATCACCCGGTGGGAGGACTACTCCAGGGCTAAGGACGAGATGTTCGTGCACACCGACATCCCCGAGGCGCCCTGGTACGTGGTGGACAGCGCGGACAAGCGGCGCGCCCGGATCAACATGATCGCCCACTTGCTCGGCACGATCAACTACCACGACGTGCAGCCCCGGCCGCTCGAGCTGCCACCCCGGCCGAAGTCCCAGGGCTACGTGCGGGCCCCGATGGACTCGCAGACCTTCGTCCCCGACCATGCCGCCGAACTGCTGGCCGGTTAGCCGGTGCTCAGCCCGTGCATCGGGAAGACGGCCTCGCGGGTGGCCGCGATCGCCTGGTCCACCGGGCCGGCCGGATCGTCGCCGTCGAACGGCTCGAACCGCGTCTGGCCGTTTTCGGTCATCCGCCCGGGGGCGATCTGGCTGGTCTCCCAGCACACGTAGTCGCGCCACACGCTGGGAGTGTCAAGCGCCGGGTCGAGCGGGCTGCCCGCCGCCTCGCACAGCAGGTGGGTCCAGCTCCTGGGCGCGACCTGAACGTGCTGGCAGCCGCCGCCACCAGTGAGCAGCCAGCGGCCGGTGGCGACCTCGTGGGCCAGCTCGTGGATCGCGGCGCTGGCGGCGCGCTGGCCATCGATGGTCAGCCCCAGGTTGGTCAGCGGGTCGCTCCAGTGCGAGTCGCAGCCGTGCTGGCTGACCAGCACCTGCGGCTTGAACTCGCGCAGCAGCGGCGGCACCACGGCGTGAAAGGCGCGCAGCCATCCGGCGTCCCTGGTGCCGGCCGGCAGCGCCACGTTGACCGCCGAGCCCTCAGCGTCCGGGCCGCCGGTCTCGGTAGCAAGGCCGGTGCCGGGAAACAGCGTGGCCGGGTGCTCGTGCAGGCTGACCGTCAGCACCCGCGGGTCGTTCCAGAACGCCGCCTGCACGCCGTCGCCGTGATGGGCGTCGGTGTCCACGTAGGCGATCCGCTCCGCGCCCTGGCCCAGCAGCCAGGCGATGGCGACCGCCGGGTCGTTGTACACACAGAACCCGCTGGCCCGGCCGGCCATCGCATGATGCATTCCGCCGGCGATGCTGGCCCCGTGCTGCGCGGCCGACGTCCAGACCGCCCTGGCGGCCGCGATCGTCGCCCCCGTCACCTTCGCAGCTGCCTCGTGCATGCCGGTGAACACCGGGTCGTCCTCGGTGCCGAGCCCGTACATGTCCAGGGCACGCGCCCCCAGGCCGGTGCCCTGGCGGGCCGGGCTGCCAGCCAGCCGCACCATGGCGACATACAGCGGATCGTGCACCAGCTCGAGTTCGCCGTCAGTAGCCTGCGCCGGGGCCTCCACGGTGACCCCGGCCTGGCCGAACAGGCCGAACGCGCGGGCGAGCTCCATGGTCAGCTTGACCCGCAGCGGTGCCAGCGGGTGCTCCGGGCTGAAGTCGTAGCCGGTCAGTTCCTCGTCCCAGGCCACATGCAGTGTGCAGGTCATGACGTCCCCTTTCCTGTAGCCTGTGCCCGGCCAGGCTGCCTCGAGGATGGCCCCTGTGACACCCTCGCGGCGGCCTCGTCTGTCCTGTCCCGTGATCGTGATCGTGATCCGCCGCCCGGGATTTTTTATTTGGAAAAGAAAGAAACCCCAGCCGGCTGGCGCTGTACCAATCACACCAGCCGCCCGGGCAGGGACCATAGGGCCGACCGGCCCCAGACGATGGGACCTTGGTCCCATCGCCGGGGGTTGCCCGCGGCGCCCCAGGCCGCGCTAAGCCGGATCAGCGGGATCAGCCGGCGGCCACTGCTTGGCGACCATGGTGAGCACGTCGTACCTGGCCACCGACTCGCCCTTCTGGTTCGTCACGTCGGTGTCCCAGCGAACTTCGCCGTGCCCGGCGTCCTCGCGCGGGATGATCTGCTTGCAGGTCAGCGTGACCGTCAGCTCGTCGTCTGGGTAGACGGGGGTGAGGAAGCGCAGGTTCTCCACGCCGTAGTTGGCCAGCACCGGCCCGGGGCCGGGGTCGACGAAGAGCCCGGCCGCGAACGACAGCACCAGGTAGCCGTGCGCGACCCGGCCGTCGAAGAACGGGTTGGCCCTGGCCGCTTCCTCGTCCATGTGCGCGTAGAACGTATCGCCGGTGAACCTGGCGAAGTGCTCGATGTCGGCCAGCGTCACCCGGCGCGGGCCGGCCGTCACGGTGTCGCCGGGCCGCAGCTCGGCCAGCGGCTTGCGGAACGGGTGCGTGCCGTCGTCGTTCCTGGCCGCACCGGGGACCCAGCGGCCGGTGACCGCGGACAGCACCCGCGGGCTGGCCTGCACCGCCGTGCGCTGCATGTAGTGCAGCACGCCGCGGATGCCGCCCATCTCCTCGCCGCCGCCGGCCCGGCCGGGACCGCCGTGCACGAGCTGAGGCAGTGGGGAGCCGTGGCCGGTCGACTCGGCCGCGTCGTCGTGGTCGAGCACGAGCAGGCGGCCGTGCCAGGGGGCGGCGCCGAGCACCACGTCGCGGGCGAACCCGGCGTCCGCGGTCACCACCGAGCCGGCCAGGCTGCCCAGCCCGCGCGCCGCCAGGCCGATCGCCTCTGCGGTGCCGGAGTAGCCCATGATCGTCGCCACCGGGCCGAACGCCTCGATCTCGTGCGGCTCGGCCCGGCCCGGGTCGTCGCAGCGCAGCAGCAGCGGTGAGATGAACGCGCCGCGCTCGGCGTCGGCGCCTGTCACCTCGACGTGCTCCGGATCGCCGTAGACCAGCCGGCCCGCGGCCAGCAGCCCCTTGACGCTGCGCCGGACCTCCTCGCGCTGCTCCAGGCTGGCCAGCGCGCCCATCCGCACGCCCTCGGCGGCCGGGCTGCCGACGACCACCCTGGCCAGCCGATCGCGGACCGCCTCGGTGACATCGCCGGTGACGGCGGCCGGCACGAACGCACGCCGGATGGCCGTGCACTTCTGCCCGGCTTTGACCGTCATCTCGGTCACGAGCTGCTTCACGTACAGGTCGAACTCGGCCGTGCCCGGGGTGGCGTCCGGGCCGAGGATGGAGCAGTTCAGCGAGTCGGCCTCGGCGTTGAAGCGCACCGAGCGGGCGGTGACGACCGGGTGCGCCCTAAGCTGCCGGGCGGTCGTGGCCGAGCCGGTGAACGAGACGAGATCCTGCTCGGTCAGATGATCGAACAGGTCACCCACGCTGCCGCAGATGAGCTGCACCGACCCGGCAGGCAGCAGGCCCGAGGAGACCATCAGCCCGACCAGCCGCGCGGTCAGGTAGGCCGTCTGGCTGCCCGGCTTGATCAGGCTCGGCACACCGGCCAGGAACGCCGGCGCGAACTTCTCCAGCGGCCCCCAGACCGGGAAGTTGAACGCGTTGACCTGGACCGCCACGCCACGCAGCGAGGTCATGACATGCTGGCCGGCGAACTGGCCGCCCCGGCCGAGCGGCTCAACCGCCCCGTCGATGTAGACGGTGTCGTTCGGCAGCTCGCGCCGTCCCTTGCTGGCATAGCCGAGCAGCACGCCGATCCCACCGTCGACGTCGAACTTCGAGTCGCCCAGCGTCGCCCCGGTCCTGGCGGACAGCGCGTACAGCTCATCCCGGTGCTCGCGGAGGTGCGAGCCGAGCGCCTTCAGCAGCGCCGCGCGCTGGTGGAAGGTCAGCTCCCGCAGCGCCGGGCCGCCGGTGGACCGGCCATAGTCCAGCGCGGCGGCCATGTCCACTCCGGCCGAGGAGACCGACGCGACCTCCTCGCCAGTGACGGCATCCAGCACGGGCCGGCCCTCGCCCGCCGGGGTGAACCAGTCCCCGCCCACATAGCTTCGCAGCACCGCCATTGGTGACCAGCTCCTCATCCGGACGCAGGGGTCTGTATGGGCCAGATGATACGCATCGGCGGCTGGCGAGCCCGCCGCGATGGTGCGGGGCCGGCGCCACCGCGTACGCTCGGCACGAGGCTGTTCCGCACGGGACGGGTGGTGGTTACCGCTGAGCCGAGAGGGGCAGATCGCGGCGTGGCCGGACGCGCTGGATTTCGGTGGGTTACTGACGCTGCTGCGGGAGAAGGCGCGGCTGACGCAGGAGGAGCTGGCCCGGCGGGCCAGCCTGAGCACGCGTACGGTCAGTGACCTGGAGCGCGGGATTCATCTGACGGCGCGGAAGGTGACCGCCGAACTGCTGGCTGGTGCGCTTGGCCTGACCGGTCCGGCGAAAGAGCGGTTCATCGACGCGGCGCTCGGCAAGATCACGGCCGCGGCGGTGATCGCGGCCCAGGCACCGCCCCATCCGGCGCTGGAGGTGCGGTATTCGCTGCCGCCGCGGCCCGCGGAGTTCACCGGCCGGGATGGCGAGCTTGGCCGCATCACCGCGGCCGGCACCGGCGGCGGCGTGGTAGCGATCGACGGAATGCCGGGAGTGGGCAAGACCGCGCTCGCGGTCCATGCCGCCCACCTGCTGCGTGACCGCTTTCCCGGCCGGCAGCTTTTCATCGGCCTGCATGGCCACACACCGGGGCAGGGCCCGGTGGCGCCGAAGACCGCGCTGGCCGCGCTGCTGGCCGCCACCGGGGTGGACGCCCGCGGGCTGCCGGCGGACCTGGAGAGCCGGGCGGGGCTCTGGCGGGACCGGATGGCCGGGCAGCGGGCGCTGCTGGTGCTGGACAACGCCGCCTCCAGCGCGCAGGTCACCCCGCTGCTGCCGGGGGGCAGGGACTGCCTGGTGCTGGTCACCAGCCGCCGCTATCTCGGCGATCTGCCCGGGGCGGTGACCCCGCTCCAGCTAGAGGTTCTGCCGCCGGTCAAGGCGCAGGAGATGTTCCTGCGGCTGGCTCCCGGCACTGCCGCCGGCCCGGCCGTGGCGGAGCTGGTGCGGCTGGCCGGGTTCCTGCCGCTGGCGATCTCGCTGCTGGCCCGGGTGCGGGCTCGGCACCCGTCCTGGACCCTGGCCGACCTGGCCGCTGAAACGCGGGCGAGCATGCTCACCCTGGCTACGGAGAGCAACAGCGTCGCCGCCGCCTTCGAGGTCTCCTACCGGGACCTCACCCCTGGTCAGCAGCGGTTTTTGCGCTACCTGGGCGGGCATTTGGGCAGCACGGCCGATCCCTATGCCGCCGCGGCCCTGGCCGGCACGAGCCTGGCCGAGGCCGCTGGGTGCCTGGATGCGCTGCATCGCGAGGGACTGCTCACCGAGGAGGGCTACCACCGCTACGGCATGCATGACCTGATCCGGCGCTACGCCCAGGATCGCGCGGCCGCCGACCCCGCCGCCGAACGTGAGCGGGCGGTGGGGCGGCTGCTGGACTTCTATACCCACACCGCCACGATCGCCGAGACCAGGCTGGCCCGCCACACCCAGGCCGCCGCCGGCCCGGCCGCACCTGTGGTGGCGGTTCCCGGCCTGGCCGATGGGCCTAAGGCGCTGGCGTGGGCCCGGGCTGAACGCGCCAACCTGCTGGCCTGCCTGGACCATGTCACCGAGGCAGGCCAGCACACCCGGGTGGTCGCCCTCACCGCCGCCCTGGCGGCCTTGCTGCGGCAAGACGGCCCGTGGACCAGCGCGGTCAGCAGGCACGCCACCGCCGTCCAGGCCGCCAGGCAGTCCGGCGACCGGCCCGGCCAGGCCAACGCCCTGGCCAACCTGGGGATCGTGCAACGGCTGACCGGCGACTACCCGGGCGCCGCCCAGGCCCAGGCCGAAGCGCTGCGCTTGTTCCGGGAGACCGGCGGCCGGCTGGGCCAGGCCAACGTTCTCCACCAGCTTGGCGCCGGACGGCGGATGACCGGCGACTACCCGGGCGCCGCCCAGGCCCAGGCCGAAGCGCTCGGCCTCTTCCGTGATCTGGGTGACCGGCATGGCCAGGCCAACGCGCTCAACGAACTCGGGGACGTGTGGCGGATGACCGGCGACCACCCCGGCGCGGCCCGGGCGCAGCGGGAGGCGCTCGGCCTGTACCGCGAGGTGGGCGACCCGCTGGGCCAGGTCAACGCCCTCAACTACCTGGGCGCCGCGCTGCAGATGAGCGGTGACTGCCCGGGCGCGGTGCGCGCCCACGAGGAGGCGCTGGCCATCTCCCAGGAGCTGGGTCACCGGCACGGCCAGGCCAAGGCCCTCACCTTCCTGGGAGCCGTCCGGCAACTGGCCGGCGACCATCAGGGTGCGGCCCAGGCCCTGGAGGAGGCCCTGGTCATCTGCTGGGAGCTGGGCCACCGGCACGGCCAGGCCAACGCGCTCAACGAGCTGGGCATCGTGCGGCGGATGACCGGCGACCATCAGGGCGCGGCCCAGGCCCTGGCGGAGGCGCTGCGCCTGTTCCACGAGATCGGCGACCACGGCGGCGAGGCCATGGTGCTCAACGAGACCGGGACACTGCACCTGGTCCGTGGTGAGCTCGGGCCTGCTGGCGACCGTCACCAGCAGGCCCTGGCGGAGGCCCGCGCAATCGGCAGCTCCTGGGATGAGGCGCATGCGCTGGCCGGGCTTGGCCGCTGCGCCCTGGCCGACGGCCGCACGAGCGCGGGCCGGAGCCTGCTCCAGCAGGCACAGGCGATCTTCCGCCGGATCGGCGCCACCGGCGCCGCCGCCGAGCTCGACGCCCTCCTCCGCAAGCAGACGACGCCGCGGTGAGCCCGCCGCGGCGTCAGGTGCTGGCCCGCCACGTGCTGGCGAAGCTGGTGCCGGTGCCGTCGAGCGGTCCGGGCTGGACCATGACCCTTCCGGACTGACCGACCATGGTGATCTGGGCGCAGGGGAATGCCCCGATGCCCGCTGGGGCCGAGCCCGCCGCCGCGGTAGCGCCGGTCACCCGCCACGTGCCGAAGTCCGCCAGCGGGATCCCGGGCTGCCCCTGGGTGATCCACTCGGCGCTCGAGTTCGCGCAGGACGTGCAGGACTGGGTGGTGGTGAAGCTGTTGGCCGGGGTGGTGGCATCGGTGAGGCTGAGGATGTAACTGGTGCCCTCCCGCTGCACCGACGCCGAGATACTGTCACCCGCCCGGACGGTCGTGCCGACGATGTGAACCCCGGATGGATACATGTCCCACCAGGTGTAGTAGGAGGTGGAGCCGCCGGACTGATCGGCGAGCAGGCCGGCCTGCTCCATGGTGCTGCTGCTGAAACCGTCGAGTCCCAGCCAGGACACGGCGAGACAGTCCTCGCACCTGACGAGGTATGGGACCAGCCAGGAACCCGCCACCCCCGAGTAGCACAACTGTGGGGGGCAGGTGAGGGCCGGCCCGGAAGAAGGGGAGCAGTCGGCGTATCCCGCCCAGGTGGGGCTGTCCACACTGGTCGTGCCGCCCTGGCAGCCGGGAGTTCCGTCAGCGTGCGGCATCCCGGCCAGCAGATGCTCCAGGGCTGTCCGCGCGGTCGCGACGGCAGCGGGGCCGTGCTTGGCGCCAGGCAGCGGTGCGGCGCTGGCGGTAACGGTGGGGCCGGTGGCTGTGACCAGCGCGGCTATCAGGGCGAGAACTGGGTAACCGGCCCGGAGCTTGTTGAGTAAACGCACCTCGTCGCATCCCTTCGGGGTTCCTCCACCGCGGCGATCGCGGTGCTTCTCTCGAATCTGACTGCCGGGCGGCCTGATCGCCAGACGCGGCAGCCATCATGTGGGCATCGTGTGGGCGCTCGCACGTGGTGCGGGCGCTGCCCTCTGGCCAGAGTCGAGACAACCCCGGTGCGCCCGCAGGCGCATCGCCGCCACACATCCAGAAGGGAACCAGCAGATGCCCATTCCCCGACCCGGCCTGGCCCGCACCCTCAGGCCTGCCGTCCGGTGGTCCCGGCCGGTGGCTGTCCTGGCCGCCGCAGTCCTCGCCACCGGCCTGCTCGCGCCCGCTGCTCTCGCCCACACTGCACCGGCCGTGGTCAGGCCGGCCGTCGTCACGACCACGATCAACGTCGGCGCCAACCCGACCGGGATCGCGGCCGACACCGCCTCGCACACCGTGTACGTGTCGAACCAGAACTCCGGGACGGTGTCGGTCATCAGCGAGGCCACCAGCACCGTGACCCACACGATCGCGGTCGGCACCAATCCGCAGGGTGTGGCGGTGGACCCCGGCACCCACACCGTCTGGGTCGCCAACCCGGCCAACGGGACCGTCTCGGTCATCAGCGAGGCCACCAACGCGGTCATCCAGACCGTCAACGTGGACATCAGCGGCACCGACGAGTGGCCGGCCACGGTCGCGGTCGATGCCCCCACCGGCACCGTCTACGTCGGCCTCTACTTCGGCTACCTGGTCTCCATCAGCGACCAGACCTACGCCGTCCAGCAGGTCTACAACACCAACGGCACCACCCACATCGCGGCCAGCGCCGTCAACCCGGCCACCAGCACCGTGTTCGCCAACACTCAGGACCAGGGGTCGGTCAGCGAGATCAGCACCACTGGCAAGAACCTGATCACCAGCCTCACCGGCATCGGCCTGCCCGGCAGTGATGCGATCGAGAACACCGGCGCCGCCGGCTATCCCGGCTACCTGTATGCCTCCCAGTTCGGCACGGGGTTCGACCGGATCGCGGTCTACACCAGCATCGACAGCGGCCCCGGCGTCATCTGGAACGTCATCCACACCCCCGGGCAGCCCACGGGCGTGGCGGTTGACTCCACCGCGAACACGCTCTACACCAGCCTCGCTGAGGGCAGCAGCACGTCCGAGGTAGCCGTTTACAGCAACGCGAACAGCGCGTCGCCCGCACTCACCGAGGCGGTCGCCACGGGCGGCAGCGCCGGCCAGATCGCCGAAGACCCCGCTGGCGGCCCCACCGGCGTCCGCACCGTCTACGTGGTCAGCCCCAGCGCCAACACCGTCACCACGTTCGCTCCGTAACTCCAGCACCAGTTACATCTGCTGGGCGCGTCCTGGAGCAGGCATCCAGGGTGCGCCCAGCGCGTGGCGCCGCAGCCGGCAGCGGGTCGCGGCGATGGGCACGGCCGCGGCCGTGTGCAGCACGAACACCGCCAGCCGCCACCTGGTCGCGGGGCCGCCACCTGGTCGCGGGGCCGCCCCGCAGGCCCGGCGCTTCGGGCCATGCCCGCATCCACCGATCGGAGGATGCCCCGGCGCGCGGCACGGGCGCTGTCTGGCCTTAGGTTGGCTGGAGGAGCCGACTGAGGAGGACGTGGATGACGCACGTGGTGCTGACCGGTGGCAGCGGCAAGCTGGGCCGGGCCTGCCTGGCGGAACTGCTCGGGCATGGGTACTCGGTCACGAACCTGGACCTGGTACGGGCCGCCGGTGACCCGTGCCCGTTCACCCGGGTGGATCTCACCGACATGGGGCAGACCATGGAGGCGCTGCACCAGATCGACGACCGGCACCGCCGCGTCGACGCGGTCGTCCACCTGGCCGCGATACCGGCGCCCGGCTGGGTGCCCGGTGCCGAACTGTTCCGCAACAACACGGTCAGCACCTACAACGTGTTCGCCAGCGCCCGGCACTGGGGCATCAGGAACGTCGTGTGGGCGTCCAGCGAGACCGTGCTCGGCCTGCCGTTCGACACCCCGCCGCCGTACGCGCCGGTGGACGAGGAGTACCCGCCGCGGCCGGAATCGGCCTACGCGCTGTCGAAGACGATGGGCGAACAGATGGCGCAGCAGTTCTGCCGCTGGGATCCGGAGCTGAAGATCGCCAGCCTGCGGTTCTCCAACGTGATGCTGACCAGCGAATACGCCGAGTTCCCCGGGTTCGACTCCGATCCGGCGCGGCGGAAGTGGAACCTGTGGTCCTACATCGACGCCAGGGACGCCGCGCAGGCGGTGCGCAGGGCGCTGGAGGCGTCGTTCACCGGGGCCGAGGCCTTCATCATCGCCAGCCCGGACACGGTGATGAGCCGCCCGGTCACCGAGCTGATGGCGGAGTTCTTCCCCGGCGTGCCGTTGCGCGGCGAAGCCGGGCCGCACGAGTCGATGCTGAGCGCAGGGAAGGCCCGACGCATGCTCGGCTTCGCGCCGGAGCACACCTGGCGCTCGGAGGCCGCCGCCCGCTGACGCGGGTTTAGCACGTTGCGGGGACTTTGTTCTATGGCGTCGTCAGAGTAGTCTACGAAAAGGTAGTAGTGCTCGGACTCTCTGTAGTAGTTCGTGGGCTCGCGCGCCCCGCAGCGTGAGGTGGTTACAGTGCATACCGCGCCGGATCGATGGCTACGCAGCGGGTAACCGCGCACGGCGGGTCTGGCCAGCCGGGGGGGCTGGCCAGCCAGGCCGTTACCGCGCAGACGTGGCTGTCGGTAATCCGTGACATCGCCGCCGACCCGGTCAGCCGGGTGGTGTTCGCCGGTGTCACGCTGGTCACCGGGGTCGTGTACTCGGTACTGCTGCCGTTCGACTTCACGCTGCAGCTCTCGTTCGCCAACTGGCAGTACTTCGGGCCGCGCTATGCCGCCTTCACCATCGGGCTGGCCCTCGGCCTGGCCTGGATCGTCACGCTGCAGGTGTACGCGATGCGGCGGATCGCCAGGAACCGCGCCGGCCGGCCGAGGAGGGGAGGGCTGGCCGGCGCCCTGGCCGCCGTCGTCAGCCTGGCACCGAGCTTCCTGTGCTGCAGCCCGATCGTGCCGACGGTGGTCGGGCTGCTCGGCCTGCCGGTGGCCACGCAGCTCAGCACCACCGGCAACATCGGCTATTTCTTCGCCACCTACCAGGACTGGCTGCTGGCCGGGGCTTTGCTGCTGATGGCCGTGAGCGGGGTCTGGTCGCTGCGCAAGCTCGTCCGGGCCCAGTGCCTGGCGGGGGTTTGTCGTCCACCGCAACCGAAGAGCACCGCCTGCAAGGAGGCACCTGGTGAGTAACGAATCAGACAGCAACGGACCGGTCACCGAAGCCAAGCCTGGCCTGCTGGCCCGGTGGTGGCAGGTACCGCGAAGGCGCTGGACCGGCCTGGGCGGGATCGCCATAGTCGTCGTGGGCGTGGTCCTGGGTGTCACGCTGAGCTCGGGCGGGAACAGCCCGGCCATGAAGTCGTCGACGGCATCCTCCACGGGCAAGTCGGCGAGCGGCTCCATGAGCGGGTCGGCGAGTTCGTCGAAGGGCACGGCGCCGATGGCCGGCAGCATGGCCCCCGCGGGCACCTACACGACCTTGGCCGGGCAGCAGGAGAGCCTTTCCTCGCTGCGCGGTGCGCCGGCCATGATCTGGCTGGTCACGACCTGGTGCCCGGTCTGCCAGGTGGGAACCAAGGCCATGCAGAGCCAGCTGGCGGTCCAGCTGGCCAAGATGCACGTGAAGGTGGTCGAGGTGGAACTCAACGGCGACCTGGGCCACTCCACGCCAACCTTGACGTCGTTCATCCACACCTATGCCGGAATGGGGACGCACAGCGCGAACTGGGTGTTCGGCACCGCCTCCGCAGCTCTCACCCGCGCTTACGACCCCAAGGGTGAGATGGACGTCTACTACCTGGTGGACTCCACCGGGCACGTGCGCTACGTCAACTCGGGCCCGGCCAAGACCGCGTCCCAGATCCTCGCCCACGCCGCCGCTCTCAGTTGATGCGGTCCCCGATCACGAAGAGGCTGGCAGACTAGGGGCGATGAAGCGGCAGAATATCGCGGGCACCAGCCTCGGCAGCCTGGAAGCTGAACTGCTGGAGCGCCTCTGGGCGGCGGGAGCGCCGCTTGGAGCCAGAGAGCTGGCGGACAGGCTGCCGGGCCCGCGACGTTCCTACACCACGGTCGTCACCGTGCTGACCCGCCTGGTGGGCAAGGGGCTGGTAGAACGGACGGGCGATGGCCGCCGCTTCACTTATCAGCCCGCCGGGGATCCCGACCAGCTCACCGCCAAGGCGATCGAACGGCTGCTGGCCGCCGCGGGCGACCGGCGCGCCGTGCTGGCTCACCTGGTCTCCGGCACCCAGGATCCGGAGCTGCTGGCCGACCTGGCCGCACTCCTCAGGGAATCCGGTGAGGACGACAGCGGGCCAGAGTCAGGCGGCGGAGACACCCCGCCGGACGCGGCGAAGGAACCCCGTGTCTGAGTGGGCCTGGCGGGCCCAGGCCGGCCGCCAGCCCAGGTAGCCGAACCCGGCGAGCGCCGGGAGCATGGTGGTCCACGGAGCGCTGGCGTTCAGCAGCTGGCAGGTGACGATGGCCAGGCCCGCGGTCAGGCTGCCGCCGACCAGGCCGAGGGTGAGCGCGGCACCGGCCCGGCGCGGACCCGGTTCCCGCAGGCGCCGGATCCGGTAGCGCAGGTCGCCGGAGTCGGCGAACCCGGCGGCTCCCGGCACCGCGGCCGCCTGGGCGAGGGTGACCTTGGCCAGCGCGGAGAGCAGCGGTCCCGGCCCGGTCGCCGAAGCGGCCTCATCGTCGGCGGCGGCTTCCAGGTCGCGCCGCAGCCCGGTCCAGGCCCACCGGGCCGGGGGCAGCCAGCGGTAGCTGCCCGCGATGGCCGCGCCGAACAGCAGGATCCACGGGTGGCCAAGCCGGATGTGAGCACTCTCGTGCCGTAGCACCGCCTCCTGCTCGGCCGGGCTGAGCAGGCCGAGCAGGCTGGCTGTGACCACGGGCCGCGGATGGCGCAGCCCGCCCGAATAGGCGGCGAGCTGGCCGGACGGGACCACCCACGCCGTCTGCCCGTCGGCCAGCCGGCGGGGGGTGGCACCGGCCAGCGCCAGGCCACGCAACTCGGCCCGGTGCGCGGCGGCCATCGCCCGCACGGCAGCCAGGATCGTGCGGACCACCGCCACCAGCGCCAGGCCGTAGAGCGCAATCTGGAGGAGACCGAGCGGGCCGTTTGCCAGCACGCACAGCCCGGCGATCATGCGCCCCGGCGTCCCGGCCGCGGTGCCCGCCGTGCTGGCGGCACAGGCCAGCAGCAGCGGCGGCACCAGCCCGATGACCGCCAGGGTCAGCAGCTCGACGGTGGCCCCAAGCCGGGGCACGGTGCTCGCCGGGCCGACCACCGCCAGCCCAGCCACCGCCAGCCCAGCCAGCGCGGCCGCCAGCCATAGTGCGCCGTTCACAACCCGCTTCCCTTCAATCCTGCGTCTCCCGGCCCGGCGTCCCGGAGTCCACCTGCACTCCGTTCCAGAACGCCACATAGTTCTTGATCTTGCGGGCGAACGGGCTCGGATGCGGGTAGTACCAGGCCGCGTTCTTGTTCACCTGGCCGTCGACCCGCACGGTGTAGTAGCGGGCCAGCCCCTTCCACGGGCACACCGACCACGCCAGCGATCTGGTCAGGTAGTCTCGCCGGACCGCTTCGGGCGGAAAGTACACGTTGCCTTCCAGCAGGACCGGATTGCTGGTCTCCGCCAGCAGCACACCGTTCCAGGTCGCCCGAGCCATCCCAGCCCGCCCGCATCCAGTCAGACGCCGAGCGCCTGGGAGGCCAGTGCGGTCCCCTCCACCCGGGCGCGGATCTTCGCGAACGCGGTCTCCCGGGAGGTCGAAGTGTCATCGCCGAACGGGGAGAAGCCGCAGTCGTCGCAGCTGCCCACCCGGGACGGGTCAAGGTAGTGAGCGGCCTGGAGTACCCGGTCGCGGACCTGCTCGGCCGTCTCCACCGTGGGGTCGATCGGGTCGGTCACGCCGACGAAGATCCGCTGCTCCGGCCTCGCCGCCTCGGCGATGATGCCGAGCACCCGGGACGGATCCGGCTCGCTGGCGAGCTGGAGGTAGAAGTTCCCGGCCGTCAGGCTGAACAGGGCCGGCAGCAGTCCCGCGTAGTCGACGTCGGCGCTGTGGGTGGAGTCCAGATCCCCGCCCGGGCAGGTGTGCACGCCGATGCGCTGCTGCTCGGCGGGCGAGAACTCGGCCAGCACCCGGTTGTTGAGGTCGATGAAGGACTGCAGCACCGACCCGCCCGGATCCAGCTTCAGCGCCAGCCTGCCCTCGGTGAAGTCGATCTGCACCTTGTGGGCGCCCTTGTCCAGTGCGCCGCGGATGTCGGCGACCGCCTCGCGCACCAGATCTTCGATGAAGGCCTCACGCGGGTAGCCGTCGATGCCGTCCTGCGGGTACAGCAGGCTCAGGCAGGACGCGGCGATCACCGGCTGCTTGACCGGGACCCTGGCGTAGCGCAGCGCCGTCTCCAGATAGCCGGCGGCGTGGCGGGTGTAACGGAACGGGCCGCCGGTCAGCCTGGGAAGCTGCCGGGTGTGCCCGTCGGCGAACGGGATCACCGGGCCATCCGGTGCGAGCAGGTCCAGGCCGTCGATCGGGTAGGTGGCGAAGCTCGGCTTGCGCTGCTCGCCATCGGTGACGACCGGCGAGCCTGCCGCCTCGAGCCGCTCGATGGTCTCGCGGGTGGCATCGTCGGCGATCTTGCCATAATCATCGGCTGTCATCTGCCCGGCGGCTAGAGCCTGGCCGGCCGCCATCAGCTCGGGAGACCGGGGAATGCTTCCGATGGGTTCGGTGGGGATAGGCACGATTTCACCCGCTTTGTAACGGCACGATAAGGACTGGAGCGCAGCTATGACCATACCCCGCAGAGTGTGATCGCACCGTTGCCGAACCGTCATTTGCGCAGGTCCCGGCGGTACCCCATAGACCCTTGCCGAAAAAGAAAATATGCCAGCCCACGTCAACGGGGTTATAACGCGACGTTGACGGTCTAACAACGCTCGCTACCTTACGTTATTCGATGAACACCCGGAGGGCATCGACCGGGCTAATGAGCCCAGGCGCCCAGCGGAGTTTCATTAGACCTGGGAGGTCTCGGTGGAAGAACGTAAGCAGTCCAATCTCCCGGCTGGTCAGGATGAATCCAAGCCAGCCAGCGCCCTCGACCGTCGGTCGTTCGTGCGCACGGCAACCGTGGGCGGCGCCGCCGCGGCCGCACTGGCCGCCGGTGGGCTGAGCATGCCGGCCTTCGGCGATACCAAGAACGGCACCCACAAGGTCACCAGCAAGAGCGTGCCGACCCTGAAGGACGCAGGGGCGGGCATGCATGTCGGCATCGGCAGCGTGCAGATGATTGCCTGCGCGACCATCAGCAGGGAGCTCGTCACCTGCCAGGTCGGCCAGATGGGCCTGGACTTCAGCCAGCTCTCCGTGCTGTCCGGGTTCCTCGAGCCCATCCTGGGCATCCTGCTCGGCCCCGGCTTCTCGGGCCCGTTCGCGATGTCGATGTTCTCGCTCAACGTGTCGAGCTACGACGTCAACCACGCCGCCGGCACCATCAGGGCGAAGGGCGTGGTGCGGTCGATCACCAAGATCGCGGGCATCACCATCGAGGACGCCACGTCGCCCTACATAGCCACGTCCAGCGACGGCAGCCGCACCGGCCAGCGGGACGCGTACTCGCTGAACTTCACCACGCCGTTCTGGAAGACGCCAGGCAATCCGCTGGCCACGCCGTCGACGGTCCACCCGGGCTGGTCGATGTTCGGCGGCGAGCTTATCGTCGGCGAGATCAGTGTTACCAAGTAATATCCATTGATCCTGCTGAGGGCCGCCAGAACGACTATGGCGGCCCTCAGCGGGCCAAAGATCTTCCGCACGGGGGTGCGGGTGCGATAGTCAGGTACTGAGGCAGGAGCTGCCGTGCAATCCGCTGATTTCGGCGCCGACCAGGGCCGTCCGACGCTCAACCAATTCAGGAACGCGCCACTGTTCTGGGTCGGCATCTTGCTCGCCGCCGTCGGCACGGGGCTGCATTTCCCGCTGTATATCGCCTCACGAAGTATGCACTACCAGGTGTCGAAGATGAGCATGACGGGCTCCATGGGGACCGACATGGTCCTCATGGACGTCGGCATGGGGCTGATCCTTGCCGGGCTCGTGCTCAGCTTCATCGGCCTGATCCCCAGGCGGCGGCCGGTGAGCGCGGCGGCGGCGGCGGAGAGCAAGGTCGTCTCCGGCGAGACGCGTGTCACCGCCACGGTGGTCCAGCTCATGATCGTGCTGGCGGTGGCGATCGTCATCGACGCCACGCATCCGCTTACCCTCTCGTTCGTCGCGCCCGGCATGGTCAAGGAGTACGGGCTCAAAGCGGCCACCAACCCGCATGGCGGGCTGCCCGTCTCCCTGCTGCCGCTGGTCGGCATTACCGGCACCGTGATCGGCTCGTTCACCTGGGGCTGGCTGGGCGACCGGATCGGCCGGCGCGCATCCATCGTGATGGCCGGCGAGCTGTTCATGACGACCGCCATCTGCGGCGCGATGCCCGCCTACCAGTGGAACCTGGTCATGTGCTTCCTGATGGGCATCGGGGCCGGCGGGATGATCCCGATCACCTTCACGATGATCGCCGAGTCGGTGCCCACCCGGCACCGCGGCTGGCTCATGGTGCTCATCGGCGGCGAGGTGCTGGGCGCCTATGCCCTGGTGAGCTGGCAGGCGGGCTGGCTGATCCCGCACTGGAGCTGGCGGATCATGTGGCTGATCGGCATGCCAACCGGGGCACTGCTCATCCTGCTGAGCCGGTGGATACCCGAATCTCCGCGCTTCCTGCTCGCCTATGGGCGTGTGGCGGAAGCCCAGGCCGTCATGCACCGCTTCGGCATGAAGCTTGTCGAAGCCGGGCAGGGAGCGCGGGCAGAAATCGGCGCGGCCGCCGAAGACCGTGGCCGGTTCAGCCAGCTATGGGCCCGCGGCCTGGCCGGCCAGTCCCTCGCCATCGTGCTGCTTGGCGCCGGCATCGGGTTCGTCACCTACGGATTCCAGCTCTGGATACCGTCGGACCTGCAGCAGATCGGGTTCAGCAACGGAGCGACCGCCAGCCTGCTGCGCAACTCCGCGCTCATCGGGTACCCGTTCACCCTCCTCGCGGCCGTGCTCTACGGATTCTGGAGCAGTAAGAAGACGATCCTGATCCTGACCGTGCTGACGATCGTGTCGCTCGCCGTCTTCGTCGTCGGCGGCAACTCGCTGACGTCGAACAAGACCGTGTTCCTGTTCCTGCTGGCGGTACCCATCCTGGCTACCGCGGTGGTGACGGCCGTCATCAGCGCCTACAGCTCCGAGGTGTACCCGACCCTCATCAGGGCCCGCGGCGGCGGGCTCGCCGCGGGGGCGACCAAGGCCGGCGGAGTGCTCATCATCGCGCTGGTGGCCGCCTCACTCGCCTCACCGTCCATGCGGACAACGGCGCTGATCGGCCTGGTTCCGATGGTGCTGGCGCTCGGTGCGGTCTTCGCGTTCGGCACCGAGACGAGGAAACGGCAACTGGAGGAGATCAGCGCCGACCTGCTGGTGCCGGTGACGGCCGGTGGCCCGGTGCCCGGACAGGGCAGTTGACGACCTTAGCGACCGAGGGGGGCTGATGACAGCACTGGCGGAAGGGATCACGCCGCTGTGCGCGAGCCCGGTCTGGTCCGATGCCGATGTGGCCCGGACGGGACTCAGCGTCCTCGACGTGCCCTTCGTGACGATCGGCGGCGGGCTCGCCTCGTTCGCCGTCGTGGGCTTCCTGCGCAACTGCCGGGTGCCGGCCGCGGAGATCCGCGTCGTCACCCCGCAGTCGCGCCCCTATGAGAACTTCCACTACCTGATGCGCCGATCGCAGATCCTGGACTCCGATCCGCTGCGCTCGGACTCCATGTCCCGGGTGGACAACATCTGGGGCTTCCCCAGTTACGCCATCCAGCGGAGCATGGCCAGGCGACGCCTGGGGCCGATGTGGACGGTGCTCACCGAACCCGTGGGTGCCGAGTTCTTCAACCCGACCAGCTGCGAGGTGTTCGGCGGCATCGACCGCGAGGCCGCGCGGATCGCCTGGCGCTCGATGCTGCTGCCCGGCCGCGCGCAGATCGTGCGCAAGCGGGAGATCGGCGGTTACTTCGTCCTCGTCCAGCGCACCGACGGCTCCAGCCCGGTCGTGCTGCGCAGCCAGTATGTTCACCTGGGCACCGGGTACCCGGCGGTCAACTACGTCCCCGAGGTCAGCGGCTACCGGATGCAGCATCAGGACTACTTCCGTGTGGTGAACGCCTACGAGCCGCACGAGCACGTGTACCAGGTACTGCAGCGCAGGGCCGGTACGGTCGTGGTCCGGGGCTCCGGGATCACCGCGTCGAGGGTGCTCGAGCGCCTGTTCGACGACCGGGAACGCTCCGGCCAGAACGTCCAGATCCTGCACCTGATCCGCACCTATGTGAACGGCGCGCAGGGGCCCTGGACGTTCCGCCGGCCGGGCGGTGACGGCTGGGCCTACCAGCCGTTCAGCTTCCCCAAGGCCGCCGGGTCCGGCCAGCTGCGGCGGCGCCTGCTCAAGATGGACGACACCGAGCGCGCCGCGTACATCAAGTCGATGAGCGGCACCACCAGCGCGAAACGCAACCTCTGGCAGCGTCAGCTCAAGCGCGCCAGGTCCGGCGGCTACTACCGGGCCTACCGGGGCGACATCCACGAGATGGCCCCCACCGACCACGGAACCGTGGACCTGCGGCTCGACGTGGACGCGCTGCCTGGCGACGCCAGGATGGAGGCCGACTTCGTGCTCGACTGCACCGGCCTGAAGCTGGCACCGCGGGAGAACCCGATGCTGGCCGACCTGCTCGACACCGGCACTGCCACGCTGAACCCGCTGGGCGGGCTCGACGTCGGGCACCACTTCGAGCTGCGTGCGGCCGAGAACCAGCCGGGCCAGATGTACGCCTCGGGCGTGATCACCCGGGGTGGTTACCTCGCGCCGGTGGACTCCTTCTGGGGCTTCTCCCACGCCGCGCTGCTGATCTGCGACGACCTGGCGCGCCGCCGCTTTTGCGGCCGTCTGGGAGTGACCCGCTCAGTCAGGAGCTGGCTGAGGTGGCTGACGAACGAGGCGCCATGACCCCAACGCTGATGGGCCGGCTGCAGACCCGCATCTTCCTGGCCGCCACGATCGGTGTGCTGTGGACCGCCGCCATCACCCCCGCACTGCCCCGCCCCGCCGGGATGAGCTCCACCTTCGCCTACCACGTCACCTTCGAGGCCCTGGGCCTGATGACCCTGCTCGGCCTGGGCTGGGAGACCCTGTACCACCTGATC
>DASXMU010000116.1:0-3423 GCA_036495485.1 Streptosporangiaceae bacterium
GCCGACGCCGGTATCCGCGCCGCGCACAGCGCGCTGTACTCGACCTACTGGACACGGCTGCGGCCACTGCCCGGCGCGGCGGATCTGCTGCGGGCCTGCAAGCGGCAAGGCCTCCGGGTCGTCCTGGCGAGTTCGGCCGACCCACCCGAGTTCGCGGCTCTGCGCGCGGCCCTCGATGCCGAGGACGCGATCGACGATGCGACCTCCGCCGCCGACGTGGACACCAGCAAGCCAGCTCCGGACCTGGTGCAGGTCGCGCTGGACAAGGCTGGCGTACCGCCCCATCAGGCAGTGTTCGTCGGGGACACAGCCTGGGACGTCGAGGCCAGCCAGCGTGCCGAAGTACCGTGTGTCGGCCTGCTCAGCGGTGGCATCGGCAAGGACGAACTCGTCAGAGCTGGCGCCGTTGCCGTCTACTCCGGACCCGCGGAACTGTTGCGCGCCTTTCCCGGCAGTCTGCTGCCGGCGCTGCGCGGGTCCGGCTGAGCTGGCCCTCGGTATACACAGGCGGCCGGCCTTCATGTCGTTTCCTCTCGCTTGACACTTCGCCCGGTCGTACCATGGGCTGTTCGTGCGTGTGCCGGAGCGTTTCTCTGTCCGCTCACTGGAAAGCAAGCCTGTCTGGCCGGGTAATTTCGGGGGGGAGCGAGCGGAGTTGCCAGGCGGCCCGGGTGGTGTGATCCAGGCTTATGACAGCGCGTGGCTGTGAAGGGCATCGAGGTGATGGCAGACGGAAGCGGTATGACTGACTGGCTGGAGAGCAGGCTGCGGGACATCCAGTCGATCACCGATGCCGAAATGTCCCGTCTCGGCGATCAGGATTTCCTGACTGAGCTGCTCGGCAGGGTCAAGGCCGTTCTGCAGGTCGACACGGCCGCGATCCTGCTGCTGGATGCCCGGCACGAGCAGCTGACAGCCACGGCCGCGGCCGGGCTGGAAGAGGAGGTGCGCCAGGGCGTGCGCATCCCGGTGGGCCAGGGGTTTGCCGGGCGGATCGCCGCGACGGGCAAGCCAGTGGTCCTGGAACGGGTCGATCACACCACGGTGCTCAACCCGATCCTGCTGGACAAGGGAATCCACTCTCTGCTCGGCGTGCCGCTGGTGGCCGGCAAGACGATGCTGGGGGTGCTGCACGTCGGTTCGCTGACAGCCCGCCGGTTCACGCCGCAGGACATCGAACTGCTCCAGCTCGCCGCCGACCGGGCCGCCACGGTCGTGCGGTCGATACTGGCTCGCGATGACCAGATCGCCGTCGCGGCGCTGCAACGCAGCCTGATCCCGAGCGCACTGCCGATGGCTCCCGGTGTGGAGCTGGCCGGACGCTATATTCCCGGTCACGGCGTGGTGGGCGGCGACTGGTACGACGCCTTCCACCTGCCATCGGGTGAGCTGGGCCTGGTGATCGGCGACGTGGCGGGCTCTGGCCTGGCCGCGGCGGTGGTCATGGGGCGGATCCGCAGCGCGCTGCGCGCCTACGCGCTGGAAACCCTCGACCCAGCCGAAGTCCTGGCCCGGCTGGATCGCAAGATGCAGCACTTCGAGCCGGGTGCCATGGCCACCGTGCTGTACGTGATCATCGATCCGGACCTGAACCAGGCCCACATGGCCTCGGCCGGGCACTTGCCCCCCGTTCTGGCCAGTCCAGCCCGGCCCACGGCACTGGCCGAGATCCCGCCCAACCTGATGATCGGCGTCGCCCCTGGCGCGCGGCGCCAGGTGACCACGGTGGACATCACACCGGGCACCGTGCTGTGCCTGTACACAGACGGCCTGATCGAGCGCCGGGGCGAGCTCATCGACGACGGCCTCGCCCTGCTGTGCCAGGCGGTGTCGGCACAGCCGGCGGACGCGGGCTGTGCCGCCGTGACGGCGGCCCTCGTCGGCAACGAGCCGGTCCGTGACGACACCGCCCTGCTCATGTTCCGGCGCCTGCCGCACGCCCTGTCAGCCGCCGCCGGTACCGGTTCTCCGGCCAGCCAGCGCATCCTCCATTGAGGGGTAGATGTCGAGCACCTGGTCGGCGGCGGTGAGCTCCATCACCCGCCGCACGACTGGGCCAGGAGCCGCCAGCCGCAGTGCCACGCCGCCGGCGGCCGCCTGCAGGTGCGTACGGATCAGGATGTGCAGACCTTCGGATGCGCAGAAGGTGGTGGCTGTCATGTCCGCCACCACGACGGCTGCTTCCGAAGCCAGGACCTGCTCCAGCGTCTCGCGAACCAGCTGGCCGTTGAGAATGTCGATCTCGGCGGGCAGCGTCACCGTGGCCTGCCTGCCCGCCCACCGCACTGGGCACGTATCTGCCGTCACTGGCTCCTCCGGCTGCACCGCCATGCAAACCCCCAGCATCCCCGCAGCCGCTATCCGGCCAGGTCCATCCGCAAGATCACAGTAGTGCCGGTGAGACCCGGCCGGATATCGACTTCATCGCAGACCCGGCGAGCCAGCGCCAGGCCCATCCGGCCCCGGCCTTCCGCCTCCCTGGGCCCTGTGTCTATCTCCCAGCGGCCAGTGTCGCGGACCTCGGCCAGCACCGTCTTTCCCGCACCACTCCGCAGTTCCAGCTGCGCCTCCGGCGACCCGTAGCGCACGGCGTTCGTGGCGATCTCGCTGACCGCAATCACGAAATCATCGATCCGCTCGGGCCGCAGGCCCGTCCTGGCCGCCCACTGTGCCGTCTCCAGCCGCACTCGCCGCAGGTCGCCGACGGAGAACCGGATCAAGTAGGGCGCGGGCTCCGGCGTCCCACTCACCTGTTCTGAAGCTGGCTTCACGGCTCCTTCCTACCATTCCAGCCACGCTCGAAACAGCAGCGAACCGTGGTGGCTCCCTGGTCGCCGGGTCAACCTGACCAGGGGAACCTGAGTGACCGGAAACGGCGGCGCAGTGCATCAATCAAGATCACCCAAAATCGGAAGTTTACCCGTCGACGCAGCTCAGCGATTACTTGCTAAAAAATATCGTATAACGATATGTTTGGCTGCCGCCCCGTGGGTAACCGCAGGTCGTGATGGCGGGGAACAGGCTATGAGTCTCGCTCCAGATGAGCGGCGGACCCTGGCACGCATCGAGGACTCGCTGAGCCGCTCCGACCCCAGGCTCGCCATCTGGCTCACCACATTCACGCTGCCGGCCCGGCTGCGCCTGATGGTGAGCTGCAACCGCGCGGTCACGCGCAGCACGCACCTGGGCCGGCGATGCTGGTCCACCCGGCTGGCCGTGCTGGCAGCCAGCGCGGCCCTGGTGAGCCTGATGGTCGCCTGCGCGCTTGCGCTGGGCAACAGCAGGCTGCCTCCGTGCGCTGGGCACAGCGTGGTGCGTACCGGCACCCTTGGCCGGGTGCTCACCTGCCAGCCTCGCGGCAGCGGCGTGGCCGGCAGGCTGACCCGGCCCGGTAACGGCAGCCGCCCAGGAGTGGCGATGACG
>DASXMU010000117.1:0-2840 GCA_036495485.1 Streptosporangiaceae bacterium
CTCGGTGCGCTGCTTGTGGCGGGAGCACTCGGCGGTCAGCGTGGTGCGCAGCCGGGTCAGCGCCCGCAGGTCCCGGATCTCCTCCGGCGGCACGAACGAGGGCCGCAGCATCCCCCGCTCGTTCAATTTGCACAGCCAGACGGAGTCGAGCTTGTCCGTCTTCGGCCGGCCCGGGACGTTCTTCACGTCCCGGGCGTTGACCAGCCACACCTGCAGCCCGGCGGCTTCCAGCAGGTAGAACCAGATCCGCCAAGTCGGGTAGCGGCGGCGCGTTACCGCGCCGCCGCCCCCTCGGAACCGGCCACGCCCGCTTTCCAGGCAACCGGCTCGGGCAAGCCCAAAGGCGTGCCTTGGGTCAGGTCTGCAGGGGTGCTGGTCCACCGCTGCCGTCGTCTGGGAGGCGGCGTCGGCAGTGGGTGTGGATGAGGCTGGGCACTGCGGGTCTGCCTGGTTTCCTGGGTGCCGCGTCGAGGCTGATCGCCTGGTGACGGGTTGCTGCGCGGACGGCTGTGATCCACTGTTCCCATTCGTCGGGGTGCTGGGGTTCGTGGTCAGCGTGCAGGAGCGGTTGCCCGCAAAGCGGGCAGCGTCCGTGCTGCCGCTGAAGCAGCCGCAGCCGGGGCGGGTCGAGCGGGGGTGTCCCGCGTCGCCGCCGGGCTGCCCAGTAGCTGGCCAGGGCCGGGTCATCGGGTGAGGCCCAGCCCTTGACCAGCGTGTGCCGGGTGATCGTCGTCCAGGCGAACTTGAGCAGGTAGGCGCCGCTGTCGCGGTCGCCGAACACCCACCGGTCGCGCCGGGAGGGGACGAACCTGCCGAAGTATTTGCGGACGATCCAGCGTTTTCCCTTGTGGGGGTGGGTCCAGTTCGCCCACTTGTAGGTCAGCTTCCATACATGGTCATCCAGTGCGTCGAACACCTTGGAGGACACGCAGTGCCGGTAGTAGGCCGACCAGCCCCGGATGATCGGGTTCAGCCGGATCAGGACCATCTGCGCATTGTGCCCACGCAGGGCCTTCATCTCAGCGGTCAGCCTGGCCTTGATCCGTTTGATAGCCGCCTTGCCCGGCTTGATCAGCAGCTTGCCGCGGTAGCGTCTGACGTTGAAGCCCAGGAAGTCCACCCCGTCATCGAGATGGACGATGGCCGTTTTGGCCTCGTTGAAGGCCAGGCCCCGGGGCGCCAGCCACGCGGCCAGCCGTGCTTTGACCTGCTCGGCCTGCTCCCGCGAGTGGCACAGGGCGAGCGCGTCGTCGGCGTATCTGATCAGCACCGGTGAACCCGGTCTTGCCGTTCCGGCGTTGCTGCCGGTGGTGATGTACCGGACTCCGGCGGCCTGTTCCATCCCATGCAGGACCACGTTCATCAAGACGGGACTGATGACCCCGCCCTGTGGGCAGCCCTGCTCGGTCGGGGCGAACCGGCCACGGTCGATCACCCCCGCCGTCAGCCACTGCTCGATCCGCCCCCGGGCGGGGAAGGTGCCGAGCTGGCCGAGGAGGTGGGAATGATCAATGCAGTCGAATGCGGTGGCCAGGTCGGCATCCAGCGCCCACACGCGCTTGCAGGTCTTGCCCCGCGCGGTCACGAAGACGGCCTGCATCGCGTCCTGGCAGGAGCGGCCTGGCCTGAACCCATACGACCGGGACTCAAACCGGGCCTCCCACTCGGGCTCCAGCGCAGCCGCCGTCAGGGCCTGAAGCGCCCGGTCGGCGATCACGGGAATCCCGAGCCCGCGCCGTTTTCCTCCCGATTTCGGGATGAACACCCGCTTGACGGGCCAGGGCCTCCACGCGGCCGCGCCGTGCTGGAGCCAGGTGGCCATCTCGGCTTTCTCCCGGCCCGTGAGCACGATGCGCCCGTCGACCCCGGCCGTTTTGCGGCCAGCATTGACCTCCGTCACCCGCCGCACGCTCACCAGCGCGTTCGCCCGGGAACGGAGCAGCAATTCCTGCAAATTACGGACCTTCTTCAGGTCTCCTGCCCTGCTCGCCGTGAAGATCCGCTGCCGCAGCCGCCGTACGTCGTCCCCAGCCTGGCGCCAATCCACAGCGTCCCAGTCCAGAACATCGCCCTCAGGTCCGTTCACCGCCGCAGCGGCGTCCAACTTGCCCATCGGTTCCGGCGTCTCCGTTCACCAGGTCATCACAGGCTCACCTGACCCACGTCAGCTCCCTTTCGGGCCGGGCCCTAGCCCGTATCCGGCCAGTTATCCGGCGGGCCACCCGGCGGAGGTGCCGGTCCTGCGGTCCCCGGTTTCCTGCTGCCTTTCGGCCACCGGCATTCGCTTCTTGGGTCATCCTGCGCCCGCTGGGGAGTTGAGCCTTCCTCACGGTCGGCCGACCGGCGAACTGGCCGCCGGACCCCAACGGGGTTGTCGTGTTGCGCATAAGCAAGCTGCGACCGGGCAGGGCGCTCTCTTTACCCCGGGGACGGTGGTGCGCTCCCGGCCAGCGATTACCCTCCGGCCGGCACCTGCCGCTCTTCTGCGGCCAGTCCCTGCGGCCCCGCTGGACCATCCCATCGGCGGGGGGCACTTTCACGAGACGTCAACGAGAGTTCAAGCCATTCACCCATCACCCCAGGCCCGGCTGGCTGCCGGCCCAAAGCCGGGAAACCCACCTGCGGGCTCCCGCCGGTCTTCTCCTCGCCCGCGGCCCCTGGATGGAACACAGGCCGCTTCGGCTTTTACCCCGGGCTTCGCACGCCACAGTTACCCGCGACGCACGCCGGGGCGGAGACGGGCCATCGCGCACTGGCCCGGGTACTGCACCACCGGCATCAGCCGGGCCTCCAACGGTGCCTCCCACTTGAACTCATGCACCCTCACTTCGCACGTAGTC
>DASXMU010000118.1:0-5339 GCA_036495485.1 Streptosporangiaceae bacterium
GCCGCAGGCGGGACCCAGGCGGCTGACCCTGGCCCGTGGTCATCGGGTGTGGGGGCGGCGGGCGCCTCCGTCCCGCCTTGGTCGAGACGGAACGGCGGGTAGGCGTCGGTCATCAAGGCGGCGTAGGCGATGACGCGCAGCACCCAGCGGTTCATGCCGATGATGAAGTTGTACAGCCCTCGCGGGTAGCGGCCCACGAACAGCAGCGTGATCGCCGCGAAGAATACGAGCAGCCCGATCAGGCCGCCGGAGAGGGCATCGGCCTGCCCTGTTCCCCCCGAACTCCCGGTGGCGGTGTAGGCGGCGCCGCCGGCGAACACGGCGACGATGGCGTACTGCGGGATCGCCAGCAGCCACCACTTGACCAGGACCAGGCCGCGGGAGAGCCGCTCCGGGTAGGCGACGTCCAGCGTGGCAGGGTAGTCCGGCTCCGCACCCAGGCTGAACGGCGGGTAGCGGTCGGTCCCCAGGGCACTGTAGGTGTAGTAGGCGACCCGCCACGACCAGCGCAGCACCCCGAGGTTGAAGCCGAACAGCGGGCGGGGGTAGCGCCCGGTGAACAAGATCGCGAAGAACGCGATGACGGTGACGACGGCGAACGCGACCCACAAGAAAACCAGCACGATGTAGTGCGGGATCGCCAGCAGCCACTTGACCAGCCACAGCCAGCGGCTCAACGGCTCGTCGAGGCGAGCTCGCACCTGCACGGGGTAGTTCTGTTCCATGATTTTCTCCTTGTTGTTTTTGATGGTCAGTGTTGTTTTGGTTGGTCAGTGCGTCAGCTCGGGCACCGGGTGCAGGCCGGCTGGCTCTGCGGCGATTTCAGCGGTGATCGGGCAGGGCCTGAAGCCCTTCAGGACCAGCCACAGGCCCAGTGAAAGTTCCCAGGCAGCCACCGGGGCCGCGGCGAGATGGGCCAGGGAGGAGGTGTGCTCGATGTTGCCGAACAGCGTGGCGAATACGGCGATGAGCTGCAGCGGAGCTCCGATGAGCCCGATCACGGGAATGATGCGGGGCACGAGGCGGGACTGGTACATCAGGGTGCCCAGCAGCAGCGCGTTGATTCCCGGCATGAGGCTCTGCCCGAGCAGGAACGTCCAGTCGTAGATCGCGACGTGCGACGCACCAGTGGTGACCAGCGCCGCATGTGCTCCGGCCGCTCCGCCCAGGTTCTGCCGCAAGGTCACCAGGGAGAGCAGGCTGAAGACGCCGGTGAAGATGATGCCGGCTTCCAGGACCCGGGCGGCGGCAAAACCCAGTGCGAAGCCCTCGTTCTGCCGCTTGACCACCGGGTACAGCGTGACGGCGGTGCCGATGCCGGCCAGGGCGACGATCACCTCGAGAAAGCCACCCACGAGCACACCCGTGTGCCCGCCGGAGCTGAGGATCCAGTCCCGGTGGTTCTTCACCGGGCCGTAGAGGACGAGGGTGGGGATCGAGATGAAGGTGATCAGGTAGAAGATGCCCGCGACGAGCGCCGTCTTCCTTGTCGAGCTCATCTGGACTCCCCTCGGCGGCGCCTTCGCCGCCGGGGCCTTGCTGGTGATCGCCATGTCGGTCTCCTTGTCGGTTACTGCTGAATTACCGGGCCCCGGCGGCAGGCAGCCGGGAATCGCCGGGGTCGAGGTGATTGACCGAGATCAGGGGCAGGCCCAGGTCGCGCGTTTTCTGCAGCAGGCCGTGGAGTGCGGCCTGGTCGGCCACCAGGCCATGGATGATCGTGGTGCCGTCGCTGCCGTGGGTAATGGCCAGCCCGTCGAACCAGGCGGCCCACCGGCTGTCGAGGTGCCCCTTGAGGCGGATCTCGTACCGTCCGGGGCCGTGATAGCGGTCGGCCGGTATCTCGCTCATGGTGCTCCCTTTGCTGGTGCCCCGCCTGACTGGATCTCCGCCGCCATGCGGGCTTTCCTGGTCCTGATCGGAAGCTATGAGCGGATGTGGTGAGCAGGCATCACCACACCTGGTGATTGATGTGGTGATTCGGTGCCGGAGGGGTCAGGCCTGGCGGCCGCGGGCTCGCGGCAGCAGGCCGAGTTCGGCGGCCCGGTGAACCGCCGCCCGGCGGCTGGTCACCGCGAGCTTGGTGTAGATGTTCTTGGTGTGAGTCCGCACGGTGTTCAGGGACACCGTGAGCTCGCGGGCGATGGCCGGGCCGACCAGCTCGGTTCCGAGCAACCGCAGCACGTCGAGTTCGCGCTCGCTCAGTGGCTCGATCAGGGTCTGTGCCACGGGGCCTCTGTGCTCGGTCCCGTTCACAGTGACCAAGAGCCGTCGGACGTAGTTCCGGGCGATTCCCTGCTTCGCGACAGCTCTCAGCAGCGAAGCCATAGGCGGGCCTTCATCAATGAAGGCCCGGACGTAGCCCTCCGGCTCGGCCATTGTCACCGCCCGTCCCAGGCAGGAGAGCGCGGCCGGGATGTTCCCCAGCCGCTGATGCGCGAGTGCCTGCAGCATCAGGATCTCGATGACGTGACCTGCCCTCCCGCCCGCTTCGGCCGCCAGCAGGAGGCGCTCCAGGAGCCGGGCCGCCTCGTGCACGGAACACTCTGCACGCTCGCCCTCACGGCGCGCCAGCATCACCCTGGCCAGGGTGATGTGCTCGAACTCGCGCAGGTAACTCAGGTCGTCATCAACGGATAGGGCCTGCTCACGCGCCCAGCCCAGCGCTTCAGCGAGCCTGCCCTGGGCGATCCAGACCCTTGCCTTCAACGCCGGAACGGGCCGCACATTCGGGAAGAAGTCGCTCACATACAGGCGCCCCGCCTCGTCGAGCAGGTCAGACGCACCGGCCAGATCCCCTTCAGCCTGGCGTATCCGGGCCATCGCGACCCGCCAGCGATACCGGTTCTGCGGCAACCCGATGTGCTCACCAAGCTCCTGGCTGCGCAGCAATTGCCGCGCGGCAGCCTGCAGATCGCCGCGCTCGCGGTGGACCTCGCTCATCCCCACGTACATGTCTGCCATCCCCCGCAGCACGGGCCCGCCCTGCTCAGATGCACGCTGCAATGCCTGCTCGTAGGTGTGCATCGCCTCATCGAGACGACCTTGCACAAGCCGGATGTCCGCCAGCGCGATCGAGCAGCCGAAGATATCGGCGATATATCCGGCCTGCCGCAGTCCGGCCACGCACGCCGACCAGGCCCGGTGCGCCGCCTCCAGCTCCCCGCTCCCCCAGGACGTGAGCCCCAGGAACCCCGATGCCGACGCACGGCAGAGGTGGTCGTCAGCAGCCGAAAGCTCAAGCGCCCGCCGGGCGTGCGCAACAGTGCCTGATGCGTCGCCCCTGGCCATGGCCAGGGCGGCCCGGTACACCTCGATTCCAGCCGGGAGACGGAGAAATTCCTCCTCGTTGACGACGATCATCTCTGCCGGTGGGGCCGGGGATTCTTTACAGATATCTGTCGCTATGTCCAGCCATTGTTCGGCGTCACCCAGCCGGGCCTCAACGGCGTCGACCTCGCCGGCAGCCAGCAAGGCGCCGGCCATGGCGACGCTGAGCACGGGCCTGACGCGGACCAGCCCGCCGGGGAGCGCCGTGAGCCAGCCGCGCGCTGTGACTTCCTGCCTGGTCCTGCGCATGGCCGGGATCGCCATTTCGACCAGGTACGCTGCTCGCTCGAAGTCTCCGGCAGCCAGCGCGTGGCTGATGGCCACGGGCTGCTCGCCGTTCTGCTCGAACCACACGCTCGCCCGCCGGTGCAGGTCAGGCACCTGCCCGGGATGCTCGTCGAGTAGCCGCGCCTGCAGCACGTCAGCGAACAGGTGGTGGTAGCGATACCACCGGCGGCGATCGTCGAGCGGGACCAGGAACAGGTTCCCCCGGTCCAGCGCCTCCAGCGCGGCCTTGCCGTCAGCCTGACCGGTGACGGCATCGCACAGCGGACCGCTCAGCCGGCCCAGGATCGAGGTCTTCAGCAAGAAGGCCTGGACACGTTCGGGCTGCCGCTGCAGCACCTCCTCGGCCAGGTAGTCGACGACGTAACGATCATCTCCGGCGAAGCTGGCAATGAAGCCGCCAATGTCGTCCCGTCCCTGCATCGACAGGGCCGCCAGCTGAAGCGCGGCGATCCAGCCCTCGGTGCGTTCCTCCAGCACGGCCACGTCCCGCGCCGTCAGCCGCAGGCCCATCAGCTCGCTGAAGTACGCCGCCGCCTCGTCAGGAGTGAAGCGCAGCTCGGCCGCCCGGATCTCGGCCAGCTCGCCGCGCGACGCAACCGGGCCAGCGGCAACGCGGGATCAGCCCGGGTCGCGATCACCACGTGCAGCCGCGAGGGCAGATGATCGAGCAGGAACGCCATACCGTCCTGTACCTCGCGCGCGCCGATCACGTGGTAGTCGTCGAGCACCAGCACGATATCGGCCGCGATGGCACCCAGATCGTTGAGCAGAACGGTCAGCACCGTCTCGATCGCGGGCGGTGCGGAGGCATCCAGCAGGGCCAGCGCACTCGCACCGACCCCGGATGCCGCCGCCCGCAGCGCGGCGATCAGATAGGCCCAGAAGGACACGGGATCGTTGTCGGCCCGGTCAAGCGACAGCCACGCGACCAGCCGCTCATCACCCGGCGCGGCCGGCCCCGCCGCCAGCCACTCGGTGAGCAGCGTCGTCTTGCCGAAACCAGCAGGCGCGGAGACCAGCAGCAGCTTCGACGCGGCCGCGCGATCCAGCCGCTCACTCAGCCGCGGGCGCGGCACTAGCGCACGCCGGGACCTCGGGACGTAGAACTTCGTCTCGAGCAGGGCGGCTGGCACGGTGCTCACCGGAGGCGCTTCACGGGCAGGATGGCAAAGGCTCCGATGACGGCGCACAGCCCGGCGACCATGGTCGACGGCAGGCTGGTGCTCATGTACGCCAGCGTGTACAGCGAGATGAAACCCCACCCGACCCGGAGTACCGCGGGCGTCCCGCGCCCCAGCACAGCCTCGGGCGCGATTGGGTATTTCACTCCGCCCCGCGCAAACGGCCGGTCCGCATCCCCGCGAACCGTGCCACCCGGTCAGACATGATGGTTCGTAAGGACATGGTGATCCCCCTCTGGCGCACCGCAATCCCGCATGATCCTGGCGGCGCTGCTAGCGCACGAGCGATCACGCCATGCCCCCGAAAGCCCCAACCCGGTAAGGCAGTGCATAAACCGGGATCATGCTGGCATTACGCCCAGCCTCGCACCGCCCCTGACCACTGTCAATGGCGGCCCGGCGGCGTCTGGCATCGGCAGAAGCCCAGCGAGGACCGGCTCGCTCCGCCCACGGACGTTTACCAGCGCAGTACCTGCCCAGTCACCGCCAACGTGATCACACTCCGGTGAGCCCCTGCCGTTTTCTTGCGGGCCAGGGGAC
>DASXMU010000119.1:0-14286 GCA_036495485.1 Streptosporangiaceae bacterium
GTCCGCCCCGGCGAGCAGGTCGGCGTAGGCGTGCAGGATGTGCATGGCCTGCTCGCATCCGACGTCCGCGGGATCGGTGTCCAGGAAGCGTTCCAGCGCGGTCCAGTCGGTCATCGTGATCTCAGCCTTTTCTGCTCCAGGTATCCGTTGGCGACCAGGGACGCGCGGATCTTACGGCGGTGTCGAAAATCACTGGGCGAGGACAAGCTGTATGGGCATATCAAGCCGCGCACCTCAACCGCCGCAGCGGAACGGACCTGCCCGGCCTCGCCCAGGAAATCAATCACCAGGTGCGGGGCTGGATCAACTACTACGGAGCCTTCTGCCGCTCCGAGTTGTACGCCATCGCAGCGCGCATCGACGAGCACCTCATCCGATGGGCCATGCAGAAGTTCAAACGACTCCGGGGACACCCCAACCGGGCATGGCGCTGGCTCGATGCCGCACGGCAGCGACAGCCGGCCCTGTTCGCCCATTGGCACCTCCTCACCTCACCGGAACGCCGGACTGTGGGAGCCGTATGACGGGAGACCGTCACGTACGGTTCTGCGAGAGCGAGAGGGGGAAGCTCCCTCCCGCTACTCACCAAGGAGAGTGTTGACGCCTGTGGCTAACTACATTAGCTTGTGTCTAACATCGTTAGCCAATGTATGGAGGACGTCATGACCGAATACCTGGGCATAGCCGGCAACACCCTCGTCTACGACGTGAACGGGCAGGGACCTCTCGTCGTCCTGGCGCACGGCATCGGCGACAGCCGACACTCCTACCGCTTCCTCGCCCCGGCCCTGGCCGCCGCCGGGTACCGGGTCGCCAACGTCGACATCCGCGGCTGCGGCGACTCCAGCCTCGGCTGGGACGGCTACAGCCGCACCGACATCGCGGGTGATCTCCTCGCTCTCGTGCGCCACCTCGGCGGCCCCGCCATGATCATTGGCCAGTCGATCAGCGGTGGCGCAGCGACCATCGCGGCTGCGACCGCGCCCCATCTGGTCACCGGTGTCATCGAGCTGGCGCCGTTCACCCGCAAACAGTCCTTCGACCTTGGCGGCCTGGTGCGGGTGAAGCGCTTCCGGGCCGGTTACACCCAGCTCGCGCAGGTCGTCATGCGGGGAAGTCTGGCGAGCTGGAAGAAGTACCTCGACGTTGCGATGCCGACCAAGCCCGCCGATTGGGACAGCGAGCTGGCGCGCATCGAGGCCAAGCTGAGCGAGCCCGGCCGGATGAAGGCCCTGCAGGCCATGTGCAAGACGAGCCCGAGCGACGCCGGTGAGCAGCTGCCCAACATCACCTGCCCGGTCCTGGTCATCGAGGGCAGCGCCGATCCCGACTGGGCCGACCCGCGCGCAGAGGGCGAGAAGATCATCGCTGATGTGCCTCAGGGCCTCGGTGAGCTGGTTGTCATCGAGGGTGCCGGTCACTACCCGCACGTCCAGATGCCTGATCAGGTCCTCGCGCTAGCCCTGCCTTTCCTCGCCAAGACGCTGACCAATGCCTAGGTCCCGACTCACCCCGGAGTCGGTCACCGAGGCCGCGGCCGCTCTGGTCGACGAGATCGGCTTCGACCACCTCAGCATGGGCCTGCTCGCTGAACGGCTCGGGGTCAAGACACCCTCGCTCTACAAGCACGTCGCCAGCCAGGCCGACCTGGCCCACCGGATCGCCGTCCTGGCCATGACCGAGGTCAGTGATGCCATCCGCGACGCAACCCAGGGCCGGGCCGGCAGCGATGCCCTCGCCGCCGGCGCGCAGGCAATGCGGATATATGTGCAGGAACACCTCGGCCGGTATGCGGCCGGCAACGCCGCCCGCCCGGCCGGGCCCGACGACCCTCTCATCCCGGCCGTCGACCGGGTGCTCGCCTCCTGGGCGGCCATGCTGCGCGGGTACGAGCTGGACTCCAGCCAGGAGATCCATGCCCTGCGAATGCTACGAAGCGTCCTGCACGGTTTCGTGACCCTGGAAGTGGCCGACGGGTTCCAGATCGACACATCCGTCGACGACAGCTTCACCTGGATGATCAACTTCATCGACCACGGTATGCAGGCCCTCACCGCCACCCGGCCTGCCCTCGCTTGATCGTGAACACCGCGCCGCGGCCCCCGCCTGCCCCTGCGGGGCAAGCACCACGGGTGGGTTGCTCGCGCCCGCCGGGAAGTGCGCGCCGAGCAGATGCTGGCCGACGACGCTGCCCGGGTTGCCCTTGACGTTACTGATGGGGTTGTTGTCGATGCGCAGCGACGCTATGCAGACGCACGCCGCGCCGAGCACCAGCGCAGGTTACGTGGACGACCTCGTCGCGCGATGGCGGACACTCAAGGACGTTGAGCAGCCTAGCGGGTCAGGCGCCGCCCGCGTCCGGCGGCCGGCGCGACTATAAGATCTTTTTTGACTATTCAACAGGTGGTGCGGTAAAGGCATGAACGCAAACTTCGTCGACCTCGCTGGCGCTCTGGCTGAGCTGTTCTACGGGGACGAGAACGGTGAGACACTCGAGCAGACTCTGGATCGCCTGGTGTCGCCGGACTTCGTGCAGCGAATCAACGGGCAGGTCTACGGCCGCGTGGCCTACGCCCCGCATGTCCGCGAGATGCGCCAGATGGTCACCGGCAGTGGCGATATTCGCGTCCTCGAAGAAATCCAACAAGGCAGCCGGATCGCCGGCAGGTACCTGTTCGCGCTTGACACTAGCGGTGGCCGGGTCCAGTTCGAGTCGCACATATTCGCTGAAGTCGACAAGACTCACAGGATCACGCACCTGATCGAGGTCGCCCGCCAGACCCTCGCCGAAGACAGCCCCGAGATGCTCGCGATGACTCCGGCAGCCGACAAATGACGCCTGATTCCGTTGTCGACCGTTTGGCCGACGCCATCAATAAGCACAACCCGGCCGTTCAGGCGAAGGTCATCCGGCAGGTGCACAGCGGCGACGAGACGTGGGAGTGGGAGTTCACCAGCGAGATCCATGACGGTGCCAGCGCCCAGCAGATTTCACTGAGCGTGACGGCGTCGTCATAGCGGACTCCGGGCGCTTCCGGTGACCACGCGGAAGGTCTAGACCATTGGTCTAGTGAGCCCGGGGCCGGTGCTGGCCGGGCCCGGGTTCGACGGCACTCCGCGACCCGGCGCGCTGGCCAGCGTTACCGGGCTGGCCCGGCTGTACGCCGCGCTCCTGGACCGGCTGGACGTGTGGGACGTCACCGTGATCGGGAACTCGGTCGGCGGCTGGATCGCGGCCGAGCTGGCCTTGCTGAACAACCCGCGGGTCAGCGGCGCGATCCTGATCAACGCGGTCGGTATCGAGGTCGAGGGGCATCCGGTCACCGACATCTCGCGGCTCAGCCCGCAGCAGGTCATGGCCCTGTCCTTCCACGACCCCGGCCGGTTCACCTCCGACCCGGGCGCGCCTGGGCGGGGCGCCGGTGCTCCTGGCGGCCGGGTGGCTATGTGCGGGCACGGCGTTCAACCGCCGCGCTGACCGCGGGTTCCGCCATTCGATGGGCTCCGGTGCCGGGATGACGCGCCGGGCCGGATACTTCCGCGAGCTGGCGATGACACGGCCGCGGCGAAGGACGTGCGGATCTTCGGGCTAGCGGACTGGCTCGCAGATAGCTACCGGGCGACCTGCGGGGATCGTTTCCCTTTTCCTGGCACTCGCTCCCGTTCCTTTCCAGGAGAATCCTAATGGATCCCCTGTCCGGGAACCGTGGGGCACCTCACTGGCGGCAATGGACATTTCCCGGTTGAGCAATCCACTTTACTTCATTTCCCGTACCGGTTTAGAGCTGAGTATGCCGAGCGCGGTGATCGCCAGAATCAGCGCGATGCCACCGAATATCTCTTCAAGGCGCGTCTGCGCCAAAGCGCCGCAGAGGACGAGGGATACAGGAGCGGCCATGTAGCCGAACAGCATGTCGATTGATATCACCCGGCTGAGCACCGAGCCATGGACGTTCCGCTGGATCCAGCTTATGCCGAAGACACCCTCGAAACCGATGGCGAAGCCCATGGCCAGAACGATCCCCACCGCGGCCACGACATTGTGCATAATCCCCAGCACCGTCATGCCTACCGCAAGCCAGCCTGCCAGCCCGGCCACCAAGAGTCCCACGCGCAATTGCGTTCCCACCAGCCCGCCGGCCAGCGCGCCGAGCAAAGCTCCTCCGGCCAGGCCGCCGCTGAGCAGTCCCAATGACGCAGCACCGCCGCTTAGCTGGAATTTCGCGAGATCAGCGAATCCTACGGTGAACGGACCCGCATAACAAAAGGTCACCGCGGTATCGATGGCAAGCATGGTCCGGATGCGCGGATCTTGCCAGGCATACCTCAGCCCTATCCGGATCCGCGCGAGCAGCGTGTTTCTCGATTCCGGCGCGGGTGGGTCATCGGGCGAGCCGGATTCAGGATCTTTGTCGACGTTCGGCTTGTGGAGCGGGACGATTCGTGACACACACAGACCACACAGCGCAAAGCACACCCCGTCGACAAGGAAGGCGAACCTAGCGTCGCTGACCGCCACCACGATGCCGCCGACCGCCGGGCCGAGCACGGCCGAGATCCGGCTGCCCACGCTCAGCAGGGAGTTGGCAGGAGCAAGGAGGTCCTTCTCCACCACGGCGGGCAGGATCGATGATCGCGCGGGTTGGAAGAAGGCGTCGACCGAGCCGAAGGCGGCCGCCGCGACGACCAGCATCCAGACGCTCAGCAAGTGGGCGAAACCGATAGCGGCGACGGTGATCATCACTATGGTCCGCGCCCAGCTCGAGAGCGTCATGAGTACCCGCGCAGACCACTTGTCGCTCAGCGAGCCTCCGACCAATGTCAGCGCGGCCCGCGGCACCGCCTGCATCGCCAGTACGTAACCGAGCACAAGCGTGGATCGGGTGAGACTCAGAGTGATCCAGGAGAACGCAATGTAACTGAAACCGTCGCCCAGCAGCGAGAAAGACTGCCCGAGCCACAGCCTGCGGAACGATGCGATCCTGACCGGTGCCCAGAGGCGTGAGCTTGGGTTAGCTAACGTGGTGGCCATAGTCCGATCTCGCAATCGGCAGTAGGACGGGAGGGGATCGGTCAATACCGGATAGGCAGCATCGTCAGGCTCCGGTTAAGCAGGGAGAGGTGCCAGGTGTGTTCCACGTCAACCAGCTCCAGGTTCGGGTAATCGCGCACCAAGGCGCCGATGGCCGCCCTGGCCACCAGGCGGGCAAGGGGCGCGCCGATACAGAAATGTTCGCCGAAGCCAAAACCGAGATGCATGGTGTTGCTGCGGGTGGCAATGAAGCGGTCTGGATCGGGGAACAGCGCCGGATCCCGGTTAGCCGCGGCAGTTATCAGATAGATCCTGTCTCCGGCACAAATGGTGGCGCCGTCAAGCTTGAAGTCCGACGCGGCGATCCGTATCGACATCTTAGACGGGCCGTCGAAGCGCAGGACCTCTTCGATGCTGCCCGGCAGCAGGTCAGGGTCCGCGCGTATCGCGTCAAGTTCGCTGGGATGCTGCAGCAGGGCACGCAGGCCGTTCGCGATGAGATTGCTGGTGGTCTCGCCTCCGGCGAACGCGAGATGAGTGAGCATTCCGATGAACTCATCGTCAGTCACCGATTCACCGATCTGTCCGCTCGCGAGTACCGAGCTGATCAGGTCGTCACCGGGCTGGGCACGGCGCAGGCGCACGAGATCCGCCAGGTAGTCATAGAGGTGGAGCAATGACTCGATGGAGGTGCGGTGTTCGCGTTCCGCCTGGGTGGTACCAAGTACCAGCTCACTGACCCGTGCGGTCCAGTACCAGAAAGCCGGGCTGTGCTGTCGTGGCACGCCGAGCCACCGGGCGAAGATCAGGCTGGGCAGCGGCTTGGCTACGTCCGCGACCGCGTCGCCCGCATTGCCGGAAACCGCGCGTTTGGAAAGCAGTCCGCGGGCTGCCGCTTCGATGGCCGGCCGGAAACGGTTGATCGAGCGCGCGGAGAACTGTTCCTGGAACACTGTGCGCAATCTCCGGTGAACGGGTGGGTCGTTGAATACCATCCATCCGGACAGGATCCCGAATGCTCGTTCCTCATCGCCGCGCGTACTTCCCGGGATGCGTTCCATGATCGGCTTTACTCGGCTAGCGGATATCGCGGGTTCCCGCAGGCAGTGCACGACGTGCGAGTGGCCGGTCACCAGCCAGGCCCGGTGCACGGTACTCCAGTACACCGGCTGGTACTGGCGCAGAGCGCTGAGGTAGTCATGCGGGTTCGCGTTGACGGCGGGATCGAGAAGGTACTTGTCGGCGAACCTGGTCATCGCGGGCGCTCCATTCCGCCTATGGATGCCAGAAGGGTCGCGAAGTCGCGGACCAGTGGTTCGGTAAGGATCGTCAGGTGACTGCCTGGCGTCAGGCAGACAGTCAGCCCGCCCTGCGCGAGCTCCTGCCAGCGCCTTAGGTAGGTCGGATAGGAAACATCCAGGCCCGGCATCGGTTCGTTCGGCGGCAGGCTGGCGGATTCCTCGCCCATGATCAGATGGACGTGGCCCGGATAGGGCTTGATCTGATAGCTGGCCAGCGCGGCGAGCAGCGAGTGCCAGACTTCGACCGGCGCATCTTCGGCAAGGCCCGCTTCACTGAGTGACATGCCACTGCCGAGCAGCAGGGTCTTCAAGCTGGCCGTGGCCGTGGCCCGATCGGGCGATCCAGGAGGCAGCTTGCGCACGTGGTCCCGCAGCAGCAGGGCGTCCGCCATCTTCCCGGCCACGGTGGCTAGCCTCAGCTCAGCCGCAGGCTCGGGCAGGTACGGTTCGATCAGCACCAGCGCTGGCGGTTCTCCCTGGGCAGCCATCTGGGCGGCCATCTCAAGGGCGATGTTGCCGCCCATCGACCAGCCGAGCAGGCAGCGGCTGCCGCATTCTTCGCGCTGCGAGAGTTCCGCCACGTAGTTCGCGGCGATCTCTGGCACTGTGCAGGGGTCTAGGCCGCCAACCAGTCCGCGGGCCTGGAAGGCGTGCACCGGCGGGCCTGGCGGCAGTGCCCTGGCCAGCGGGATGTACCAGGTTGCGCTGCCGCCGGTCGGATGTACGCAGTACAGCGGTGCGCCGGCCCCGTCGCGCAACTGGACTTCCGAGGTGATCTCGGTGGCTGCCCGCCGCCCAGCCTGAGCGGCGCGCGCGGCCAGCATGGCGATCGTGGGACCTTCGACCAGATCGTGCACCGTCACCGGCACTCCACGGGCTGCCGCCATGGCCGCAGCCCGCACTGTCGACAGTGAACTGCCGCCGAGTTCGAAGAAGTCGTCATTGACGCCAATCTCCGGCAGCCCAAGCACGTCCCGCCATATTTCGGCGAGGATCAGCTCGGCCGGGGTTCTTGGCGCCAAGTAAGTCATGCGGAACTCAGTGCGGTCGAAGGCGGGTGGCGGCAAAGCCTTACGGTCAATTTTGCCATTGCTGGTCAGCGGTAGTTCATCAAGGAGCATGAATCTGCCCGGCACCATGTAGCCAGGAATCCGCGCGCGCAGGAATTGCCTGATCCGGGCTGAATCTGGCTCGGCCGTGTCCTGGAGCACCAGGTAGGCGACCAGCTTCGGTTCTCCCGGCAGATCGTCCCTGAGCAGCACCGCCGCGGCGCGCACCTCGGGCAGTTCGCGCAGCGCGTTCTCGACCTCGCCGAGTTCAATACGCAGCCCTCGCAGCTTCACCTGGGTGTCACGACGACTGAGATATTCCAGCGAGCCGTCAGCGCGGCGGCGGCCCAGGTCGCCGGTGCGGAAGAGCCGGCCGCCCGGCTCTCCGTACGGATCCGGCACGAACGCGGCTGCGGTGAGCGCCGGACGGTTCAGGTAGCAGCGGGCTACGCCAGGGCCGCCGATGCAGATCTCGCCGGGAATCCCGGCCGGCACTGGCTGCATGTCCTGATCGAGCACATAGATCTGCGTGTTGCGGATCGGCAGGCCGATCGGCGGTCGCCCCCCGCCTGGCGGATACAGCGCGAAGCTAGACCATACTGACGATTCGGTCAGACCGTAACCGTTGAAGAATCGACGGCCGCCGGACCAGGCGTCCGCGAGGTCCGTGGTGCAGGTCTCGCCAGCCGCCATAAGGGTGGCGAGACAGGGGAGGCCGCCGGCATCCATCATGGCGAGGGCGGCGGGTGGCAGCACGGCGGCGGTCACCTGCTGATCACGGAGGATCCGGGCCAGGTCAGGTCCGGGCCGCAGCTCCTCTCTCGGCGCCGTGCATAGCCGTGCTCCGGTTGCCAGCGCCCAGGTCAGCTCGAAGACGCAGGCGTCGAAACTGAACGATGAAAACTGCAAGACCCGATCGGTGTCCGTCGGCTGGAGCACGTCACGCTGCGCTTCGAGCATGTTGGTCAGGCCGCGGTGCTGCACTACCACGCCTTTGGGCCTCCCGGTCGAGCCAGAGGTGTAGATAAGGTAGGCGGCATTGTCCGCACCAGTGGCGGAGCCTGCTCCAGGTCGCTCCTGATCCGGGTACCCGCCCGCCTCGGGTAGATCGATCAGTACCGTGTGGCCGCTGAAGGGGATGCGGTCCGTCAGTGCGGCCTGCGTGAGCAAGATCGCCATGCCGCTGTCAGCGACCATGTAGGCAAGCCGGCCGGTGGGATAGCCCGGGTCGAGCGGAACGAATGCGCCGCCCGCCTTCAGCACCGCCAGGACCGCGCGCACCAGGTCAGGTCCGGGCTCGGTGCAGATGCCGACTGCGACCTCTCCGCCCACCCCGAGTGACCGCAATCGCCGGGCCAGGCACTCGGCGGCGTTGTCCAGTTCCGCATAGGTGACCTGCGAGTCGCCGTGCGCGATAGCGATCGCGTCCGGCCGCGCCGTGGCGTGCTCGCTCACCCACTCGTGAAACATGAGCCGGGTGCTCCGCGCGACGGGTCCCTTAGCCCGTTCGGCCAGCGCCTGCGTCTGTGCGCCGGTTCGAGGTGCCGGCCGGGTGACCGGACCGCCCGGATTGGCGAGCATCTCCTCAAGCACTTCTCGCATCAGATCGGCGAGCTGTTCGGCGGTAGCCGCTTCAAAGTACGCCGCGTCAGCGTCAAGCGTGAACCCGCCCGGATTGGCGGTCACCGCGAGCGGGAAGGAGGTCCGCGCGACCTCAAGGGAGTCCTCCCAGGCAGCTGCGGACAGGCGGTGGAAATTGACGTAGTTGAAGACAGCCTCGACCAAGGTCGCGGTAGCCGAGCAGGTTCGCTGCAGATGTGCCAGCGGCAGCCTCCGGTGCGGCATCAGCTCCTGCTCCGCCGAGAAGGTCTGACGTAGCAAGTCGAGCCAGGTGCGCGTCGGCTTTGCTATGCCAAACGGGACGGTGTTCAGGAAGAGCCCGCGCATCAGGTCGGAACCCGGACGCTCCGGCCGGCCATTGGTGACAAGGCCTATGGCGTGCGCGCCGTCAGCGCGGCCAGGTTCGGCGAACAGGCTCATCACGTGGTAGAAGGCGGCCAGAAACACGGTGCGATGCGGAACTCCCGCGAGCTTGGCCAGCCGGCCGATGGACTCGCTGAGCTCGGGGAAGGAGCGGCGGAGCTCGTAGACCCACGGATCGTTGTACTGCGACGAGCCCGCCGGATAACGCCGGATGAAGCGGACGGGCGCCAGGTCGCGGAGGGTCGCGTGCCAGAAATCGAGGCTCGCTGGGGAGCCGATCGCGTCGCGTTCGAGCGCGACGTAGTCGGCGAACCGCGGGGTAGGCGGCAGGCTCGGCTCGCGGCCTTCGACTACTGCCTGCCGGTGTAGCTCGATCAGGTCTGCAACGAGCGAGGTCAGGCTCCAGCCGTCTAGCACGATGTGGCAGTCGGTGATCGTGATCCGCAGCTCGGTGTCCGTGAGTTGATGCAGGTGGATGCGTACCAGTGGCGCGATGGCCAGATCGAAGGTGTTCACGGCCGCCACGTCAACGAACCGCCGCAAGGCTGCGCGCTGCTCTTCGACCGGCAGGCCGCGCAGGTCGGTGAAGCCAACAGGCAGCGCGGCGGCGTGATGTACCAACTGCAGCGGCTCAGCGAAGGAAGCCATGTCGATGGATGTCCGCAGGCTGTCGTGGGCAAGCACGACCGCGTCCACGGCCGCCTGGAAGCTGCGCAGGTGCAAGCCCTCGGGAATCACGGCTTTGAGGCAGGTCACGTTGTGGTAGGCGGCGCGAAGCGGGTCCGCGAGCAGATCGTGAATCATCCCGGCCTGCAGCATCGTCAGCGGGTAGGCGTCGTCCAGCCTGCCTGGAAGCTGGGCCGCGTCGATGGGACGGAGCAAGTCAAAGGGTGCCCGCGGGGCAGCGCTCGGATCTTGTCCGTCCGAGACGGCGGCTAGCTCCGCCAGGTCACCCATCGTGCGGGCGCGGAACAGGTCGGCGACCGACAGGTCGAGGCCAGACGAGCGGCCCAGCCCGACGACACGCAGCGCCAGGATAGAGTCACCGCCGAGGTCAAAGAAGTTGTCACCGGATCCGATCCGCTCGATGCCCAGAACCTCCGCCCAGATCGCGGCAAGCTGGGCTTCGGTTTCTGACTGCGGCGCGATGTAAGGTTGCGCTGTCCCGCCGCCGCTCGCCTCCATCGTGATCAGGGCGGCGCGATTGACCTTGCCGTTGACGGTGATCGGAAGCTCGGAATGCTGGACGAACAAGGCGGGGACCATGTGCTCGGGCAGGCCTATGCGCAACTGCTCGCGCAGCATCGCCGGGTCGAGCTGGTTCTGGTCCTTCGCCACTAGGTGTCCGACTAGGCGCGCGCCGCCGTGCGGGCCTGGCTGGGCCACGACTGCGGCGTCCGCTACCCCTGGGCAGGTTCGCAGCATGCTCTCGATCTCACCGGGCTCTATTCGGAAACCGCGGATCTTCGCCTGGTGATCGGCGCGGCCAACGTAGGCGAGTTCACCCTCAGGCAGAACCCGCACCAAGTCGCCGGTACGGTACATGCGCTCGCCCGGCGCGCCGTAGGGGTCCGGCCGGAAACGATCAGCGGACAACGCCGGCCGGTTGCGGTAGCCGCGGGCGACACCGGCACCGGCCACGTGCAGCTCGCCGATGCTTCCGGGCGGGACAAGCCGCTGGTGCCGGTCGAGCACATAGCCACGCTGACCAGTGAGCGGGCGGCCGACCGGCGAGTACACGGCTGATACCGGATCTGTCACGCCGAGGGGCCGGCCGGTCACGTGAACGGTCGTCTCTGTGATCCCGTACATGTTGACCAGCTCAGGCCGCTGGTCAGCGGGCTGGCTGAACCAGTCCCGGTAATTACGTGCGTCAATGGCTTCGCCGCCGAGTATCACCGTGCGCAGGCCGGAAAGGTCCCGGCCAGCCGCGGCGACATATTGCCGCAGCCCGTTGAAAGCGGCGGGCGTCTGATTCAGCACCGTCACTGCCTCATCACGCAGGACCCGGTAGAGCGCTTCGGGATCGCGTGCTTCGGCTTCGGTCAGCACGACGGCCCGTCCGCCCGTAGTCAGCGGGCCCCACAGCTCCCAGACGGAGAAATCAAAGGCGAAGGAGTGCAGACAGGTCCACACATCGCCAGCGCCGAAGTCGAAATGCCGGTCGGCGGCATCGAACAGCCACGCCACGTTGCCGTGCGAGATCTCGACACCCTTCGGCTGTCCGGTCGATCCCGAGGTGTAGATGACGTAAGCGAGATCCCCTGCGAAGAGTTCTGGTTCGTCTGGGTACCGCGCATCGCTGGCCGCCTCGGCGGCTTCAAGCGGAATGACGCGGACCGGCAGGTTAGCCATCGCGGCTTGCCCGGCGGCGTCCGCGATGACCAGTGACACCTGCGCATCGCCGACCATGAAGCCGAGCCTGGCTTCCGGGTACCCGGGATCGAGCGGCAAGTACGCGGCGCCCGCCTGCCACACGCCGAGAACGGTGGTTGCCAGGCTGGCTGACCGGGCGAGGCAGACGCCGACCAGGGACTCGCGGCCAATGCCGAGCGCGCGCAGCCGGCTGGCCAGCGCCTGGGCACGGTCAGCGAGTTCCGCGTAAGTGAGCGACTGGCTCGCCGACGTGACCGCAACCGCTTGGGGGTTCCTGGCCGCCTGCTCGGCAAACCTTGCGATGACTAGGTCCGGGACTGCCGGTTTGGCCGTCGCGTGCGTGGCACCAGGTACGGACGCGCCGAGGACTAGACTTCGTTCCTCGTCGGCGAGCAGGTCAAGGTCACCGACTGGTACCTGGGGCGACTCGGCGAACGCCGTCAGCATTGCCACGGTGTGCGCGGCCAGCCGGGCGATGGAGGCTTCGGCAAACAGGTCAGGACGGTAGTTGAAGGAAAGCAGAACGCGATCCGCCTCACGGGCGGCGTGCAGCGAGAGGTCGAACTTCGCCGTGGTGAGGTCGACAGGGAAGGGCTGGCCGGCCGCGTCGCCGAGCACCAGCGGTTCGCTGCCCGTCTCGATGTAGGTGAACAGGACCTGGAACAGCGGGTTCCGCGACAGGTCGCGCTGCGGGTTCAGTTCCGCGACGATCCGCTCGAACGGGAGGCCCTGGTGGCTCAGCGCCCCAAGGACGTCCGCCCTGGTGCGGGCGAGCAGTTGCGCCGGCGTGGGATTGCCGGACAGGTCAGCGCGCACGATCAGTGTGTTGACGAAGAACCCGACAAGCTGCTCAACTTCGGGCCGGTCCCGGTTAGCCACGATCGTCCCGATCGCTACGTCGTCCTGGCCGCTGTGGAAGCCAAGGACAGCCTGGAAGGCGCACAGTATGGTCATGAACGGCGTAGAGCCTGCCAGCCGGTCGGCCTCGTCCAGCGCGCTGGTGAGCGCTATGGGAAGCCGCACTGAGTAGCCGCTGCCGTCATGACGACGGGCAGTCGGCCGGGGATAGTCGACCGGGAATTCGAGCGGGGTGAGATCGGCTAGCACACCGCGCCAATAGCTGAGTTCGGCCTGTATCTCGTCGGTCAGTCCGAGGCGCTGCTGCCAGACGGCGTAGTCGGTGTATTCGATCGGCGGCGGCGGGTGCTGCGGACTGCGGCCGCAGCGGCGGACCTGGAAGAACTCCCGCAGATCGCGGACGAGAATACCGAGTGACCAGTCGTCCGAAATGATGTGATGCATCCCCAGCACCAGGATGTGGTCGTCGGCCGCTACGCGCAGCAGGCTCGCCCGGAACGCGGGCTCCGACCCGAGGTCGAAGGGCCGGGTCGCCGCGTTGAGCACCGCGTCCATACTTTTCTGTGATCGGTTAGGGCCGGCTCCCTCGCTGATGTCTATCAGTTCCAGGCCCAGGCCGTCCGCGGGCAGCACCCGCTGGCGCGGGACGCCGTCCTCCGCGGAGAACACCGTGCGCAGTTGCTCGTGCCGACGGATCAGGTCGGATATCGCCGCGGCGAGCGCGGGGATATCGAGCGGACCGGTGAGCCGCCACGCGGCGGGCATGAGGTACTCGGTGCTCGCGGGTTCGAGCTGGTAAAGGAAATACAGGCGCTGCTGGGCGGCGGACAGCGGCGCCCAGTCCGGCCGAGGGTTAAGTCGCGGGATGCGCGCGACATCAGCCCCGCCGCGAAGACGCTGTTCGAGTAGACGCCGGGCGGCGGGAGACAGAGCGTCGCGCGCGACCGCGGCATGTTTTTGCGGGGCCACTATGATCCCTCCAATCAGGGCCTTCAGTTCGGCGGATCCGCCATGAGGGACAAGCCGATGTCCTCCTCGCTCATGGCGGAGATTTGCTCGATCAACAGCCGCTCCACCTCAGCCGAGAGGCCTTCGACGGTCGGGTGCTCGAACAGGTGCCGTACGTCGATCGGGCAGCCGAACGCGGCTCGCAGCCTGGACACGGCCGAAACCGCGCGCAGGGAGTGCCCGCCAAGAGCGAAGAAGTTGTCCCGCAGGCCGACCTGGCTAACGCCGAGCAACTCCACCCAGATCTGGGCGATCACTACCTCGGTGGGAGACTGTGGCGCCACGTACTCGGTAGCGGCGAGCAGTTCTGGCCCGGGCAGCGCGTTGGTGTCCACTTTGCCGTGCACCGTCAGCGGCAGCGCGTCCAGCACCGTCAGGACTACCGGAACCATGTAGTCCGGCAGGAAACGCTGACACCACGCCTTAAGCGGGCTGGTCTCGAGCCCTGAACCGGCGACGTATCCGATGAGGCTCGGCTCGCCGTGGATCTCGCGGACCAGCACCGCCGCACCGCGCGCGCCGGGGAAGGCGCCAAGCGCCGCTTCGATTTCGCCGGGTTCGATGCGGATGCCGCGGATTTTGATCTGGTTGTCGGTGCGGCCGAGGTATTCGAGGTTGCCGTCGGGGAGCCAGCGTGCGAGGTCGCCGGTGTGGTAGAGGCGGGTGCCGTCGCTGGTGT
>DASXMU010000120.1:0-14046 GCA_036495485.1 Streptosporangiaceae bacterium
GATGGGCCTCATCTACGTCAACCCGCAGGGCCCGAACGGCAACCCGGACCCGCTCGCCGCGGCCCGCGACATCCGCGAGACGTTCCGCCGGATGGCGATGAACGACGAGGAGACGGTCGCCCTGATCGCGGGCGGTCACACGTTCGGCAAGACCCACGGCGCGGGACCGGAGGAGCACGTCGGCCTCGATCCCGAGGCGGCCCCGATCGAGCAGCAGGGCCTCGGCTGGAAGAGCACCTTCCGCACCGGCAAGGGCGGTGACGCGATCACCAGCGGTATCGAGGTCACCTGGACGCCTACCCCGGTGACGTGGGACAACAGCTTCCTCGAAACCCTGTACGGCTACGAATGGGAGCTGACCAAGAGCCCGGCAGGCGCGCATCAGTGGAAGCCGAAGGACGGCGCGGGCGCGGGCACCGTCCCGGACGCCCACGACCCGTCGAAGCGCCACGCCCCGATGATGCTGACCACCGACCTCTCGCTCCGCATGGACCCGGTTTACGAGCGGATCACGCGGCGCTTCCTGGCGAACCCCGCCGAGTTCGCGGACGCCTTCGCCCGGGCGTGGTTCAAGCTGACCCACCGCGACATGGGCCCGGTCGTGCGCTACCTCGGCCCGGAGGTCCCGGCCGAGACGCTGCTGTGGCAGGACCCCATCCCCGCGGTGACGCACGAGCTCGCCGACGCCGCGGACATCGCCTCGCTCAAGAGCCAGGTTCTCGCCTCGGGCCTGTCGGTGGCGCAACTGGTGTCCACCGCATGGGCGGCGGCCTCGTCCTTCCGCGGCAGCGACAAGCGCGGCGGCGCCAACGGCGCGCGCATCAGCCTCGAGCCGCAGAGCGGGTGGGAGGTCAATGACCCCGACCAGCTCGCGACGGTGCTGCGGGCGCTGGAGGGGATCCGGGAGACCTTCAACACCGCCCAGGCCGGCGGCAAGCGGATCTCGCTCGCCGACCTGATCGTGCTGGCTGGTGCCGCGGCCGTCGAGAAGGCGGCCAGGGATGCCGGTATCGACGTCGAGGTTCCCTTCACGCCGGGCCGCGCGGACGCGTCGCAGGAGCAGACCGACGTGGAGTCGTTCACCGCGCTCGAGCCGGCCGCCGACGGGTTCCGCAACTACGCGGGGAAGGGCAGCCGGCTGCCCGCTGAGTACCTGCTGATCGACCGGGCGAACCTGCTGACCCTGAGCGCCCCCGAGATGACGGTCCTGGTCGGCGGCCTGCGCGTGCTGGGCGCGAACTACCAGCAGTCGCCGCACGGCGTCTTCACCACGGCCCCCGGGTCGCTGACCAACGACTTCTTCGTCAACCTGCTCGACCTCGGCACGACGTGGACGGCGGCATCCGGGGACGCGACCGCGTTCGAGGGCCGCGACGCCGCGACGGGCGAGGTCAGGTGGACCGGCAGCCGGGCCGACCTGATCTTCGGGGCGAACTCCGAGCTGCGCGCGCTCGCGGAGGTCTACGCGAGCGATGACGCGAAGGAGAAGTTCGTCCGCGACTTCGTCGCGGCGTGGGACAAGGTGATGAACCTCGACCGGTTCGACCTGGTCTGATCATGACGTCCGGGCCGGCCCCGCACGGGCCGGCCCGGACGTACCCAGCCCGGAGCATCCAGGCACCCCGGCCGTCATGCGCGCCCAAGCCGCGTTCGCTGGCCGGTCAGCCGGCGCTGAGCTGGGTGTGGGTGATGAGGTCGCGGTTGGTGGCGGAGCAGCTGGGCCCGGTGACCCAGACCTGACCGGCCCGGCCCGCCGTGGCTGGCAGGACGATGATCGTGGCGGGCTGTCCCTGGTAGCGCGCTTCGTCTACGAGGAGCGGCTGCAGCCCACCGGTGACGAGCCGCACGCAGGACTGAAGCTGGCCGCTGATGCCTGGCGCGCCCACTGAGGTGCCTGACGTGCCCGTTGAGGTTCCGTGCGGTGCAGCGGCGTTGACGGGATGGCTGGCAAGCACCGCCTGGGCCTGGCTGGCCAGCCGGCCGGGCAGGTAGCCGGTGCCGCTTTCGATGACCTGCAGCCCGGCCGCCGGCGCGGCGATACCGCCGTTCGCGATCCCCCTCTCATTGGGGGCAGCGGTCGCCGCGGACCCGTGCGCAGGCGCGCTGCCCAAGGACGACGACACGGCGTCGTTTCCGGTGTGCAGGTTGGCCAGGACGTAACCGCCGACGGCGAGGACCGCCGCGATGGCCGCAGCCGCCCGCAGTGTGGCCGGGCGCAACTGCCAGGGCCGGCCGCCGGTGCGGCCGCGCTGGCGCTGGCCGCGCCGTGGCTGGCCGGCGCCGTCCGGTACGCCGGGGCCCGGATCCGCTGTTCCCGTATCTTGGCTGGCGGCGGCGCTGGGCCGGCTGGTCAGATCCGGATTCGCGGCCCGGGTGGCGGCCTCGGCGGCCAGCGCGTTCTCCAGCCGGGCGACGAGATCGTCGGGCATCCTGGGCGGCGGCGCGCTGGCCAGCAGTTCGGTGACCTGCGCCAGGTCCTTGTCGAGGGATGCGCAACTGGAGCAGTTGCCCAGGTGTGCGCGGATCCGGGCCGAGTGGCGCCTGCCGAGCAGCCCTTCGCGGAAGTCGGCGAGGATCCCGGGATCAGGATGGCTGGCCATGGCCGGTGATCCCTCCTCCCTCGGCGGCCGTGCGTTCGGCGGGTGTGCTCTGGTAGCCCGGGGCTGCCTGGTTAGCCGGGCTGGACGCGGCCGCGGCGGGCAGTGTGGCCCGCGATGGTGAGACGTGCCCGGCGCTCGTCTGGTTCCGCACCTGATCAGGAGGCCCGCCAGAATCCCGCAGATGGGCCAGGTGCGGGACGAGTTTGGCACGGCCCCTGGAGCACCGGCTCTTCACCGTGCCGGCCGATACGCCGAGCACGTCCGCCGCCATCGCGACCGGATAGCCGAGCATATCCACGAGCACGAGAGCCGCCCGCTGCTCGGCCGGGAGCACCTGCAGCGCCGCGTTCACGTCGAGCGCGGTGTCACTGTCCGACGTCGGGTCGGCGGCGGCCGGCCCGGCAGTGCGCTGGCCGAGCGCGTCGAGCATGGCCTCGTCGTCGGCCGCCGCGGTTGGCCTCGCTGCCTTGCGGCGCATCTGGTCGAGACAGGCGTTCACGACGATCCTGTGCAGCCATGTGGTCACCGCGGCGTCGCCGCGGAAGTTCGCCGCCCGGCGGAAGGCCGAGATCATCGCCTCTTGCAGCGCGTCCGCGGCGTCGTCCGGGTCATGCAGCGTACGCAGCGCCACCGCCCAGAGCCGGTCGCGATGACGGCTGAACAGCTCACCGAACGCACCGGGATCGCCCTCGACGTGGCTGCGCAGCAGCTCGGCGTCTGACTGGCTGCTCTCGCTGGCCCGCCGGAGGTTCAGCCTGAGCCTCGCACCACGATGTTGTAGATCTCCACCTGGTACTCGTTGGAGCTGCCGGTCTTGGGCGGCAGCTTGGTGATCCAGATGACGATGTACCGGCCGGTCACAGAGTGCTTGAACGTGAAGGTGTGGGTGTTGCCGACATCGTTGGCCTGCGCCACCGTGGGCAGTGACGCCCCGGCGAGCGGGGCCGGCGCCGTGGCCGAGTTGGTCACCTTGATCTGGGCGTCCGCGCCCACATTCGGGCCGAACTGCACCTGGACCTGGCTGATCTTGTCAGCCTTGCCCATGTCCAGGACGAATCCGGTGCCCTTGTGCAGACCGCCGAACACCGGGTTGCCGATGTAGTAGTCGGTGTACCAGGCCGTCGCCGGGTTCGAGTCGATGGCCAGTGCTGTCTTGCCGGGGTTGTCGTGCGCATTGGCGCTGACCGGCGTGAGCACGGTGGTCGCCGCGACGGGGGCGGCCGTGGTCTTGTGCGACTGCGGCGCGGCGGTGGAGTGGTTGTGGCTGAGCATCCAGCCGCCCACGCCGATCGCCGCGAGCACCAGCACGATGATGATGCCGATGATCGCGCTCGTGGTCACGGCCCGCTGGCCGGGAGGGTGCTGGGTGCGCCCGTTCCGCACCCGGTCCTGGGTCTGTGCCGCCCAGCCAAAGCCGGTCTCCCGGTCGGCACCGGGCAGTGCCCGGTTCGTGGCGAAGGGATCGACCGGTGGTGGCCCGGCCGGGAGCGGTGCGGGCGTGACCTCGGCGAGAGCCTGGGCCAGCAGGGCGGGGGTAGTCAGCGGCGGCCGGTCCCTGCGCGGCCGCTGGAACAGCGCCTCACAGGCGACCGCATCGATCGCGGCCGGCACGCCCGCCCGGACCTGCCGCGGGCTGCAGGGCAGCCCCTCGGCCATCGGTGCGGGTGGCAGGGAGGTGTTCTCCACGCCCGCCCAGTGGCCGGTCAGCGTGGCGTACAGCAGCTTGCCCAGCCCCTGGGTGTCGGTCAGTGCGGGGGCAGCGGAGGAGATGTTGGCCAGCGCGGCGTCGATGCCGAGGCCGGTGAGCTTCACCCCGCCGCCTGACGTCCAGCGCAGTGAGTCCGGGGTGAGGCAGAGGTGAGCGAGCCCGGCCGCGTGCGCCCCGGCCAGCGCCTGGGACGCCTCGGTGATGAGAGTGACACCCTGGCCTGGATCGAGCGGGCCGTTGCCGAGCAGGTCGTCGAGCGAGTGGCCGACCACCCACTCCATCACGATGTAGGCCCGGTCGCCGCCGTGCTCCACATCGAACACCTGGGCAAGCCGGGAGTCGGTGAGCCTGCTGGCCGCGCGGGCCGCGCTGACGACCTCGGGAATCCGCGGGAAATCCGGTGCGAAGGTGAGCACGGTGACAGGACGGGCGAGCGTCTCGTCGATCGCCTTCCAGGCCGCCCAGCCCCCGGCAGCACTCACCCGGTCTTCCAGCCGATAACGGTCGGCCAGCCGGGCTCCGGGCTCAGAAGTGAAGGTGCTCATACGTCGCTCTCGAGAGCGGGGCCAGCCCTCGTCGCTCCTTCCGAGCCCCAGCAGATGACCATACCGGCGATGCGGTAGTCAGTACGTGCTGGACACCATGCTAGGACGTAAGCGGCGTCATCTGGAGTTGCCGCCCATCGCAGCGAGCAAACCGTTATCCGTCAGCGCCACGAATTCACCGGCACGCACCAGGGATTTCATCTGTCCCGGATATATATCCGGACGGTCAGTTGACACGGCTGCTCCCACTGGTTTCACGATTCCCGGGCGTTACCGCTGGGGACGTCCTGGCGGGCCGCTGCCACGCCGCTGCGGAGGGCGGGGCTGGACCGCGGCCGGGCGGCGGCCACCACCGAACCGTGCCCCGACCGTGGCCAGCAGCTGGGAGACCTCCCCGATCCGCAGGGATCTGGCGAACAGCACGTAGAGCAGCAGCCCGCCACCGCCGCCGACCACCACTGTGGCCAGGCCGTAGGTGAAGCCCGGATGGAAGACCACGCCGATCGTGAAGGTCATCTCGAGTGCGAACATGGCCGGCGGGATGGCCGCGACGTGCATCTTGACCAGGCTCCGCGTGATCGCCCGCCCGTCCAGGCTGCCCACCCGGCGGATGAGCAGCCGCCAGGCCACGATGGTGCCGACGAAGTTCGCGATGCCGAAGCCGGCCGCGAGCCCCTCGTCGACCTGGCCTGGCGGCAGCACGTTCCACGCGATCAGGTTCACCACGACGTTGGTCGTCATGGTGATCAGCCCGATGAAACAGGGCGTGCGGCTGTCGCGCAGCGAGTAGAAGACCCGCAGCAGGAGCTGGAACGTCATGTAGGGGACCAGCCCGAGCGAGAACACCGCGAACACCTGGCCGATGTAGTCCGCACCCGAGACCGAGGTGCTGCCGTGCCCGAACAGCATCTCGGCGAGCGGCCCGCCGAGCACGGCGAGCAGCAGCGAGGCGGGCACCACGATCACCGCCGACAGCCGGATGCCGGTGGAGAAGTCCGCCCGGACCCGGGAGTAGCGGCGGGCTGAGGCGTGCGCACTCATCCGGGGCAGCAGCGCGGTGATCACCGAGATGCCGACGATCGCGTAGGGCATCTGGAACAGCAGGTAGGCGTATTGGTACGAGGAGTACCCCGCGCCCGGATCGCCCACGGAGACCGCGCCGGCTATCACCAGCGTGGAGAAGAACGTGACCTGCGTGGTCATCACATAGCCAGCCAGCCAGCCGGCCAGCCGGCCGATCTCGGCCACCTCTTCGCGGCGGAAGCCAAACGTCGGTCTGGGCCGGAAGCCGGCCCGCACCAGCGCGGGGAGAAGCGCGATCGTCTGGGCGATGATGCCAAGGGTGGTGCCGACGCCGAGCAGCTTGACCGCGCCGGGGGAGACGTTGCTGGGCGTGCGCCCGAAGCCCTCGATGGACAGGTACAGCAGCATGACCAGGATCACCACGATGTTGTTGATCACTGGTGTCCACATCGGGGCGGCGAACCGGCCACGGGCGTTCAGGATCGCCCCGGCCAGCGCGCTCATCCCGTAGAAGAAGATCTGCGGGATGAAGAAGTACGCGAACACCACCGTCACGTGGTGTTCCGCGCCGGGCAGCTCGCTCGCGTACAGATCCACGATCAGCGCTGCGCCGAGCGTGGCAACCAGCGTGATCGCGCCGAGGGCGATCACGCCGAGGGTGAAGATCCGCTGGAAGTACCCTTCGCCACGATCGGAGTCCCGCTTGGCGGCGGTGACCAGCAGCGGCACGACCACGCTGGTGAGGATGCCGCCGAGCATGAGGTTGTAGACCACGTTCGGCAGCGTGTTGGCGGTGTTGTAGGCGTTGCCGAGGGTGCGGTCGCCGATCGCGTAGGCGAGCATGAGGGCGCTCAGGAAGCCCGTCAGCCTGGAGGCGAGCGTGCCGAGCGCCATCCCGCCGCTGGCCCGCAGCAGGGTGCTGTCGCTCTCGCTGGTGGTGGTGGTGGTGGCCGTGGGGGGGCGCCGCGGCGCCCTCGGCCCCCAGGCGGGCTGACCGTAGGGACGGGCCGGTGTCCCGGGATGGTGCGGCTGCCGGTACGGCTCACCGGGTGCCCGCGCGCCCTGGCCGGGAGTGTGTGGTGGCTGGCCGGGGGCATAGGGCGGCTGCCCGGGGGGGCCAGGCGCCCGGACCGCCGGACCCGGTGGCTGCGCGGCCGTGCGCGCGCCCTGGGCGGGTGCCTGGACGGCCTGCCCGCCCCGGCCTCCCGGCACGTACGGCGGCTGCCCGGCGTCGCGCGGCGGCGGCCCCGGCGGGCGGGTGGCCTGCCCCGGTGGGCGTGGATCCTGCCCGGTGCCGCGGGGGGCATGCCCCGGCGCCCGCAGCGGCTGCCTGCTGGCGGGTGGGTCCTGTCCCTGCTGGCGCGTGGGCGGCCCTGGCGCCCGCGGATCCTCTCCCGCTGGCCGTGGCGGCTGCCAGGGGGTCCGCCGCTGGTGCTGGCCGGAGTCAGGATCCCATGGCTGTTGCCCGGGGCCGCGGGACGGCTGTGACGGCCCGCCGGTGTGCCGCCCCTGGTCGGATCCTCTGGCCGGGGAAGGCGGCTGCTGCTCCGGCCAGTCCGGCGGTGCCCAGACCGGCCGGCGGGTGCCGTCGGGTGGATTTCCGGCTGGAAAAGCTCCGTCGGGTGGATTTCCGGCTGAAGAAGCACGGTCCGGTGGCACGCCTGCCCCGTCCGGGGGCAGCACGAAGTGACCAGACGGCTTGCTGTGGCGCGGGTAATCCCCACGGCCGTTGTCAGCGGCGCGCCCGGCCCCGTGCGTCGGCGTACTCATCCGGGTCCTCCGGCGGGTGGTCGTTCGCGAGGTCGTCGCCTTCGTGGCCTTCGTGGACTGACCCGACGCTACCTGGTATGGCTGCCGGACCCGGCGGTTCGGGAGCAGGATCACCCGCTGGCCCGCCATCTTTACGCGATCGCCTGATCGCTCGCGCGGCCGAAGTCAGTACAAAGACCCCAAGTGCCACAGACATCACTATCAGAGCCAGCGTGCCGAACTTGGTCGCATGCACGGGCAGCCGCACCCTGGTGCCAGGCAGCGGGGAACCGTCCGGGTTGAGCAACCGGAGTGTCACGTCGGTCGCCCCCACCGCGGCGGCATGCACCGGCAGCCGGACGGTGATGGTTTTCCCGGCCGGGATGGTGACCACGGGGTCGAACTTGCCGATGCTGAGCCTGCCGTCGCCCGGCGTGCGCACCTGCAGCTTGACCTGGACGTTCCGCCAGTTCAAGCCGTTGGAGACGGACACGGGTACCTTGCCAGACGAGCCGCCAAGGGTTATCTGGCCGGGGACGATGATGCTGACTTTCCTGCCCTGCAGGCTGACGTAGCTGGACACGCGGCCGAGCAGGTTCTGCCGGGCGCCTGCCTGGCCATCGCCACGCCATGCGGAGGACTCGAGCGCGGCGATGGCAGAGCTCAGATAGCCGGAATCGGGCGGGCTGAGAATGCCTGCCTGCACCTTGATGGCGGCGTCGAGACGAGCCACCCGTGCCAGGAACGCCGGGCTCAGCTCCGCCTTGCTGACCTTGTGGGCGGGCGGGGACTTGCGGGACACCTGCCCGCTGGGGTGCGCGGCCGTGGCCAGGTCTGCCAGGCTGGCCGGCCGCAGCCAGGGTGCATGCACCGTCTCGCTGAGCAAACCGCTGGCCAGTCCGGGTGCCGGGTCCCACCGCGACGGCGGGGTCACCACCAGCGAGCGGGCCAGCGCCGGGGCCTCCGCGACGATCATGGCTGTCTGCGCGAGGAAGCTCTGCTCGGTGGCGAACGTCGCGCCCGGTCCGCTGGCGGGTGTGCGCGCGAGGAGCTGGCTGACCGTGTGGTCGGCGAGCAGCACGTGCAGCGATGACCCGACACCCGAGGCTGCTGAAGTCTGCGCGCTCGGCGTGTAGTTGGGTATCGCCCCGGCGGGTGGCATCACGGTGGAGTCGAGCACCACAGTGCTGATTCCCTTGACCACCGCGAGGCTCCCGAGTACGCCCGAGTCGGCGATTCCGCCCTGCGGCCAGGCGATCGTGTCGTCGCTGCTGGGCAGGTGCAGAATCTGCTGGCCGATGGACCGGCCTTGGGCGAACGCGCTCCGCAGGTCGCTGTCGAGGCCGTCGTGGCTCAGCGCGGCGACGTCGACGTCCGCGTACGGCGTCAGGAAGACCTGCTGGCCAGATGTGGCGCTGGCCAGATTGCCCAGCCATGACCGGGCCGGACGGCTGCCGGGCATGGGCCTGGCCCCACCGCAGCCAGGGCGGCCACCGACCGAGTACCGGCTTTCCATCTTGTGTACGCTCTGCACCAGAGCGGGGTCGATGGCCCAGGTCAGGTGGGCCGCCGCCGAATGACTGGCGGCCGCGGCCAGCAGCCCGTTCAGCCGTCCGCCAGCGGCCAGGCTGCTGGCCAGGCCATTCGACAGCAGGCTAGAGCAGGTGGCCTGGTGGGGCTGGTCGATCAGCGGCCAGACCCACGCGATGCTGAGCTGCTTTGGCTGCTGAGCCCTGGGTTCGCCGGCCCAGAACGGCAGGAATGTCCGGTCGGTGGTGGCCGGTATGCCCGCGCTGGTCAAGACCTGGGCGGCCAGCGGGTAGACGCCGAACCGGGTGATCCCCGCCGCTGCCGGATCCAGCGTTGCCCGCCAGTGCACGGTCCGGCCCGGGGCGATCACTCCAGGCAATGGCACCGCCTCGCCCTCCGGCACGTCCGCCGGGAAGCTGCCCGCGGTGTACTGGGCCAGCTCATCCCTGTCATTGAAGCGGCCGGCCGAGGACCGGAGCTGGACGGACACGCCCACCTGCGCTGCCGGTGTGCCGTTCCTGACGATGCCGGTCACGGTCACGGTCCGGCCCGGCGTCGCCCACTGCGGGCTGACGGACTCGATGGTGATCGACAGTTGCCCCGGCGGCGACTGCTGGTTTCCCACGGACTTGGCCAGTGCCGCGCCGCTCAGTGCCATCGGCCCGGCCGCCACGGCAAAGGCAGCCGCCCCGGCGGCCGCGCGCTTGGCTACCCGCCGGATCACACCTCGCCCGCCCGGCGGTGGGGTCCGCCTGGGCACGGCATGGGTAAGGGGCACGGCTGAAATGCTATTGCCGCCGGCTGAGTATCGCGGATACAGCAACAAGCACGGCTGACCGCCCCGGCAGGCGGATGCCACTATGTGAGAGGACGCTGCAGAGCGCCATGCTTAAAGCTTATCCGTCAACTACTCAACTACTCCTCCACTAACCTCGGTGCCCGTGCCAGATTCGACTCCACTGACTCCCGAGCAGCGCAAGGCCGCCGCCCGGCTGCTCGCGCCTGTCATCCGCCCGCTGGACGGGCTCGCCGGGCTGTTCGCATCCAGCGGTCACCAGCTGGCTCTCGTCGGCGGCTCAGTGCGCGATGTCTTCCTGCGCCGGCGCTCCGGCGATACCGACCTGGCCACCGATGCCTCGCCCGATCAGGTCATGAAGATCACCGCGGACTGGGCCGACACCATGTGGACGGTCGGGATCGAATTCGGCACCGTGGGCTTGCGCAAGGGCGGCGAGACGATCGAGATCACCACCTTCCGGAGCGAGAAGTACCAGGAAGACTCGCGCAAGCCGGACGTCCAGTACGAGAAGACACTGGAAGGCGACCTCGGGCGGCGTGACTTCACCGTGAACGCGATGGCCGCGCTGCTGCCCGGCGGGGACCTGATCGATCCCTTCGGCGGCCTGCGCGACCTGCGGGACCGGGTACTGCGCACGCCGGGCAGCGCAGAAGATTCATTCACCGACGATCCGCTGCGCATCCTGCGCGCGGCCAGGTTCGCCGCTCAGCTTGGCTTCGAGCCGACGGACGACGTCAAGCGCGCGATGCACGAGTTCGCAGGCCGGCTGACGATCGTGTCCGCCGAGCGGATCACCAGCGAGCTGACCAAGCTCATGCTCGCGCCGGCCCCGGTGCGTGGCATCGAGCTGCTGGTCGAGACCGGCGTGGCGGACCAGATCCTGCCCGAGGTACCCAAGCTCAGGCTCGAGGTGGACGAGCACTACCGGCACAAGGACGTGTACCGGCACTCGCTCACCGTGCTGGGCCAGGCGATCGGGCTGGAAGAGCGCTACGGCCTGACCGGGGATCTCGTCCTGCGGCTGGCAGCGCTGCTGCATGACATCGGAAAGCCCAAGACCAGGTCACAACTGCCCGGCGGGCGCGTCGCCTTCCATCACCACGAAGTCGTGGGTGCGGCCATGGCACGCTCCCGGCTGAAGCAGCTCCGCTTCCCCAGCGCGGTCGTGGACGACGTCTCCAGCCTGGTCGGACTGCACCTGCGGTTCCACGGCTACGGTTCCGGCGAATGGACCGATTCCGCAGTCCGCCGCTACGTGCGGGACGCCGGGCCGCTGCTGACCCGTTTGCATGCGCTGACCAGGGCGGACTGCACGACAAGAGACAAGGCTAAGGCGGCCAGGCTGGCCCGCACCTACGACGGCCTGGAGGACCGGATCGCCGAGCTGGGCAAGCAGGAGGAACTTGCCAGCCTGCGGCCAGACCTCGACGGGCACGAGATCATGACCCTCCTGAAGGTGGGCCCGGGCCGCAGTGTCGGCCAGGCGATCAAGCACCTGCTGGACCTGCGGATCGAGAAGGGGCCGCTGGGCAAGCAGGCGGCGGCTCAGGAGCTGCTGCGCTGGGCGGATGCGGAGGGGCTGGCCGTGCCCTCCGGCGAGGACGCGGAGCCGCCGCCGGATCGCTGACGGATCAGCAGCGAGTAGATCAGGGCGGCCAGCACGTAACCGCCACCTGCCACCGCCAGCAGTGGATATGACTTGCCTGTGCTCGGCATGAACCCTGCACCGACCGCGGCGCCGATCACGAACGGCACGTTGAACAGCATGTCGTAGAAGGCGAACACCCGGCCGCGGAAGTCGTCGTCCACCTCCTGCTGGATGATCGTCGTCGCGCTGATGGCCACGCCCTGTGCGGCGATGGCGACGACGAAGCTGATCACCAGGAACGGCACCTGGCTGAACGCCGCGCCCAGTGGCCCGGCCACGACACCCGCAATCACCAGCAGGATCGCTATCAGAGTGCCCCGGGACAGCCACGAGGTGGCCACCGGGGTAATCACGGCGGCAGCGCCGTAGCCGAGCGCCGCGGCCACGATCACCAGGGTGAAGTGCGCTAGCGCGTTGTTGGCGTTGGAATGGTAGAAGTAGTTGCGGTATAGCAGGATCGACATCAGGAACAAGATCCCGTACATCATCCGCTGGCAGCCGGTGGCGAACAGGGCGGCAGCCGCCAGCCGCCGGTGCAGTACGTGCCGCGCCCCGGTGGCCAGGCCCGCCGCGATGGCCCGCAGTTCCTCGAACGCCCCGGTGCGCTCCGCTCCCTTCGGTACCCGGTCAGGCCCGAGCAGATCCCGGTGCATGGTCGCGCCCACCGCCCCGGCCAGCAGGTAGCAGACTCCCGCTACCAGCAGGGTCGCTGCCGAGCCGCCACGCCCGCCGCCGGTGGTCAGGTGGATGCCCAGGCCGACGAACCCGCCGAGGAAGCTCACGATCGTGCCGGTGGTCGGTGCCACCGCGTTCGCCATGACCAGCTTGTCCTCGGGCACGACGTGCGGCAGGGCGGCCGACAGCGAGGACAGGAAGAACCTGTCCACACCGAGCACCGCGAGCACGCCGGCATACAGCGGCGCACCGAGGTTTCCCGAGGCCACCAGCGCGGCGGTCGCGATCACGAACACCGCGCGCAGCAGCGCCGACCAGACCAGGATCTGCCTGCGCGAGCAGCGGTCGATGATGATGCCCGCGAACGGCCCGATCAGCGAGTAGGGCAGGTAGAGCACCGCGAACGCCCCGGCCGCCTTGGCCGGATTGGGGAAGCTCGTCGCGTTGAAGAACACGTACGTGCCCAGCCCCGCCGTGAACATGCCATCGCCCGCCTGCGAGACCAGCCGGGTGCCGAACAGCCGCCGGAAGTCCCGCTCGGCGAGCACCGCCGACAGGTCGTGGAAGAAGGACGAAGACTTCCCGGGCGGCCCGCCGAGCCTCATACGGACCGCGGCCAGGATGCCGCGAGGATCCGAATTGGAGGCCACGCGCTCAGACTACGGTGTCACTCCTGGCGAATCCTCGCGGCCAGCGGCTCAATCCGCGCTCAGCGGTCGATTTCCCCAGCGATGAACTTCTCCACCAGGTCACGGCACACGTCGTCGCCGTGCTGCTCGGGCGGGGACTTCATGAAGTACGAGGAGGCGGACAGCACCGGGCCGCCGACGCCGCGGTCCTTGGCGATCTTGGCGGCCCTGATCGCGTCGATGATCACTCCAGCGGAGTTCGGTGAGTCCCAGACCTCGAGCCGGTACTCCAGGTTCAGCGGGACGTCGCCGAATGCCCGGCCCTCGAGCCGCACGAACGCCAGCTTGCGGTCGTCCAGCCAGGGGACGTGGTCGGATGGGCCGATGTGCACCGAGGCACGTTCCATCTCGTGCGGGATCTGCGAGGTGACGGCACGGGTCTTGGACAGCTTCTTGGTCTGGAGCCTGCTGCGCTCCAGCATGTTCATGAAGTCCATGTTGCCGCCGACGTTGAGCTGGTAGGTGCGCTGCAGCTCTACCCCGCGGTCTTCGAACAGCTTGGCCAGCACGCGGTGCGTGATTGTGGCGCCGACCTGGGACTTGATGTCGTCTCCGATGATCGGCACGCCCGCCGCGGTGAACTTGTCAGCCCAGACCGGGTCGGAGGCGATGAACACGGGAAGCGCGTTGACGAACGCGACGCCGGCGTCGATGGCGCACTGGGCGTAGTAGCGGTCGGCCTCCTCCGAGCCCACGGGCAGGTAGGAGACGAGCACATCGGCCCGGGTGTCCCTGAGCACCTGCGCCACGTCCGCCACCGGCTCGTCGGACTCGGTGATGATGTCGCGGTAGTACTGGCCCAGCCCGTCCAGGGTCGGGCCGCGTTGCACGGTTACTCCGGTGGGCGGCACGTCGCAGATCTTGATGGTGTTGTTCTCGCTGGCCAGGATGGCGTCGGACACGTCCTGGCCAACCTTCTTGGCGTCCACGTCGAAGGCGGCGACGAATTTCACGCTCGAGACGTGATACGGACCGAACCGGACATGCATCAGGCCGGGCTCCCGGCTGTCCGGGGCAGCGTCGGAGTAGTACTCGACGCCCTGGACGAGGGAACTAGCGCAGTTGCCCACGCCGACGATG
>DASXMU010000121.1:0-14158 GCA_036495485.1 Streptosporangiaceae bacterium
GATGATGGTGGCGTCGTAACCCCGCTGGATGAGCGCGGTGGCGAGCTGAGCCAGTTCCGCGCTGCTGTGCGTTTGGTCGTTCATGGTGCCGATCCCCCGTGTGCTGTTACGGCTGTGGCGTGTTGGGCCGCAGCGCGTGGCTGATGATGGTGGCGGCGGTGTGGGGTTTGTTGCTGGAGGCGATGGGTGCGGCGGTGCGCCAGAAGAACATTCCAGCGCTGGTGTAGATGCGTTCGCCGTGGTTGAGGTCGCCGGGTGAGCTGACGTCGACGTAGGGGAGTTTCCCTTGTGGGGTGAGCCGCAGGGCGGGGAAGCCGAGGCGGTTGAGTTCGTCGGCTAGGGCGTCGAGTTCTGCCAGGTCGTCTAGGTCTGGTTGCGTGGCTGTGGTGGTGCTGTACTCGGCTGGCATAGGGGTCTCCGGTGCGTTAGAGCCAGTCGAGGGTGGCTTCGGCTAGCTGGGTTACTGGCGGAGTGTCGTTATTCATGGGGTGCGGTATTCCTCTGGGCTGGTGGTGTCCCGGGCGGCGAGGTAGCTGGTCCAGTCGCGTTTTGCGTAGCTGGTCCACCGTTCGGCGGTGTGGATGTTGAGGCCGAGGAGTTCGGCGAGGACGGCGGCGGGCAGGTCGGTGGCGAGGGTGATCAGGGCCGTGTTGCGGGCGGCGCGGGTGTCGAGGCCGTGACGTACGAGTTCGTTGCCGAGGTGTTTGGTGGTGAGGTGGTGACCTGCGGTCTTGCCGGGGAACAGGTAGGTGGTGCCGCCTAGGTTGCGGGTGAGGGCGGAGAGGTTGTGCGGGCTGGCGGCGAGCTGGTGCACGAGCTGGCTGAGAGCGGGTGGGAGCAGGACAGGGTTGTCACCGAGGGTGAGGTAGGTGCCGTCGCTCGTGGTGGTGATGTCGCTAGTGCGCAGGGCGACGATGCGGGAGATCTTGGTGCCGAACAGCAGGATGAGAGCGCCGGCGGCACGCAGATCGAGCGGGAGGGTGTCGTCGGTGAGGCAGCGGCGCAGGTGCTGCCATTGCTGGCTGGGGTCCAGGAAGCTGGTGGGGCGGTCTTCAGGCCGCCAGGGGATGGCCGTGACGGGGGCAAGACGCCGCTGGCCGGCCCAGTCCAGGAAGTAGCGGATGTTGTAGCGGTTGCTGGAGCCGGTGGTCAGCCAGGTGTCGACGTCGGACTGGGTGAGCTGGCTGAGGGGGCGGTGGCGGGTATCGAGCCAGGTGAGGAATTCCAGGGCGATCAGGATGCGGGCGCGGGCGAATCCGGCGGCGCCGGTGGTGAAGGTGCGGGTGCGGGCGTTACGGCGGGCCCGGCGCAGGATTTGCCAGGTGGCGAACGGGCGGACCAGCCGGGCGTGGCTGGCCGGGCGGTCGCGCAGCAGGTGATCGAGCCAGGGCCCGAGCCGTTCGAGTTCTTCGTCGCGCGAAGGCAGCACACCGGCAGCCACCAGAGTGGCACGCAGATAAGCCTCGGGTTTGCCGGGTGGCAGGGTGTCGAGCAGGTCGTGGGTGATCGGGGCGCCGTCGCGGGCCAGCCTGGTGAACAGCTGGCCGGTCGGCTTGCGCAGCCACTCCAGCATGGTCCGGGGGTTGTCGGCGGCGGCGAGCGCCTCGGCCAGCGGGCGCAACTGCGGCGTGGCCGGGCTGGCGGGGGTGGTGAGCAGGCTGGCCAGCCGCTGCCGCAGCACGCAGCGGTGACACGTCCTGCTGGCGTGCAGTTCCCCGGGCTGGCCGCAGCTTTGGCACAGGTAGTCGCGGTCATAGCCGCAGCACGGCCCGCACAGCCCGGCGCCGCCATGGCTGCGGCCGGTCAGCACGGCCACCAGCCCGCACCGGGCACAGGTGGCCGGGTGCTCGCGGATGTAGTCGTAGCAGGCGGCGCAAACTGGGCCTAGCGGCCAGCGGGCCTGCACTGGGCGGCGCTGACCGCAATGCGCGCAGTCCTGCCTGGGCATCGGCCGGCACGCGGCGCAGCGGCGCCGGCCATCGGGTGCCCGGTGGCAGACACGCTGGTGGCCGCAGAACTCGCACTGCGCCTGCGGGAGGGTGCGCTGGTAGCAGGCCTGGCACAGGTCCGGGGTGGTGTCATCGGCGCGGCGGGCGATCTGGGCTTGCTTGCCGCAGGCCCCGCAGCGGCGGGCGCGGACCCGCTCGGCGCACCGGTCACAGACCCGGCCCTGGGGGGTGAGCTTGCGCATCCGCCGGGCTGGCTGCCCGCAGTGCGCGCACCGCGGTGGCCTCACCCTGGCATGCCCGGCGTCGGCCAGTACCCAGGCCAGCCGCATCAGCGGCAGCGGGCAGCGCGGATCACCGCTGGTCAGCGCGTCTGGATGGGTGGCCAGGTGAGCATCCAGACCGCGCAGCGCTCTGACCCGGACCCGCGCGGCGGCCAGGGCATCGTGGGCTGCCTGCTCACCCAGGCCAGGTATCGCCTGGCGCAGGCGGGCCACCAGCCGGGCCCAGACCAGCTGATCGGGTTCGCGGCCGGTCACGCCCCGCCAGGACGGCGGATGGTGCTGCGGCGGACCGGCGGCGGGCCGGCCTTGCCGTCCGCGGCGGCTTTGCGGACGGTGGCATTGACCGCCACCGGCTCGATCAGGTCGCCGGGACCGCAGTCCAAGATGTCGCACAGCGCGGCCAGGGTGTCCATCGACAGCCGCTGCGGGTCCTGGGTGACCAGCCGGAACACCTGCTCGCGGGACAGGTGAACGCCCCGCTCGGCCAGCAGCGGCACCAGTTCGGTGGTCTGGAACATCCCCTGCTCGGCCATCAGCCGCCGCAGGTGCCAGCGGCAGCCCATCTTCCTGATCACGTCGCCTCGCCCAGCAGCTCGCCGTGCCGCCTGGCCAGCGATTGTGCCAGCAGCCGGTTGCGGTAGTCATTGGACACGCCCGCGTAGATCGCCGTAGTCGAGGCGTAGGCGTGCCCCACCTGCTCCTGCACGAACCGCTCGGGGTAGTCGAACTCGATCAGGTGCGTCACATACGAATGCCGCAGGCAGTGCAGATCCAGCACCCGGTCCAGCCCCGCCAGGTCCCGGGCGATGGTGAACGCCTCGCTGACCGACCGCCGCGACAGCCGGCCCGCCCGCTCGGTCACCCACAGCGCCGGATGCGCCCCCGGCGAATACAGCGGCCGGACCTCGGCCACCCACTGTTCCAGCACCTCGGCCACCCAGTCCATCTCCGGCACCAGCAGCACCGTGCGCCGCTTGGGCGGGCTGCCCCGCGAGGACTTCCCGAACCGCACCAGCAGCCCACCAAACCGGCCAAACCGGGGCACCTTCGGGTTGTGCCGCAGGTCGGGCAGGTCCAGCCCCCACGCCTCCGACCGGCGCAGCCCATAGGCATACACCATCTTCAGCAGCGCCGCGTCCCGCTGCGCGGCCAGCGCACCCTTGCGCCGCCGCCGCCGGGCCGCCTCCACCCGCCCATCGGCCGCGTCGAACAATGCCTGCACTTCCTCGTAGCTCAGCGGCCGCCGCCCCGGCCGCCCCTCGTAGTCGCTGACATGCACCACCGAGTTGTGCTCGCCGAACACCTGCGCCGGCACCATCGCGAACCGCTGCCAGCACGTCTCCGGCCAGCCATACCGGCGATCGGTCACATACTCCATGAACAGCCGCAGGTCGCACTCGTAGCCACGGGCCGTCGACACGCACACCCGCAGCGACCCGATAAACGCCTCCGCCTCGGCCGGCGTCCACTGCCACGGGTACAGCCCCGAGAACTCGGCCAGCCGCCGCACCCGCCGCACCCGCGGCCCGATCGTCGCCGACTCCTTTAAAAACCGCGCTGCCTGCTGCCGCGCCCAGCCCTCCAGCATCGCGCTGAACACCGCCGGCTCCTCGTCCAGGTGCACCACGTTGCCAGCCAGCACCAGCCCCGCTGACCCCGGCAGCTCGCCCGTCACGCCCACCCCACCCCTCTGTTGCATCAAAGGCAACATTGTTGAGATGGACCCTGGCAGGCGCAAGCGCTGAGACGATACTGAAACCTTCAAGATCAGCACCAGCCCCCGATGCGCCCGCGACCAGCAGCTTCACCAAATGCTCCGGCCTGCTGAATGGTTGCATCCGATGCAATTCCGCCCAGACGTGTGCGCAGGGGAATGGGCAGTGGCAGATGAGGCAGAGGCCGTTGTTGTTTGTGTGGGTATTGATTCGGTGGGTGGCGGTGCTGCGGAGTTTCTCTAAGGGGGCGCAGGGAGGCGTTGTCTGCGGGTGCGGGTCTGGGCCGAGGGTTCTGGAGTTCGGCATGCCGGGAGTCGCGGCTAGGTGGGTCGTACACTGTGGTTCTCCGGTAGCCCTCGGTGATTTTGACGGAGTGTCCGGTTCCTGATGCGCTGTGTAGCAGCGGAAATATCATGTGGCCTGAGTCACGGCGGATGCTATGGCCTGGTGTATTCAGGCGTCTTCAATGCGGGGCGGGTGCTGATGTGATGGCCGATGTGGGTGAGATGCTGAGGTCTGCCCGTGAGTCTGCGGGGTTGAGCTTGTCGGAGGTGGCTGCCCGCACGCATTACTCCCGTGGTCATTTGAGTAATGTCGAGACTGGTAAGCGTGTGGCTAGTCCGGATGTTGTGCTGGCGTACGAGCGTGTGCTGGGAGAGGTTATGGACCGGGGTCGGCGGGGTTTGCTGGCTGGTATTGCTGCGGGGGTGGTGGCTCCTGCGGCGACGGCGGAGTTGCTCCGGAGGGGTTTCGCGGCGGCGATTGGTGAGCGGCCGTCGCTGGATGAGTGGCGGTCGCGGGTGGAGGAGTACGGGCATGACTACATGACTGTTGGTGCTGGGGAGTTGCAGTCGCGGCTGGCGGGGGATCTGGTGGTGCTTCAGCAGCAGCTTGAGGGGCCGGAGCGGTGGTCGGTGGCTGCGCGGTTGCTGGCGTTGTATGCCAAGACGACGCCGGGGGCGGAGAATTCGTCGCGGTGGTACAGGCTGGCGGTGACGGCGGCTGACCGGTCGGGGGATTTGCCGTCGCGGGTGTGGGTGCGGGGGCGGGCGGCGCTGGCGATGGCGTATGAGGGGAAGGGCCTTGCTACGGCAGGCAGGCTGGCGCGTCAGGCTATGGCGCTGTCGGACACGCCGTCGCTGGGCGGGCTGAATGCGGTGATGGCGATGGCACATGTGGGCGGGGCCAAGGGAGACACAGACACCGCGTACGGGATGCTCGACAAGGGGAAGCGGCTGTTCGATGCTGTTGGCTCGGATGAGCAGGTCTCGGATTATGCGGTCCCAGAGTGGCGGATGCACACGTTCACGTCGATGTTGCTGTCGCGGATGGGTGATGAGCGGGGGGCGGTAATCGCGCAGGAGGGGGCGGATCGGGCCCGGCCGAAGAGTTTGCCGCGTTTTGCCACGCACATTCAGATGCACCGGGGGCTGATGATGGCGAACGCAGGTGATGTGGCAGGTGGTGTCGCGTATGCCCGTAGCGCGATGGCGAAGCTGCCAGTGAACCGTCAGAGTCTGACGTTGCGGCTGCTGCTGGCCGAGGTTGAGCAGGCCGGGTCTGTGTGATCGCTTGCGATCAGACCTGGTGGACTGTGCCCGTAGGGCACCCCTTGGGGGTTTGGGCAGCGTGATGGCGGCGCTAGGTCATGTTTCATTGTCTGCGGCAAACCGGGACACCGGAGTGCGCCGCGCCGGGGTAAGTGCCAGCCGAGCCGCGACGCGGCGGAGTAAGGTTCCGGAGCACTGCGGACTCATGAATGGAGAACCAGCGTGACCTTCTCGGGAAACCCGGACAATACAGGCGTGCTGGCGTTTGCCCGCGAGCTTGAGAAGTTCCGCAGTCATCTCCAGTGGGCTGCGTGCATCGATCTCGGTGGTGTCCATGCTCAGGGGAACGGCTGTAACTGCCACGGCACCCATGAATCCGGGCATCTCGCCGCCGCCATCCTCGCGCTACTGGATGCTCTCCAAGAGGGTGCGCCACCTGCGGAGGCGGTACAGACTGCGCTAGCCAAACATCAGGAGATGGATACCGGCCTTGAGCGTTACGTCGCCGCTGCGCAGGCCAGGGCTCAAGCGGAAGAACGGCTTATCCTGGCGGCCGAATGCCCGCGCTGTGGCGCGGCGCCTGGCATGCGCTGTAAGTCAACTGGCGAATCCGCACGCAGCTTGGCTGAGAGTCACCGGGCTCGTGTCCACCTGGCCCGTGCTGGCAATGGCGGCCAAGCAGTTCATGCAGGCGCCTCTGAAAGGTGACCAGTTCGGCGGACTGCCGGTTTTGTGGTGGCGAGAAGGTCGAGGAGGTAAGCAGTACGGCGGAGACTCCCGGCTGCGCAGGCATAGGCGTGGCATTCCGCCGCAGTGGCGATGCCCGCTGGGTGCGCCCGATGTCACTCACGGCGTGACGGGCGTCGTGTCCCCCAGGACATGTAACCTCCAGACGGGCTGCGCGTCGGGTAACTCTCACTCATGGGGGGATTATCCGGTACTGCCGACATGGTGACCGGTGAGCAGCGTCTCAAAGGACAGTGGAGTACCACGGTGAGCGCACTGGTCGCCGCATCGGACACGTGCGGCTAGGCGCGGTGGTGGGTTGTGCGCTGGGCAGGTCCGCACTGGGTAGTGAGTGCCCGCAGGGCGCCTTGGGAGCCGGAGCGGGGTCCCGTCAGCTGAGGGCGGGGATGCCGTCGATGCTGGTGGCGTTGCGTTCGGCGCGGTAGGTGTCTAGCTGGCCGGGGGTTTTGCGGCCGGCCCACTGGGTGAGGAGGTCGCGTTCTTCTGCCAGGTCCATGACCGGGACGGCGTAGCCGCAGGAGTCGGCGATGCGGTCGAGAGTGACGAGGATGATGGCGCGGCGGTTGGCTGTGCCGATCTCGCTGGCGCCGCCCGCCGTGGCGGGGAAGTAACCGGCCAGCGATTGCCAGCCGGGGTCGGTGGGCAGTATGACCCGGCCTGAGCCCTGCAAGCGGAGGATCTTGGGCTGGGTGGTGAAGGAGCAGAACATGATGGTGATGCGGCCGTTTTGGCGGAGGTGGGCGATGGTTTCGGCGCCGCTGCCGGTCAGGTCCAGGTAGGCGACGGTGTGCGGGCCGAGGATCGCGAAGGTGTCACGGTAGCCCTTGGGGGAGACGTTGACGTGGCCGGTGGGGCCTGTGGGGGCTGTGGCCACGAAAAATACGGGCTGAGCCGAGATAAACTGCCTGAGTCGTTCATCCAGTCCGGTATAGACCTTGCCCATGGTCCCGATTCTCCCAGGCAGGTCAGGGCCGCAATGAAGCGGCCGGCGGCCAGCGCGAACCAGCAATCCTGGGCACAACGCATGAGGAGGGCACGTGGCCGCGGCGGTTGACCAGGCGACGGTGCGGGCGCACCAGGAGGCGGTTGCGGAACTGCGGCGGGCGTATGCGGCGATACCTGCGGGGACGCCGGTGCGGCTGGCGAAGAGCACGTCGAACTTGTTCCGCTTCAGGGAGCCGGTCAAGGGGCGCCGGGGGTTTGGCCGCGCCGCGGCCACGCCGGCGGCCAGCGGGCGGCTCGATGGGGCACCGTTCGGCGATGTTCTTTCCATCGATAAAGAAGCCCGGACGGCGGTCGCGGGCGGGATGACGACCTATGAAGATCTGGCGGATGCCACCCTGCGCCATGGGCTGATGCCGCTGGTGGTGCCGGAGCTGAAGACGATCACGCTGGGCGGCGCGGTCACCGGGCTCGGGGTCGAGTCGACGTCGTTGCGCAACGGGCTGCCGCACGAGTCGGTCATCGCGATCGAGATCCTTACCGGGGACGGGCGGGTGGTCACGGCTACCAGGGACAACGAGCACAGCGCACTGCTGCGGGGGTTCCCGAACTCCTACGGCACGCTGGGGTATGCGCTGTCCCTGACCATCGAGCTCGAGCCGGTCAAGCCATTCGTGCACCTGCGGCACTTCAGGTTCGGCGGGGCGGACGCGTGCTTGGCGGCGGCCGGGGAGATCGCGGCGACGGGCGGTTACCAGGGGCACCGGGCCGACTTCCTGGACGGCACCGTGTTCGGCCTGGGTGAGATGTATCTCACCGTCGGGTCCTTCAGCGACAGCGCACCCTGGCGCAGTGATTACACCGGGCAGCAGGTGTACTACAAGTCGATCTGCGGCCCGCGGGAGGACTTCCTGTCCATCCGCGACTACCTGTGGCGGTGGGACACGGACTGGTTCTGGTGCTCGCGGCCGTTCGGGGTGCAGAATCCGGCGATCCGGCGGCTGTGGCCCAAGCGGTACCGGCGCTCGGACGTGTACCGCAAGCTGGTCGCGTTCGACCGGGCCAAGGGCCTGACCAGCGCGCTCGATGCCCGGCGCGGGCGGCCCCAGAACGAGGCGGTCATCCAGGACGTCGAGATCCCGCTGGCGCGGGCGGCGGAGTTCCTCGCGTTCTTCGCAGCCAAGGTGGGCATGAGCCCGGTCTGGCTGTGCCCGCTGCGGCTGCGCAGCGACCGGCCGTGGCCGCTGTACCCGCTGCGGCCCGGCGAGGTCTACGTGAACATCGGCTTCTGGGGCACGGTGCCGCTGCCGCCGGGGCGCGCCGATGGGTACCACAACAGGCTGATCGAGGAGAAGGTGGCCGAGCTGGGTGGGCACAAGGGCCTGTACTCGACCTCGTTTTACTCCGAGGATGAGTTCTGGCAGCACTACAACGGGCCTGCTTATGCGGAGTTGAAGCGGGAATACGACGGCGCTGGCCGGCTGGCTGGGCTGTACGAGAAGTGCGTTCGCGGACGATGACGAAAACCGGCAGGACAGGAGGTGGGGCGGGCATGGCGCTGGCCCAGATATTCGAGAAATTCGTGGGGCCCGACGCCCCGGTGGAGTTCCGGGCCTTTGACGGGAGCGTCGCCGGCCCCCCGGACGCCCCGGTGCGGGTCACGGTCCGCTCCCCGGTGGCCGTCTCCTACCTGGCCCAGGCTCCCGGCGCCCTGGGCCTGGCTCGCGCCTTCGTGTCCGGGCATCTCGACGTCGACGGTGATATGTATACGGCGCTCGCCCGGATGACCAGTGCCCAGGTCATGAACTTTGATGTGAAAGAAAGGGTGCGCCTGCTGCGGTCGCTGGGCGGAACGAAGGTGCTGTTCCCCCGGATCCCGCCGCCCCCGCAGGAGGTGCGGGTGAACAGCCGGTGGGCGGCGGTTGGCCGGCTGCATTCCAAGGATCGCGATGCGACCGCCATCTCACACCACTACGACGTGTCGAACACGTTCTACGAGTGGGTGCTCGGGCCGTCGATGGCCTACACCTGCGCCTGCTACCCGCGCGAGGAGGCGACCCTGGAGGAGGCACAGGCGAACAAGTTCGACCTGGTCGCGCGCAAGCTCGGGCTACGGGAAGGAATGCGGCTGCTCGACGTCGGCTGCGGCTGGGGCGGCATGGTCATGCACGCGGCCAGGGAGTACGGGGCCCGCGCGCTCGGCGTGACGCTGTCCCAGCAGCAGGCGGAGTGGGCGCAGAAGGCCATCGCCGAGGCTGGGCTCGGCAAGCTGGCCGAGGTGCGCCACCTGGACTACCGGGACGTGCCCGAGAGCGGGTTCGACGCGGTGAGCTCGATCGGGCTGACCGAGCACATCGGCAAGGCCAACCTGCCCGCGTACTTCGCCGTCCTGTACGGCAAGCTCAAGCCCGGCGGGCGGCTGCTCAACCACTGCATCACCCGGCCTGACGACCTGGAGCCAACCCGCAACCGCACCGGGTTAATCAACCGCTACGTGTTCCCTGATGGCGAGCTGGAGGGACCCGGGTACCTGATCTCGCGCATGCACGACGCCGGCTTCGAGGTGCGGCACGAGGAGAACCTCCGCGAGCATTACGCCAGGACGCTGGCCGCCTGGTGCGCGAACCTGGACGCGCGCTACGACGAGGCGGTGGCGGAGGTCGGCCAGGGCACGGCCCGGGTGTGGCGGATGTACATGGCCGGCTCCAGGCTCGGCTTCGAGCGCAACCAGATCCAGCTGCACCAGGTGCTGTGCGTCAAGCTGGCGGACAACGGCGCCTCCGGCATGCCGCTGCGCCCCGGCTGGGAGGCCCAGTCCGCCACGATGACCGCCTAGGCTGCCGGTCAGGCGTGCTGCGCGGTCGTGTAGAGGGACTGGGCGATGGGGCCGAGCGGGGCGCCGTACAGGACCTGCGTGTCGGTGCTGTACTTGAAGCTGATCACCGACGTGATCGTGCCCGTGCCGGTGGCCGGGCTGAATCCGGCCAGCCCGGGGCCGCCGCTGGATCCGGCGGTCATGTCGCAGGCCAGGCCGCTGTCGTCGGTCTCCCGGTAGGGGTCGGGACTGACCGTTCCGCTGCAGTAGTAGAGCTGCTGGCCGTTGTAGGGCGCATGGCAGCACTGATCAGGGCGCCGCGCGGCCGGGGTGTGGTGGCGCGTCCCGCGCTCTGCGCCGCCGCCGTGGCTGAGGCGGCCGTGGTGGCTGAGGCGGCCGTGGCAGCCGCCGTCGCGATCAGCACACCGGTCACCGAGATGAGCGCGGCCCGCCGCGCGACCCTGGTCATGACTGAGGAGTATGACACGCAGAGCGACATTATTACTACTCTCTGCAATTTAGTTCCACTGGGTGGCCGTTCGGGTTACCCCGTTCGGCGGCGCATCCGGGACAATGGGGCTATGGATGCTGCCCAGGCTGGCCGGCGCGAGATCGTGATCCTTGGCTCGACCGGTTCCATCGGTACCCAGGCCGCCGACGTGATCAGGCGCAACCCGGACAAGTTCCGGGTGGCGGGGGTGGCCGCGGGCGGGGGGAACCCCGGTCTGCTCGCCGCCCAGGCGATCGAGTTCGGCGTCGATGTCGTCGCGGTGGCCGGCGAGAGCACGGCCGGCGACGTCCAGGCGGCCCTGCGGGCCGCTGCTGACCGGGCCGGGACCGAGGGCGGCGCCGCGGTCCCGCCGCCAAGGGTGCTGGCTGGGGCCGGCGCGATGGCCGAGATCGCGGCCTGGCCGTGTGACATCGTGCTCAATGCGGTGCCCGGCGCGGCCGGGCTGTCCGCCACGCTCGCCTCGCTGGACGCCGGCCGCACGCTGGCCCTGGCGAACAAGGAGTCGCTGATCATCGGCGGGCCGCTGGTGGCCGAGCGGGCCAAGCCCGGGCAGATCGTCCCCGTTGACTCCGAGCACTCGGCGATCGCCCAGTGCCTGCGCGGTGGCCGGGCCGACGAGGTGCGCCGCCTGGTGCTGACCGCCAGCGGCGGGCCGTTCCGCGGCCGCAGCCGGGCCGAGCTAGGCGGCGTGACCCCCGAGCAGGCGCTTGCCCATCCCACCTGGAAGATGGGGCCGGTTATCACGGTGAACTGCGCCACCCTGGTCAACAAGGGGCTGGAGCTGATCGAGGCGCATCTGCTGTTCGGCGTGCCGTTCGGCCGCCTCGGCGTCGTCGTGCACCCGCAGTCGGTCATCCATTCCATGGTGGAGTTCACCGACGGGTCCACGCTCGCCCAGGCCAGCCCGCCGGACATGCGGATACCGATCGCGCTCGCGCTGGCCTGGCCGGACCGGGTAGCCGGTGCGGCCCCGGCTATCGACTGGACGACGGCGCACACCTGGACGTTCGGCCCGCTGGACGAGGAGGCCTTCCCGGCCGTCGCGCTCGCCAGGCAGGTGGGTGCGGCGGGTGGCACGAGTCCCGCGGTGTACAACGCGGCCAACGAGGAGTGTGTGGCGGCCTTCCTAGCGGGCGGCATCTCGTTCCCCGGGATAGTGGACACCGTGATGCGGGTAATCTCAGAGCATGACGGCGCCGCGCGGGGGACGGTCAGCCTGGAGGACGTGCTGGACGCCGACCGCTGGGCACGGGCGCGGGCGCGGGAACTGACCGGAACCTGACCAGGCGGACGGGTCGAGCGGAGGGAGAAGCCGCCGGATGAGCGTGCTGCTCGGCTGGGTCATCTTCATCGTCGCGTTGTCCGTCTCGGTCATGCTGCATGAGTTCGGGCACTTCGCGACCGCCAAGAAGTTCGGCATGAAGGCGACCCAGTTCTTCCTGGGCTTCGGCCCGACCCTGTGGTCGCGCCAGCGGGGTGAGACCGAATACGGCGTCAAGGCCATCCCGGCCGGCGGGTTCGTGAAGATCGTCGGCATGACCTCGATGGACGAGGTGGACCCCGCCGACGAGCCGCGGTCATTCCGGGTGAAGCCGGGCTGGCAGCGGGTCATCGTGCTGGTGGCCGGCTCGTTCATGCACTTCGTGCTGGCCTTCCTCCTGCTGCTGATCGTGCCGCTGGCCGTGGGCATTGCCAACGCCAACACGGTCACGGTCGGCACCGTCGTGAAATGCGTGCCCAAGACGGACGAAGCCGGCTGCACGCCGGGCGAAGCGAAATCACCGGCTGCCCAGATCGGCCTGCGGCCCGGCGACAAGATCGTGGCTTTCGCCGGCCAGCGGATGCACACCTGGAACCAGGTCACCACGGCGATCCGCCACCAGACGGTCGGCAGCCGGGTATCGGTGACCATCGCACGCGACGGCAAGCAGTTCACCAAAGAGGTCACCCTGGCCAAGACCCGGAGCGTCAGCTCCAGCGGCAAGGCCGGCCAGGACATCGCCTTCGTCGGGGTCGCCCAGGAGGAGCTTTACCAGCGCACCGGCCTAGCGCGGGCGGTCAGCTACGCCGGTTCCGAGTTCGGCCAGGCGGTGACCGGCACCGTGGACGTGGTCCGCACCCTGCCCGGCGCGGTCTCGCATCTGTTCGCCAAGAACCGGGCCAGCACCTCGGCCGGGCAGGTCACCAGCGTCGTTGGAGTCGGCGAGATCACCGGGCAGGTGGTGTCCGCCAATATCGGCTGGCAGCCCAAGGCGTCGCTCGTCCTGCTGATCATCATCTCGGTGAACATCTTCATCGGGTTGCTGAACCTGCTGCCGCTGCTGCCGCTCGACGGCGGGCACGTGGCGGTCGTGCTCTACGAACGGCTGCGGGCGTGGCTGGCCAGGCTGCGCAGAAGGCCCGACCCCGGCCTGGTCGACATGACTAAGCTGATTCCCGTGAGTCTTGGCGTGTTCGCCGTGCTGATCGGTTTCTCGCTGCTCCTGATCATGGCGGACATCGTTAACCCGATAAACATCCTCCAGTGATCAACACCCTTCAGTAAGGCGAACCGGCATCATGACCGTGGATCTTGGCATGCCCCAGTCCCCGCCCACCCCGCTCGCGGCCCGCAGGAAGTCCCGCCAGATCATGGTGGGCAAGGGCTCGCACGCTGTTCCGGTAGGCGGCGGCGCACCCGTGTCCGTCCAGTCGATGACCACGACGCTGACCGCCGACGTGAACGCCACGCTGCAGCAGATCGCCGAGCTGACCGCGACCGGCTGCCAGATCGTCCGGGTCGCCGTCCCGTCCCAGGACGACGCCGAGGCGCTGCCGGACATCGCCCGCAAGTCGCAGATCCCGGTCATCGCGGACATCCACTTCCAGCCGAAGTACGTGTTCGCCGCGATCGACGCGGGCTGCGCCGCGGTGCGGGTCAACCCCGGGAACATCAAGGCGTTCGACGACAAGGTGGCCGAGATCGCCAGGGCCGCCTCGGCGGCCGGCGTGCCGATCCGGATCGGGGTGAACGCTGGGTCGCTGGATAAGCGGCTGCTGGCCAAGTACGGCAAGGCGACCGCCGAGGCGCTGGTGGAGTCGGCGCTGTGGGAGTGCTCGCTGTTCGAGGAGCACGGCTTCCGTGACATCAAGATCTCGGTGAAGCACCACGACCCAGTCGTCATGATCGCGGCCTACCGGCTGCTCGCGGCCAGCTGCGACTATCCGCTGCACCTCGGGGTCACCGAGGCGGGACCGGCCTTCCAGGGCACGATCAAGTCGGCGACCGCGTTCGGCGCGCTGCTGTCGCAGGGCATCGGCGACACGATCAGGGTGTCGCTGTCCGCCCCTCCGGTCGAGGAGGTCAAGGTCGGCATCGGCATCCTCGAGTCTCTCGGCCTGCGGGAGCGCGGCCTCGAGATCGTCTCCTGCCCGTCTTGCGGCCGCGCTCAAGTTGACATCTACAAGCTAGCCGAAGAGGTCACCGCCGGACTGACGGGCCTTGAGGTGCCGCTGCGGGTGGCGGTCATGGGCTGCGTGGTGAACGGTCCGGGGGAGGCGCGGGAAGCCGACCTCGGGGTCGCCTCAGGGAACGGCAAGGGCCAGATCTTTGTCAGGGGCACGGTGGTGGCCACCGTGCCCGAGTCCAAGATCGTGGAGACGCTCATC
>DASXMU010000122.1:0-7302 GCA_036495485.1 Streptosporangiaceae bacterium
GGACGTGATCCGGGTCAAGCGGGCAGTCATCAACGTCTGGCCGGGGATGTGGCAAGGGGGGAGTTGATCGGGTTCGCCCCGGCCAGGTTGCCTGGGTACATGGTGCCTTCGTGACCGGTAGTCAGGGGTGTCCCGCCCACCTGGTGCCGCTCGGCCGGACCGGCTGGTCTCTGTGGCGGGAAGGAGCGCTGCGCGGCGCGGGGTTTCCCGCGGACGGGCTGCTCGCCATCTGCGACCGCGACCTGGCCGATGCGGTGGACGATGCGGGCGGGTGGGACCCCGCGGACCCACGGCTCGCCGCCGCCTGGCAGGCGGCGACCGCCCGGCTGAGCGCCGCGGTCGCCGCTGTCGCGGCTGACCCCGTGTTCCGGGAGGCAGTGGCCTGGCAGAATCCGGCGCTGATCGAGACCTGCCTGGACAAGCTGGTCCGCGGCGAACCGCGCAACGTCCGCGGTCGCCTGCACGAGTCCACGGTGGTCCGCTACCTGCAGCGCTACCTGCTGAAAAACGACACGATCGGCTTCTTCGGCCCGGTCGGCTGGGTCACGCTCGACCCCGGACGGGCGGGCCTGGAGGTGACCCCGGGGGAAGAGCTGCTGGTGGCCAGGACCACTCATTTCGAGATGTGGGCCATTGATGAGTTCGCCCGGGCGCTGGCCAGCCGTCCCGAGCTGGCGGGCTGGCTGGTTCCCCGCCGCGCGGTGGCGGCGATGGTGACGGGCAACGTGCTGCACTGGCCGCTGCGGCCGGTGGCCGAACTGACCGAGGCTGAGGCCGCTGTGTTCGGGCGGTGCGACGGGCGGCGCACCGTACTGGCGGTGGTGTCCGGGCGGGAGACGGCATCGGGCCCGGCAGCCGGCCCGGTTGCTGACGGGGACCGTGCCACCAGCCTGCAGGCCCTCGCCCGGCTCGCGCAGCTGGGCGCGGTGCACATCGGCTTGGACGGCCCGGTGGACTCCTGGCCGGAGCGCGCGCTGCGCCACAAGCTGGAGGCCATCGGCGACGAGGCCGCGCGGCGCTCCGCGCTAGCCAGCCTGGAGTCGCTGACCGCTGCCCGCGACGCGATCGCCGCGGCGCGAGATGCCGAGGACGTCGTCAAGCGGACCGGCGAGCTTGCCCAGATCTTCGAGGAGGTCACCACGGCCAAGGCCACCCGCCGCCCAGGTCAGGCCTATGCCGGCCGGACGCTGGTGTACCAGGACACCCGGCGGGACGTGGACGTGACGGTCGGCCGGGCGGTGCTCGGCGAGCTGGCCGCGCCGCTTGGCCTGGTGCTCGACAGCGCCCGCTGGCTGGTCGCCAGGATCGCCGAGGGATACCAGGAGCTGTTCGCGGCGCTTTACGACGGCGAAGCCGCTTCCGGGGGAGTGGCGGAGGTGCCGCTGGGGCACCTGTTCGCCGGGGCCGCACCCGAGCTGGACGCAACCGGTCATACCATGCCATCGGTCGTGCAGACCGCCATCGAGGAGTTCCAGCGGCGCTGGCTGCGGGCGCTGCCCTGGCCCGACGGCGTGCGGCGGCACAGCGTGACCTCGGCCGCGCTGGCGGCCGGGGTGACGCGCGAGTTCGGCGGGGCAGTGGTGCCGTGGCGTGCGGCGATGCACCATTCGCCGGACCTCATGATCGCCGCAGCCGACGCCGAGGCGGTCCGGCGTGGTGACTTCCTTTTCGTGCTCGGTGAGCTGCACATGGCCGTCAACACCCTGGACAACCGGTTCTTCGTCCAGCACCACGACGACCCCCGGCGGCTGCTGGCCGCGGCCGAGGCTGACTTCGGCGACAAGCGGATCTACGCGGCGCTGCCCAAGAGCTCGCCGTGGGTGTCCTCCCGGGTCTGGCCGCCGATCACCCTGCTGTCGCCGCGGTACACCTACTGGTCCTGGTCCGGCGAACCGTGCTCGGTTGACCCGCCCGGGCCGGTGCTGTCCGGGGCTGGCCTCACGGTCCGCCGCCGCGATGGCGCGCTGCGTGTCGTGTCCGCAGAATCCGGTGCGGAGTACGACCTGCTCGAGATCCTCGGCGAGGTCCTCATCACGGCCGCGGTCAACTCCTTCCGCCCGTTCGCGGCCGCGCCGCACCGGCCGCGGATCACGATTGACCGGCTTGTGGTCTCCCGGGAGTCGTGGGCGTTCGGTGCGGCCGACACCAAGTGGGCGTTCGTGAAGGACGAGGCGGCCAGATACGCCGCCGCCCGCAGCTGGCGGGCCAGCCACGGCCTGCCCGAGCGGATGTTCGCCGTGCTGCCGGTCGAGCGCAAGCCGATCGCCGTGAACTTCACCAGCCTGCCGCTGGTCAACATCCTGGCCAAAGAGATCCGCCGCACCGCCGAGGCGGGCGCGCCCACCTTCTCCGTCAGCGAGATGCTGCCGGATCTAGGGGAGATGTGGCTGCCCGACCACGACGGGCGGAAGTACGCGTCAGAATTCCGCCTGGTCGCTGTCGACGAGAGCGCCCGCGCCAGCCTTCGCTGAGACGGCGGCTGCGTGTTCGTTGGCAGGACGCTTTGCCGTGCTCGCGTACTGCTGGCAGGGTGAGCGGAATGGCCCGGTAACTGTGGGGCGGGCCGGTGCTGCGTTCGCGGGGGGCGTGTCGTGGGTGAGATCGACGAGGCTGAGCTTGTCGGCGCGTGCCGCAGTGGGCTCGTTGTTGATGGGGCGGTGGGTGGCGGGAAGCGGGCCGTGCAGGCCGCGCTGCTGCGGAGGTGCTGTCTCGAGTTCCGGGATCAGGTCGATCCGCGTGGGTTGCGGCTGGCCAATGCTGTGGTTGCCGGCTGCCTGGATCTGGCCGGGGCGGCGGTGGCGTTCCCGCTGTCGTTTGAGGGGTGTGAGTTCGACTGCGCGCCTGTATTAGAGGATGCTCAGCTTCCCGGGTTGTCGCTGACCGGATGCCCGCACTTGCCAGGCCTGCTTGGCAATGGGCTGCGGCTCAGCCGTGATCTTGACCTGTCGCGTTCCCGGGTGGTGGGCGCGCACTGGACGAGTGTGAGCATGTCGAAGCCCGCAGCGATCTGGCTGTGCGAATCGGAGGTCGGCGGCCGCCTGCTGTGCGCCGGTACCGTGATCGAGGGCCAGGGGTGCCGCTCGATCCAGGCGGACCGGATCCACGTCGGCGGTAGCGTCCGTCTGATCAATGGCTTCTCGTCGGTGGGCGAAGTCAGGCTGCACGGCGCCCGGATAGATGGCTCCCTTGACCTCAATGGCGCGCAGATCGTGTCACTGGACGGGCCCGCTATCGACCTTGAAAATGCGGTCATCCAGAGCAGCGTGTTCCTGATTGAAGACTCATCTGGGCGAGCGCCGCATATCCGCGGGCGTATCGCCATGGCAAGCGCCCGCATCTCCGCCCGTCTGGTCATCCGCAAAGCGGTCATCGAAGCTGCCGGAAACGTGCAGAAGGGCAGCATCTACGAAAGGCCTACCTCAGCGGGCACGGTGCTCGATGCCCCCAGGCTGTGGGCCGGGGCTGAGGTGATGCTCACCGACAGTGAGGTGACCGGCCGCATCGACATGTCCATGAGCGACATGAGCAGCCTGTCGATCGTCGGGAACTGCGTCCTGCGAGCCCCCGGGCGCACCGCGCTGGACCTCACCAATGCCGGGATCCGCGCCATGCTCAGACTCGACCAGAGCGCGGTCGTCGAAGGGACGCTCCGGCTGGCCGGTGCCGTCATCCACGGGGCGCTCGCGCTGCACGGCCAGATAACCCAGCCCGAGGACCTGTCTTTGATCAGCGGGAGCGCGCTGACCGTCGATGGCGATGTCTACCTTGGCGGCCTGCGGGCGAGCGGCGGCGATGTAAACTTCCGCGGCGCCCGGCTGGGCAGCCTCAGCGCCAGCCGCGCACAGTTGCACAATCCCGGCGGGTACTCGCTGCGCCTTAGCCAGGCCCTGGTCAAAGGACCGGTCCGGCTGATCGACGGGTTTACCTCGGCTGGGCTGGTTGTTCTCAACCGGGCCACCATCGAGGGCCGGCTGCACTTCACCGGCGGCACGTTCGGCTGCCCCGCCCCATCCCCGGTCAACGAGCACGGGCACGCGATCGAGGCGATATCGGCGACCGTGCACGGCAGCATGGACCTGGGCTGGGCGAACGTCTCCCCGGGCGTGGACTTCACCGACGTGACCACCACCTTCCTCGCCGATGACCCAGCAACATGGCCAGAGCGGTTCATCATCGCCGGCCTGACCTACGACCGCTTCGACAGGCCCCAGGGCGCACCGCCCGGCCCGGTCTGGGATCAGGCCGCGCGATGCGCCTGGCTGCGCCGCCAGAGCGCGTTTGACTCCGGCTCCTACGAGCAGGCAGCGAAGGTCTTCCGGCAGCACGGATACGCCAGGGAAGCCGAGCAGATCCTCATCGCCCAGCGCAGGCACGCCCGCCGCGTGGACCGGGCCAGCGCACCATGGCCACGGCGTGCCCTGGACACCCTTTATGCGGCCATCGGCTACGGGTACCGGCCCGGGCGCGTGCTGTACCTGCTGGCAGCACTGCTGGTTCTCGTCATCGCTACCCTCGAACTGCCCGCAAGCCAGGCCACGCTGCGGGCCAGCAACGGCAACGGAGCCGTCTACACCACCAGCGGACTCCTGACCTCCGCCCTCCCCACCGCACCAGACCACGCCCGCAGCGGGCTACCGCAGACCGACACATGCGGCAACGGCGAGGTGCGCTGCTTCAGCCCGGTCCTGTACGCAATCGACACCGTGATCCCGCTGATCTCACTCGATCAGCGCTCCACCTGGTACCCCGACCCGCACGTAGCCGACGGCGAGCTCATCTTGTGGCTGCTCAACCTCGCAACGCTGCTCGGCTGGCTGCTGTCATCAATCTTCGCCCTATCCCTCGCCCGGCTATCCCGAGGCCCCTAACGAATCCAAACCCCAGCACGCTGCGCGCCGGGAACCGGCACAATGTCACGTGCGGCCACCGCGATCTCCAGCCCCATTCTCTGCAGTCCGGGCAAGCCGTCTGCCCCCGTAATTGCTCAACGACACCCCGTCTGCGACTAAAGGTGGCCAAACCTTATCGCTGCCTGCTACTGGCCTGGCTGGATCAACTGGCTAGCCAGATTCCGTTGCGGAGTGGAGACTGCGATCAGGAGTGTGGCGATTCGGGTTAGGGAGGATTTGAATCGTGGCTGACCAGCTGTTACAGATTGAGGCCAATGGGATCAACGTTATTTCTGGTGCCGAACGTAGGGGCAGGCCGCGGGACCTATTCTGGCCGTGGTTCGCGGCGAACGTTTCGGTTCTGGGCCTGTCTTACGGGTCGTTCGTGCTGGACTTCGGTATCTCGTTCTGGCAGGCGCTTGCCGTAGGCGTGGCCGGGATTGTGATGTCGTCGGTGCTGTGCGGTTTCATCGCAGTGGCTGGGAAGCGGGGATCGGCGCCGACGATGGTGCTGAGCCGGGCCGCGTTCGGGGTGCGCGGCAATAAACTGGTCACGGCTATTGCCTGGCTGGTCAATGTCGGCTGGGAGACCGTGCTGGTGGTCCTTGCCACGCTGGCGATCGCGTCCGTGTCCGGTCACCTGGGCTGGGGTGGCGGCACGCTGACCAAGGTGATCGCCCTGGTTGTTGTGGTGGCCCTCACGATTTTCGGTGGGGTCATGGGGTTCGGCCTGATTATGCGGATGCAGATGGTGATCACGGTGGTCACCGCCGTGCTGACCGTGATGTTCCTCGTGCTGGCTGCCGGGCGGATCCACTGGGCCGTGGTATCAGGTCTGCGGCCCGGCCCGGTGCAGAACGTCATCGGTGCACTGGTGTTCGCGATGGCCAGCTTCGGACTCGGCTGGACGATCATGGCTGCCGACTACTCCCGTTACCTGCCCCGGAGGTCATCAGGCGCGGGGATCGCCGGGTGGACCGCGTTCGCGATCTCCGTTGCGCCAGTGATCTTGCTGGTGTTCGGCCTCCTGCTGGCCGGCTCGTCGGCCGGGCTGAGCAAGGCGATCGGCAACGACCCGATCGGAGCGTTCGCCGTGCTGCTCCCGGTGTGGTTCCTGGTGCCGTTCGCGGTCGTTGCGGTGCTGGGCCTGATCGCCGGATCGGTGCTCGATATCTACTCTTCCGGGCTCGCCTTGCTCGCGCTCGGCTTGCGGGTACCCCGGTGGGCAGCGGCCCTCGTCGACGGCACGCTCATGACCGGCGGCACGATCTACGTGGTATTCGTGGCCGGGAATTTCCTGGCCCAGTTCGAGGGATTCCTGATTACCCTGGGTGTGCCGGTCGCGGGCTGGTGCGGGGTCATGCTCGCGGACATCGCGATGCGGCGGGCCGACTACTGCGAGCCCGGACTCTACGACCGCAGGGGGCGCTACGGCGACATCCGCTGGCTTCCGGTCGGCCTCGTCGTGGTTGCCAGCGCGATCGGCTGGGGCCTGGTCACTAATAGCTCGGCCGGCTGGCTGTCCTGGCAGGGATACCTGCTCAGCCCGGTCGGGCTCGGCGGCAAGACCGGCGCCTGGGCGTATGCCAACCTGGGCGTGCTCGCTGCGCTCGGCCTCGGCTTCCTGCCCGCCCTGCTGATCAGCCGGTCCTCAGTCCGCCAGCAGGAGGCAGCACCGTCCCTCAGCGCCGCGGCAGCTCTCCTCACGGAATAGCCGCACTTGTTCTCATTCCAGGCGGTCTCTAGCTGCCTGCTATTAGCAGTACGTAACCGTCCGGATCGACGATCGAGAACTCCGTCGTTCCGTAGGCTGTCTGGCGAAGGCCGGTTTGACGCGCTGCGCCCAGCCCGTCAAGACGCCTGTATAAAGCTTCCGCATCACCTATCGAGCCCACCCGAAGAACGATGGCGTGAGACGGTTTGGTCAGCTTTCGCGCGATCCCAGGCAGATGGCCGGCCAGCCCGCTGATCTCTTGAAGCATCAGCCTGGATCCGCAGAACGAGAGCTCAGCCCATGAGGATGATCCATTGACCGATTCTACTTCTATTGTTTCAAATCCTAATCCTTCGTAGAACGCGATCGAGTTCGCGACGTCAACGACGCCGAGCTCGCACACAATTCCCTGTTCTTTCAATCCATTTCCCAATCAGATACGCCATATCATGCCGGGTGAGCCGGATTGCACAATGATATACCTCTACGCGCCATCCGAACCAGGGCAAAGTACCGAGCAGACATTATGTACGCCAGGAGAGCGATTATTATCGGGTAAGCGTCCTTGCTGCGTGCTGCGGCGGTATTTGCCGGGTGGGGTGCCGTACTGGCGTTTGAACGCGTTAGCGAAGGCGAACTCGGATGTGTATCCGACTTTCGCCGCGATGACGCTGAGCGGGGCGTCGGATTGCTGGAGGA
>DASXMU010000123.1:0-21772 GCA_036495485.1 Streptosporangiaceae bacterium
AGCTGGCCGGGGTGATGCGCCCCGGCCGCTTCACGTGTGGCTCCCGGCGTCGTCGTCGGCGCGAACCTCGCTCACCAGCCGTGCCCGGAGCGCAGTCAGGTCGGTGATCAGGGTGTCGATCGCGTCGATCGCCGTTGAGCCAGCCCGCCGGGCTCCGGCCTGGTGACGGGCTCGGCCCCGGTCGTCCCACTGGGCTAGGGCCACACCCAGCACGCCGAGTTGGTCGAACAAGGCGGCCATCGGGTCGGAACTCACGAGGTCGCCCCAGCGGCGTCAGGGCCGGGATCCGGCAGCAAGGCACGCAGCCGCCCTAGCTGCTCCGGGGTCAGCTCACCAGCTCGTTCGACAACCCGCTCGATGCGGCGATCGTTCCCCCGCCGCCGGGTGGCCGCCGCCGCTGCCGCCAGGATCTCGGCTTGCCGCTCCGGTGGCGTATTCGGCCAGCGCCGGGCCTTCTTACCCTCCGCCACGATCCATCTCCCACAGCCAAGAGCGGGGCCGCCGCTCGACGGCCGTGGTGGGAGATGGATCGGCTTCTAGTTTATCCGGCCTCGGTGTGGGTGTCGCGATCCCAGGTGACCCGGTCAGCGACCGCGCCCCGATGCCCTGGCGTGGGTGCCCGCCCCACCCGCAACTCACCGAGGACCGCAGGCGTGCACAGCAGCCGGGCCACCTGACGCCGGGCGCTCATCGGCGCCGCCTCCCACCGCAAGGCCACGTCCTCACCCGGCGGGATGGTGATCAACGCGGCCGGGGTGGACAGCTCCGACTCCCTGCACTCCAGTTGATCGACGCGAGCGACCAGGCCCGGTTCCACGTCGATCAGCGTGGCGACCGACACCTTCCCAGCTCGGGCCGCTGACCGCAGCACGGCCAGCTCGGACCGCGCCTCAGCCAGCTCGCCACGGACCCCAGCCAGCTCGCCCCCGGCTTCGGGCCGGGTCCGCAACCCGGCGATCACCTCCGGCCGGGCCAGGTAGCCGAGCATCACCTGCTCGGCGTAGCTGTCCAGGTCGTCAGCGGGGATGCGGATGTGCGAGGAGTCCCGGCACACGTACTCACGCTGGTCGCTGTACCGGTAGGTGACCGTGATTGGCCCGCCGCATACATCGCAGGCGGCGATCAGGGATAGCAAGTGCTTGGCCCGCCCTGGGCGGCTGGTGCGCCGACTTGGGTCCAGCAGCATCGTCCGGACCGCGAAGAACACGTCGCGGTCGATCAGCGGGGGCCAGGTCGCCTCAACCGCCGTGTCCAGGCTGCCCCGGTAGCGGCCGGACCGGTTGCCTGGCTCGTGGATCCGCAGACCCGCGTAAATGGGACGGAGCGCCACGTCACGCAAATGCTCGGCGGTGAACGGCTTGCCCGGAGTGCCTTTGGCGACGTGCTGATGCTGCTTAGTACATCCCTTGGGGCAGGGCCGTGGTGGACGGGTCCGGATGCCACGGGCCGCGAAACTGCGCTCGATGCTCTTGAGCGAGTGGCCGCCATACAGCCGGTTCAGCAGCTCAACCACCACAGCGGCCTCGGCGGGCTCGGGCTCCTGCGCGACCAGCCGCCGGGTCACCGGGTCATACCGGCGCCGGTACCCGTAGGGGATCCGGCCGTGCGGCTCGCCGCGCTGTGCGGTCGCCGCCGCCGCCCGCCGGATCGCGATCGACTGCTTGCCGCTGGCGTACTCGGCGTCCACCGCTTCCTCCAGCAGGGTCCGTCGGTCACGGGCGTTCGCGCAATCGTAGATCCGACCGTGCGTCGTCACGCACACCTTGACCCCGGCGTCTTCCAGCAAGTCCACCAGCGTGGCCCACTCGCCAACCCGGCGGCTGCCCCGGCTGGACTCCCACAAAACCAGCACATCGGCGCCGAACCGGCCCGATTCCAGGTCAGCCAGCAGCCGGGTGAAGCCGCCCCTGACCTTGGTCGTGTACCGCGAGGCGGGCACCGACGCATCGGAGTATGCCTCGCCGTTGATGGTGAACCCGTGCTGATCGCCCGCACACAGGTTGTCGCCGTGCTGCTCTTCGACTGAGCGTGCGCGGCCTGACCTGTCCTGGCTGACGCGCAAATACTCGCGGCCTACGAACGTCACACCCACCACCTCCGGAAACCCTGCGGGCTCCGTGGTGGGAGGAACCAGGCCAGGCTACCCCCAATCGAAAGGTGTGTGTAACTTGGCCCCCCTCTGCCGTCGACATCACCAGGCCAAACAGAGGCAAGGCTGGCACCTGGACCAGCCCGCTCCCGGTGTCCTGGTCTGGCGGCTGCCGCATGGCCGCCGATATACGGTCACTCCTGGGGTCTACCCGATCTGATCATCTGGAGGAGTGATGCCGGACGAGCCGTCGATGAGCAGGGAGAGCAAGTTGCTGCTCACGTCGCTGAACGGACAGCGGGAACATGTACTCGGCGCTCTCGAGGGGCTTTCCGATGAAGCGCTGCGCCGGCCGGTGCTGCCCACCGGGTGGACATGCGTGGGGCTGGTGCACCACTTGGCACTCGATGTCGAGGAGTGGTGGTTCCACCGGATCGTCGCTGGTAACCCTCCTGGCCAGGAGGATTCCCAGGAGTCCGCTTGGCAGGTCCCGGCCACTATGTCAGCTGAGGCGGTGCTATCCCTGTATCGCGAGCAGGTGAAACGTGCCAACGCCATCATCGCCGCCACGCCACTGAACGCGGCACCTGCATGGTGGCCGGAGGAGATGTGGCCAGGCTGGCGGCTGGATGATCTGCGGGAGATCATCCTCCACGCGATCACCGAGACGGCATGTCACGCGGGTCACCTGGACGCGGTGCGCGAACTCATCGACGGCGAGACTTGGCTCGTCCTGACCTGAGTACCCTCCGATCACCGGGCCGCCCGGCGGACAGGGCATGATCGGCCGCAAGCACCGGGGAAACGCGCCAGAGGTAAGCACCGGGAAGGACAGGCATGGACAGCGACGCCTTACGAGTTGTGCAGAAACCACTCAAGGACACCTACCGTGAGAACCCGGAGCAGGCGCTCATTACCCTGACCGCGCAAGGTGAACTGGGCGAGGAGGAGATCAGCTGCTCGGTCACCACCGGCCAGGCGCTGGCCAAGGCTGGCCTGCACCCGGCGACCGGCGGCGACGGGACGCTCGCGTGTTCCGGGGACATGCTGCTGCAGGCACTGGTCGCGTGCGCCGGCGTCACGCTGCGGGCGGTGGCGACGTCGCTGGAGATCCCGGTCGCAGGGGGAACCGTGCACGCCGAAGGCGACTTGGACTTCCGCGGAACGCTGGCGGTGGACAAGGATGCCCCGGTCGGCTTCCGGTCCATCCGCTTGACCTTCGAACTCGACACCGACGCCAGCCCCGAGCAACTCGCCAGCCTTCTCCGCCTGACCGAGCGCTACTGCGTCGTCTACCAGTCACTGGCTCACCCCGCGGCAATGGCGGCCACCATGACCAGGAAGCCGGTTTAGCCCAAGGCAGGGGTCCCCGACAGGGCAGGTCCCCAGCAGCCAGTCGGACCAGGCAGCCAGCCAGCCTCAGTCAGCCCCGGCCGAGGCGGTCACCACCGCGACTCGAAGGATGGGCCAGCCAGGTCAGCGCGGCCGAGATTTCTGGCCCACCCCACGCGTCCGGGGAAATTTTCTGTCTCCCCGGATGGTTAGCCTGTCTAACTATGGGATGGAACCGGAAAAGGGACGCGGGGGCGGCCACCGAAACAGAGACCGGCCAGGGCTGGATACGGCGGCTTGCCAGGTACTGCTGGCATTACCGGCGGAACACGCTTATCGCATTCGGTGCATCGTTGCTGGCCAGCGCCGTCACCGCAGTGATTCCGCTGATACAGCGGCAGATCATCGACAAGGTGATCATCACCCACAAGCAGTCGATCTGGCCCCTCGCGGTCATGCTGATGGTCGCTGCCCTGCTCAGTTTTACCGGCATCTACCTGCGCCGCTATAGAGGCGGCCGGCTCGCTCTCGATGTCCAGCATGACCTGCGCACCGAACTCCTCGACGCACTCACCAGGCTGGACGGCAAACGCCAGGACGAACTGCACACCGGCCAGGTCGTGAGCCGCTCCATCTCCGACGTGAACATGGTGCAGAGCCTGCTCAGCATGATCCCGGTCACCATGGGCAACGTCGTGCTGTTCGCGGCGTCCGTGATCATCATGCTGTTCCTCTCGCCGCTGCTGACCATCGTCGCCTTGCTGGTCGGCCCCGCCCTGTACTTCGTGACGATGGCCTCGCGGCGAAGGCTCTTCCCGTCGAGCTGGTACGCGCAGCAGCAGTCCGGTGCCGTCGCCGGCGTGGTGGAGGCCGCGGTCACCGGTGTGCGGGTGGTCAAGGGCTTCGGCCAGGAGGAGCAGGAGCTCCAGCGGCTGGAACAGGCCGGCCGGCGGCTGTTCGCGGCCCGGGTGCGCACCGTGCGGATGATGGCCCGCTACAGCCCGGCGCTGTCCGCGATCCCGGCGTTCGGCCAGATCGGCGTGCTCGCGCTCGGCGGCTGGCTGGCCATTCACGGCCAGATCACGCTGGGCACCTTCCTGGCCTTCTCGTCCTACCTTGCCCAGATGTCCGGCCCGGTGCGGATGCTCACCGGCCTGATCACGATCGGCCAGGAGGCGCGGGCGAGTGTCATCCGGGTGTTCGAGGTGATCGACTCGCGCCCGGTGATCACCGAGAAGCCCCATGCACCCGAGCTCCCGGCCGATGCGACCGGCTTCGAACTCGACAACGTTCACTTCGGCTACCACACCGGCGAACCGGTGCTGAGAGGCCTGTCCATCACGGCCGAGCCAGGCGAAACCCTGGCCATGATCGGCTCGTCCGGCTCGGGCAAGTCCACGGTCTCGCTGCTGCTGCCGCGCTTCTACGACGTGGACTCCGGTGCCGTCCGGATCGGTGGGCACGACGTCAGGGATGTCACGTCCGATTCGCTGCGGGCCGCGATCGGCCTGGTGCTGGAGGACAGCTTCCTGTTCTCCGACACGGTGCGGGCCAACATCTCCTACGGTCGCCCCGATGCCACCGACGAACAGATCATCACCGCGGCCCGGGCAGCCGAGGCCGAGGAGTTCATCACCGAACTTCCCCAGGGATACGACACGGTCGTCGGCGAGCAGGGGCTCAGCCTGTCCGGCGGTCAGCGCCAGCGGGTCGCGCTGGCCCGTGCCCTGCTCACCGATCCCAGGATCCTCGTCCTCGATGACGCGACCTCCTCCATCGACCCGCGCATGGAGGCGCAGATCCACGACACCCTTCGCCAGGTCATGCGCGGCCGCACCACCCTGCTCATCGCGCACCGGCGGTCCACTCTGCAGCTCGCCGACCGGATCGCCGTGCTGCACGAGGGCCGGGTCGAGGACGTGGGCAGCCACGAGGAACTGGTGGGCCGCTGCCCGCGCTACCGCATGCTGCTGACCGGCCCCGCTGAGGACGCCGAACCCCGCTACGACGAGACCAGCGACATCGGTGCGATCAGCGAGACGGGCCAAGGTAGCGGGACTGGCCAGGTTAGCGGGACGGGCCAAGGTAGCGGGACGGGCCAAGGTAGCGGGACTGGCCAGGCTAGCCAGGCTGGCGACCTGGTCGAGGCAGCGACCCTGTCCGCGAAGACCGGAGCGAACGCCGCCCGGGCAGCCCGGACCGCCGCCACCCGCCGTGGCGGCGGTGACTGGGACAGCATGCTGGCCAGCCTTCCGCCGAGCCCGCAGATGCTCGCCCAGCTCGACGCCCTGCCCCCCGCGACCGACGTCCCCAACGTCGATCAGGCCGAGGCGCGAGCCCCGCAGCCCCAGTTCACCCTGAGCAAGCTCCTCAAGCCCGTCCTGATCGCGCTGATCGCCGGCCTCGTGCTGGACGGCCTGGACGCGGTGGCCTCACTGGCGCTGCCCGCGCTGGTGCGGGGCGGCATCGACAACGGCGTGGAGGCCAAGGCGTTCCACGCCATCGTGCTGGTCTCGCTGATCGGCCTGGCCATCGTCCTCGCCGACTGGGTGGTCAACGCCCTGGAGACGATGGTGGTCGGCCGCAACGGCGAGCGGCTGCTCTACTCGCTGCGGGTCAGGATTTTCGCCCACATGCAGCGGCTTGGCCTGGACTTCTACGAGCGCGAACTGACCGGCCGGATCATGACCAGGATGACCACCGACGTGGACGCGCTGTCCTCGTTCCTGCAGACCGGCCTGATCAGCGCGGTCAGCGCCGTGCTGTCGTTCTTCGGCGTGATGGCCGCCCTGCTGATCATCAACGCCAGGCTCGGCCTGACCGTGCTGACGATCATCCCGCTGCTGATCGCGGCCACGCTGGTCTTCAGGGCTAAGTCGTCGAAGGCGTACAGCGTGGCCAGGGACCGGGTCAGCGTGGTCAACGCCGACCTGGCGGAGAACGTGGCCGGCCTGCGGGTGACTCAGGCCTACCGCAGGGAGATCCGCAACCGGGCCAAGTTCGCCGCCCTCAGCGACTCCTACCGGACCGCGCGGCTGCGCTCCCAGCGGCTCATCGCGCTGTACTTCCCGTTCGTCCAGACGCTGTCCACGATCGCCGGTGCCCTGGTGCTGGTCGTCGCCGCCGGCCAAGTGCGCAATAACGCGCTGACCGCCGGCGCGCTCATTGCCTACCTGCTGTACATCGACATGTTCTTCGCCCCGATTCAGCAGCTGTCGCAGGTGTTCGACGGTTACCAGCAGGCCGTGGTGGGCCTGCGCCGGATCAGCCAGCTCCTCGCCGTCCCGACCACCACCCCGCAGTCGCCGCAGCCGCGCCCGGTGCACCACCTGCGTGGCGGCATCGAACTGCGCGACGTCCGATTCGCCTACGCCGGGGTCGAGCGGGAGGCGATCCGCGGGGTCAACCTGGCCATCGCGCCCGGCGAGACCGTCGCGCTCGTCGGCCAGACGGGCGCCGGCAAGTCGACCCTGGTCAAGCTGGTCGCCAGGTTCTACGACGTGACTGCGGGCGCGGTGCTGGTGGACGGGGTCGACATCCGCGACTACGACCTGCCCGGCTACCGGCACCAGCTCGGCGTCGTGCCGCAGGAGGCCTACCTGTTCGCCGGCACGGTCGCCGAGTCCATCGCCTACGGTTGCCCGGAGGCCAGCGACGCGGAGGTGGCGGCGGCCGCCCGGGCGGTGGGCGCGCACGACATGATCACCATGCTGCCCGGCGGCTACGACCACCCGGTGGGGGAGCGCGGCCGCAACCTGTCCGCTGGCCAGCGGCAGCTCATCGCGCTGGCCCGCGCCCAGCTCGTCGATCCGGCGATCCTGCTGCTCGACGAGGCGACGTCCGCGCTCGACCTGGCCTCCGAGGCCGCCGTCACCCGGGCCATCGGCCGGCTGACCACGCAGCGCACCACGCTGGTGGTGGCGCACCGGCTGACCACCGCCGCGCGGGCCAACCGAATCGTCGTGGTGGACGGCGGCCGGATCGCCGAGGTCGGCACGCACGCCGAACTGCTCGCCGCCGACGGCGTCTACGCCTCGCTGTGGGCCGCGTTCACCGGCAGCCAGGACGTCAGCCGCTCCAGCCTGGCTGGCGCCGGCTGACGGCTGCGGCGGCTCCCGCCTCTCCGGCGTTCCTTTCTTTTTAATACCGATTCAGAAAGAAAGAAAATCACCGAACTGCAGCCACCGGATCCGGCCGCTCGCTGTGACACCTGTGAAAATAGATAAAGAAGAGAACCACGCGACGTAATTGCTGATGCGCGTGCCGATGTTCTTGCCAATGTCCGTGCTCATGCGCGTGCTTTATAGCGTGCGAATGCACGTGCATGCTACGATTCCGATCACGGATGCAAGGAGAGCGATGTCAGGAGGGGGGGAGGTTTAGACCATGCGGGCCGAATACAACGGCATGTCAGCGTCGAGTCTGGACGGAGCACAGTGGCAGGCAAGCCACGGTGCCCCCGTCCACGAGGGAGGCGTCGAACTGGCCATGCTGCCCGGCGGGACGATCGCGATGCGTAGCTCCCAGGACCCGGGTGGGCCCGCGCTGATCTATACCTACGACGAGATCGAAGCGTTCATCAACGGCACGAAGGATGGCGAATTCGATCATCTGGTCGCCTGACCAAGCTCGGGGGCGTCGGACCGGGGTCTGGCCGCGGGGGATGCGGCGAGACCCCGGTCCGGTGTCTTGTTACTGGATCGCCAGTGGTTCTTACTGGGTGGCCCGTGGGTCTTACTGAATGGCCCGTGGTTCTTACTGGGTGGCCCGTGGTTCTTACTTGAGGGACTGAGCCGGGCAGTTCCCGGAGAAGCTGCCCACCGCGCTGCTGGCGTCCCAGTTGTGGCCGTTGTGCGCCTGCCATTGCGCCAGCGTGAGCCAGTCGTTGCTGGGCAGGGCGAAGTTCCCGTTGACGGTGTTCGACGCCGTCGACAGGTTCTCGTAGTCGTTGCAGTTCACGGTGTTGGTCCCGCCGGTGGGCTGCTTGTCCACCTCGAACAGCGGGTTGTCCCGGTCGGCTGGGCCCATCCCGGCGATGGTGTTGTGCCAGATCTGAACGTTCGACCAGATTCCGCCCAGGTCGACCGAGGGCATCCCGAAGCTTGGCTTCAGGAAGAACTGGCTCTGGTTCTGCACCGTGTTGTCGTGCACGTACACGTCGCTGATCGTCGCCTTGCTGCCGAACGCGTCGATGTACAGCCCGAACGGATCGTGACCCGCGACCGTCGATGTGCCGCCGGCCCCCGGCGGGTTGGTGCCGTTGCTGGGGTCGCCGCTCGAGGTTCCCGGGTCGTCGTGGACCGTGTTGCCGGAGACCAGCAGGTGGTCGGTCTCCTTGTTCGCGGTCTCGACGTCCAGGTTGATGCCCTGGTTGGTGTTCCAGACGACGTTGGAGTCGAACCAGATGTAGGACGCGCCGTCGTCGTAGAGACCGGCCGCGTTCTCCGGCAGCGGGCCGCACTTGCCGGTGGTGCTGTTCCACTTGCCGTAAGCGGCGTTGTTGTAGGTGTCGACGTTGTAGACGGTGTTGCCCCGGACCAGGCCGTGGTTGGCCTGGGACTGGCCGACCTCCCAGCCGATGGTGTCCAGGCCGATGTTGTCGGTGTCGTGGATCGAGTTGCCCGCGGCCAGGAAGTCGGTGATGTCGCCGTTGATGGTTACCGTCTCGCTCTGGCCGGTGCGGGTGTTCTGCACCGTGTTGCCCTCGATCACCAGGTGCTGCAGCGCCGGTGAGCTGCTGCTGCCGGCCGCGATCGCGGCGATGCCGTACGCGTCGACGCTGCCGTTGTTGCAGACGGCCTTGTCGGTGTAGTCCGAGTCGGCGCTGTTGGAGATGTTGTCCACCGTGTTGTCGAGGATGTAGATGTCGCTGCACGCGCCGCCGTTGAGGAAGCAGGCGGACAGGTGCGGGATGACGTTCTGGTTGGTGCTGGTGGTGTCGCTGCGCACCGTCACGTAGATTCCGGCCGGGCTGTGGCCCGTTCCGTCCCAGGTGTAGTTCTTGATGGTCAGGCCGTAGATCTCCACGCTGCGCGAGTCCACGATGCTCATCCCGCCCGAGTCCGACCAGAACTGGTTGGGGTTGGTGTCGCCGGCTGCGACCGTGCTCAGGGCGAGTGTCGCGGTCGATCCCGGCTCCGGGGCGATCTCGAGCAGGGCTGTGGAGGACTTGCTCCAGACGTGCAGCGGCGAGTTAAAGGTTCCGGACAGGCAGACCACCGTGGTCGAGGTGATCGAGTTCTCGTGGGCGGAGATCCAGGAGTTCACGTCCGCGGACGTGCTGCCGCTCGCGGAGGAGAACGTCACCGTGCACGAGCCCGGCGGCGCGATCGGTGAGCCGGTGGGCGTCGCGGGGTTGGGGATGAGCCCGTCGCCGTCGGCCGGGGCGGTGCCCTGCGGCTCGATGGGGAACGAGCTGACTGTGATCGGCGGGGTTGGCTGGGTGATGGTGGCCGGTATTAACCGGGGTGCTGGGCTTGCCCCGGCGGTGGCTGGGGTCAGCGCGAGCGTGAGGAGGGCGGCGGTTACAGCTGCGGCCGGAGAGCGAGGAGGTTTCATCACCGAACTTTCTTGTTATGGCGTGAATGCTGGGAGGAGGGCCCGGTGGGCCTCCAGCAGGTCGTCGCACATCGCGATGGTTTGCGCCGTGGTGAGTGTGGCCGAGGTGTTCGGGTCGAGCAGCGCCGCCTGGTACACGTGGTCCGGCCGGCCGTCCAGGGCCGCGCGGACGGTCAGCTCGACGACGTTGAGGAACGTGCGGTTGAGCGCGGCGAGCTGGGCGGGCAGTGCGCCGACCTGCTTCGGCCTGGCGCCACCGGCGCCCACCTCGCAAGGGACCTCGACGCAGCACTGGTCCGGCAGGTTGGCGATCAGCCCGCCGTTGCGCACGTTCACGTAGATCTCACGCTCGGTGCCGGTCTCGATCGAGTGGATGAACTCCGAGGCCAGCTCGCTGGACGGCTCTAGGTCCAGCGGTGTCCCGGCGGCCAGTGCGGCCTGCAGCGACTCCAGTTCGCGCAGGTTCTCCTCGGACCGGGCCAGGTAGTCCCCGACGAAGATGCGGAACCGCTCGACCTCGCTGTCGTGGCGCATGAACCAGGGCAGGTACTCGGCGGAGTGCTCGCTGGACTCGGTCGGGAAGTAGCCGAACCGGCGGAACAGCTCGACCCGCACCCGCCGCTGCAGCTCCGGTGAGCCATCGATGATCTCGGTCAGCCGCGGGTACAGCGACCTGCCCTCATGCTCGAACCGCAGCACGAACGCCTGGTGGTTGAAGCCCGCCGTGGTGAAGTCCACGTCGGCCACGTCGTGACCGGTCAGGTCGGCCAGGAAGGCGTGGGTGTCCCTGACCGAGTGGCACAGCCCGAAGACGTTGCTGAACGGCGTTCCCTCGTAGACCGCCCAGGGCAGCATGGCCATCGGGTTGGTGTAGTTGAGCAGGTAGGCGTCCGGGCACAGTTCGGCCATGTCGCGGCCGATCGCGGTGACCACCGGGATGGTGCGCAGCCCGCGGAAGATGCCGCCGATGCCGAGCGTGTCCGCGATCGTCTGGCGCACGCCGTACCTGGCCGGGATCTCGAAGTCCAGCTTGGTGGCCGCGTACCCGCCGACCTGGATCTCGTTGATCACGTAGTTGGCGCCGGCCAGCACCTGTGTGCGGTCGGCCGAGGACGACACCGCCATGTCGCACCCGCTCTGCGCGGCGATGCGCCTGGCGAGCGTGTCGGCGTGGGCGAGCCGCCCGGTGTCGATGTCGTGCAGCGCGATGTGCAGGCCGGATCCCAGCTCGGGGTAGCCGCACAGGTCGGTGACGACGTTGCGGGTGAACTCGATGCTGCCAGCTCCGATAAACGCAACCTTGACCACAGCTTGATAGTGTTGCATTCCATCCAACTCCGAGCAAGAGCAAGCAAAATTTTGCAGTTTGATGGCCTATAGAGGGTTTACGGATGCTCGGGAGGGTTGACATCAGCCCGTCATAACGCGCGATGATGTCTGAAACACTGACGATTCGCGCAAGAGTCGTCGACGTGGGCGTAGTTCTGGCTTCGGAGGCGTGGCACGATGAGAACGCACAAGCTGAGCGTGCTGATGGGAGCCTCGCTGGTCGCTTTCGGCCTGGTGGCCTGCGGTTCGGGCAGCGGCGGCACCGCGTCAGGGGGGAACGGGAAGTCGATCCAGATCTGGGAGGGCTACACCAGCGTCGAGGGCAAGGCCTTCGCGCACCTGCTCAGCGAGTACAACAAGCAGAACCCCGGCCAGACCGTCACCAGCCTGTACGTGAACAACGACAACTCGCTGCAGAAGGTGCTCACCGCCGTGCGTGGCGGCAGCGTGCCCGACATCGCCTACCTGTACGGCTCCTGGGCGCCGAACGTGGCCCAGATCCCCCAGGTGGTCACGCTCAACAGCGTGGTGAAGCAGCCCGGGGTCAACTGGAACGACTTCTGGGTCGGGGAGCGGGACGTCGCCACCGTCGGCAGCCGGATCATCGGCATTCCCGCGCTGGTCGACAACCTGGCCGTCGTCTACAACAAGACGCTGTTCGCCCAGGCCGGGCTGGCCCCGCCGGGCCCGGGCTGGACCTGGGCGCAGTTCGCGGCCGACGCGAAGAAGCTGACCAACCCGGCCAAGAAGCAGTTCGGCACCGCCTACGTGACCCCGGGTGACGAGGACACCGTGTGGCACTGGGAGGCGCTGCTCTGGGAGGCCGGCGGGAGCATCCTCAGCCCCGGCAACAAGCAGGCCGCCTTCGACTCGTCGGCCGGGCTGCAGGCGCTGAGCACGCTGGCCGGGATGGCCGTCACCGACCACTCCATGTACCTCGACCCAACCGACTCCGCCTACGCCAACCTGTTCGACTCCGGCAAGATCGGGATGCTGGTGACCGGCCCGTGGGACCTCGCCGTGTTCCCCAACGCCCACTACGGCGTGCAGATCATGCCGTCGTTCCCCGGCACCTCCGGCGGGCACCAGACGATCTCCGGCCCGGACAACTGGGTGATCTTCAACAACGGCTCGGACCGGGTCAAGGCGGCGGAGAAGTTCCTGCTCTGGCTGACCGCGCCGGCTCAGGTGTCCTACTTCTCGCTGCACACCGGCGACCTGCCGATCCGGGCCTCGGTGGACAACGCGCCGGGCTTCGCCCAGGGGATGAACAAGGCCCTGCCCGGTGTCGGGACGTTCATCGGCAACCTGAACAACGTCCGCCAGGCCCGCCCGCAGATACCCACCTACCCGAAGATCTCCCAGGTCCTCGGCACCATGATCGTCTCGGTGCTGCTCGGCAAGAGCCAGCCCGCAGCGGCGCTGCACAGCGCCGCGCAGCAGGTCAACCAGATTCTCGCCAACCCGAGCCAGTAACGTGGCAGCATCTGCCCTGCGGACACGGGTCACCGGGTCCGAACATTTCACTGGATGGGCGTTCGCGACTCCCGGCGTCGCGATCATCCTGCTGTTCGGCGCGGTCCCGGTCGTCTGGTCCGCGGTGATGTCGTTCCAGCGGAACAACCTGCTGTCGCCGGACACCCCCTACGTCGGGCTGCACAACTACCGGGTCATGCTGCACGATCCCATCGTCGGCCAGGCGGTCGAGCACACCCTGATCTACACGGCCCTGTTCGTGCCCGGCACGATGATCGTCGGCCTGTTCCTCGCCGTGGCGATGAACCGGAAGATCAGGTTCATCTCGCTGTACCGGACGGCCGCCTACGCGACGATGGCGATCTCCACGATCAGCGAGGCGCTGGTCTTCATCTGGCTGTTCGACCCGTCCTACGGTGTGGTCAACTACCTGTTCAGCCTGCTGCACATCCCGCAGCAGCAGTTTCTCAACTCCCCGTCCGAGGCGCTGTTCGTGATCGTCGTGATGACGATCTGGGGCTGGACCGGCTTCGCCGTGGTGATCTACCTGGCCGCGCTGCAGGGGATCCCGCAGCACCTGATCGACGCGGCGGCCACCGACGGGGCCAGCAAGTGGGCGACGTTCCGCCGGGTGACGCTGCCGCTGCTCAGCCCGGCCACGCTGTTCCTGGCCGTCTGGCTGACGATCAACGCGCTCCAGTTGTTCGACGAGATCTACCTGAGCACCAAGGGCGGCCCGCTGAACAGCACCAGCGTGCTCGTCTACTATCTCTACGAGCAGGCCTTCCAGGACTTCAACTTCGGCTACGCGTCCGCCATCGCCTACTTCCTGTTCCTCATCATCCTGGTGGTCACCGCGATCCAGTTCCGGGTCGGCCGGCGGTTCACCTACTACCGGTCATGAGCGCGCAGGCCCACGCGGGCAGCCGCCGAAGCGGGTTCCGGCTGCCGTTCAGCGGCTGGCACCTGGTGCTGATCCCGGCCACGCTGATCCTGATCTTCCCGTTCGCCTGGCTGATCGTGACCTCGGTCGAGACCCCCACCGAGGCGCTGCACTTCCCGCCGATCCTGACCCCGCACGTGGTCAGGTTCGCCAACTACACGGACGCGCTGAAGGCGGCGCCGTTCGGCCGGTTCTTCCTGAACAGCGGGGTCGTCGCGGTGTCCACCGTCGTCTGCAACCTGGTGCTCTGCTCGCTGGCCGGCTACGCGTTCGCCCGGCTGCGCTTCCTCGGCCGGAGCGCGCTGTTCGTGCTCATCATGACCACGCTCATGGTGCCCTTCCAGGTGACGATGATCCCGCAGTTCATCATCACCAAGTGGCTGGGCGTCCACCTGCTCGCCGGGGTCGGCATCAACCACATCGGCGCGCTCATCCTGCCGAACGCGGCGACCGCGTTCGGCGTCTTCTTCCTCCGCCAGTTCTTCCGCACGCTGCCCATCGAGTATGAGGAGTCGGCCCGGGTGGACGGCGCCAGCCGGCTCAGGGTCCTGTGGCGTATCGTGCTGCCACTGTCGATGCCTGCTCTGGCCACGCTGGCCGCCCTCACCTTCCTGGACTCGTGGAACTCGTTCCTGTGGCCGCTCATCGCCGTCGACTCCACGAACCAGATGACCCTCCCGCTGGGCCTGGCCACCTTCCAGAGCGCCCACTCCACCGACTGGCCCCTGCTGATGGCCGGCAACGTGATGAGCCTGCTCCCCATGCTGGTCATCTTCTTCGCCGCCCAGCGCTACTTCATCCGCTCGGTGGCCGCGACCGGGCTGGCCGGTACCTGACCATCAGAATGGGTGTCCGGCTGGCCGGGTGGTTACAGCCGTCCTAGCCAGCCCTCAGGATCCCGAGCAGCCTGGCCACCTCGCGGCTGATCGCGTCCCGTCCCGCCGCGACATAGCGCCGTGGATCGACCACCATGGCGTCCGCACCGAGATACTCCCTGACCGCGCTCGTGAACACCTTGTTGAGCTGCGTCGCGATGTTGATCTTCGTGAGCCCGGCGCCGACCGCCGCGGTCAGCATCCCGTCCGGCACGCCGGACGACCCGTGCAAGACCAGCGGCACCCCGACCGCCTCCCGGATCCGCCCTATCAGCTCCAGGTCCAGCACCGCATCCCTGGCCAGCATCGCGTGCGAGCTGCCCACCGCCACCGCCAGCGCATCTACTCTGGCCGCGGCCGCGTACTCCGCCGCCTCGCCCGGCTTGGTCCGGACCGCCGGATGATGCGCCCCGTCCTTCCCCCCGATCTCGCCGATCTCCGCCTCGACCCACACGCCGCGCTCATGACACCAGGCCGCGACCGCACGCGTCGCCTCGACGTTCGCCGCATACGGCAGCACCGACGCGTCGAACATCACCGACCCGAACCCCAGCTCAACGGCCTCAGCAACCAGCTCCCACGACGTCGCATGATCCAGGTGCACAGCCACCGGCACCCCGGCCGCCGCCGCGACCGCCAGGCACGCCCGCCCGATCCCCGCCAGCCCGCCGTGATACTTCACGCAGTTCTCGCTGACCTGCAGCACAACGGGTGACTCAGCCGCTTCTGCCCCCGTGGCAATCGCCTCGGCATGCTCGATCCCGATCGCGTTGAACGCCCCGGCCCCCCGCCCGGCCGCCCGGGCTGGGGTCACGATCTGACCAAGCTGAACTGCTGGCATCAGCGCGCCTCCATCCTGGCCCCAGCCGCTACCATCAGCGCGCCCCAACCCGGCCGACGCGGACCTCAGCCAGCACCCGCTCGTACTCCCCGTGCGAAAACTCCCCAGCCGCCGGCGCCGCAGCAGCCGCCGACCCAAGGGCAACCGCATGCCGCAACCTCTCCGGCCAGGTGTCCCCGGCCACCATCCGCCAGACCAGCCCGGCAACGACTGCATCGCCCGCCCCGGTCGCGTTGACCCCCACCCGCCCGGGGGGCACCGCCCGCCAGACCCCCTCATCTGTCACCGCCAGCAGCCCGTCTGCCCCCAGCGACACCACCACGGCCTCAGCCCCGGCTCTCCGCAACTCCTCAGCCGCCGCCACAATCGCCGCCACGTCCCCCCGCCCCACTGGCCGCCCCGCCACGCTCTCCAGCTCTGCCGCGTTCGGCTTGACGACCGTCGGGTGCCCCGCCACTCCACAGCGCAGGGCCTCCCCGTCGGCATCGAGCACAACGTTCACCCCCGCCCGCACAGCGAGCTCACTCAGCTCTGCATAGCAATCGCCGGGAATCCCCACTGGCAGGCTGCCCGTCAGCACAACGGCCGCACTCCGCCCAGCTTCCGCCACGAACCGATCACGAAACGCTGCATACTCCTCCGGCGAGACCACTGGCCCAGGCTCGTTGAACAGTGCCGCCTGCCCCCGCCCCCCATCCACCACCACAAAAGTCCGCCGCGTCTCCCCACCGATCGCCAAAAACTCCGCCGTAACGCCAACCTCCGCAAGCGCATCGCCGACCGCCTCCCCCGTCCGCCCCCCAAGCACTCCCATCACCAGCACGTCCACCCCGAGCGCATGGAGCACCCGCCCCACATTGAGCCCTTTACCACCAGGCCGCACCAGCACCCGGCTCGCCCGATTCACCCCAGCCCAGTCGACCCGCTCCACGTCATGCGTGACATCCAGCGCCGGATTCAGCGCCACCACCAGAATCCGCCCGCTCACCGTGACCTCAGCAAGGAACCCACACACATGTCTCCTGGGCACCACGCCATCTGTTCTACCGAGTCAAAATGACAGACCGGGTCAAGTTGCGCGGTCGGTCCGGATCCAGCCCCCGAGCCCGGGCAGCCGCCGCAGCCACCTGCTGAACCCGCACCAGCTCGGCCATCGGATCCTCCGCGCTCTCCCAGGCGAGCCCTCCGGTCGCTGCGATCTCCGCGACCAGTCCGGCTGGCGCACGGCCCAGGAGCCAGACCACGCTGCCCGGCCCGGTTATCGCGATCGGCCCGTGCCGGTACTCCATGGCTGGGTAGGCCTCGGTCCACAGGCCGGCGGCCTCCTTGAGCTTGAGCGCCGCCTCGTTGGCCAGCCCGTAGGTCCAGCCGGTGCCGAGGAAGGTGAACTGGCTGGCGTCGGTGAGCTGTCCGGGCAGCGGCTGCGCCAGGATCCGGCGGGCCCCGTCGGCCACGGTGGCAACGTCGTGCCCGAGGTGCGCCCGGAGCAACGCTAGCTCGGTGGTGGCGAACCGGGTCTGCACGACCGAGCGCTCGTCGGCGAAGTCCATGGCGATGACCGCGTCGGCCAGCGACGTTACCGGGCTGCCAGGAACGGCGGTGATCACGGTGGCCGGGATCGTGTGCCCGATCCTGGTCAGCAGGTCGATGATCTCGGTGGTGGTGCCGGACCGGCACAGGGCCACGAGCCGGTCGTACCTCCGGCCGGCCGGGAACTCCGAGGCCGCGAACGCGTCGGTCTCGCCCTGTCCCGATGCCTCGCGCGCCGCCGCGTAGGACTGCGCGATGAACCATGAGGTGCCACAGCCGGCCACCGCGACCCGTTCGCCGCTGACCGGCAGCGCCCCGGCCACGTCGATCGCCAGCTCGGCCGCCCGTAGCCAGCAACCGGGCTGCGAGGCCACCTCCGAGTCGATCTGGCTCACCGTGCCGTCGTTCGCGTCCACCCCGCGCACCTCACGTTCCCGAGCGACCATGCTTCCCGAGCGACCATGCTTCCCGAGCGACCTGCTTCCCGAGCAACCAATGCACGTTTCTGAGCGATAACATCCAAAAACAATCGTATCTTAGCAAGCTAATAGTGCGCAGATGAAGCACGTATTGCTCATTCTGTGAACACGTGGGAAGCTACCTGCTCGGAAGAGTCGGGAGATGCTGGTGAGTCGCTACAGCCGCTGGAACGAGCTGCTCGAGCTGCTCGCGGCCGATGGCCAGTTGCAGGTGGAGCGCGCGGCTGAGGTGCTCGGTGTTTCCGCGGCGACCGTCAGGCGCGACTTCGACGAGCTGGCCCGGCAGCAGATGCTCACCAGGATCCGGGGTGGTGCGGTCGCCAAGGGGGTCACCTACGACCTGCCGCTGCGGTACAAGAGCGAGCGGCACCCCTCGGAGAAGCAGCGCATCGCCGTAGCGGCTGCCGGCCTGCTGCGGCCCGGCCAGATCGCCGGGCTGAACGGCGGGACGACGACGACCGAGGTCGCCCGCGCGCTGGCCACCCGGGCCGACCTGAACGCGGGCTCGGCCTCGCCGGCGGTCACCGTGGTCACCAACGCGCTCAACATCGCCACCGAGCTTGCGGTGCGCCAGCACATCAAGATCGTCGCCACCGGCGGCGTCGCCCGGCCGCAGTCCTACGAGCTGATCGGGCCGCTGGCCACCGGTGTGCTGGAGCAGGTGGCCCTGGACATCGTGTTCCTCGGCGTGGACGGGATCGACCCGGTGGCGGGTGCCACCGCGCATCACGAGGGCGAGGCAAGCATCAACCGGCTGATGACCGAGCGGGCCGGCCAGGTCGTCGTGGTGGCCGACAGCTCCAAGGTCGGCCGCCGCGCGTTCGCCCGGATCTGCGCCGCGTCCGAGGTCGACGTGCTGGTCACCGACTCCGGCATCACCCCGGCCTCGGCGGCCAGGTTTGCCGAGGCGGGGACCCGGGTGATCACCGGCTGAGACAGGAGGCACGGATGGCGCACAACGGCGCGGCCCCCGGCGCCGACCTGGTGGTGGTTGGCGACTGCAACCCCGACATACTCGTGGCCGGCGGCGACGTGACTCCCGAGTTCGGTCAGCGGGAGAAGCTGGTGGAGCAGATCTCGCTGGTCATCGGCGGATCCGCGGCGATCACCGCGGTGGCGGCCGCGCGGCTCGGGCTGCGCGTCGCCCTGGTGGCCGCGGTGGGGGATGATCCGGTCGGCCGGTTCCTGCTCGGCCAGCTCACCGCCGAGGGGGTGGATGTCTCGGTGATGGCCGTACGGCCCGGGTTCCCGACTGGCGCGACGGTGGCGCTGTCGCGTGGGCAGGACCGGGCGATCCTCACCGCGACCGGCGCCATGACGCTGCTGACCGCGGCGGACGTGCCGGTGGCGCTGCTGGCCGGCGCAAAGCACCTGCACGTCGGCTCCTATTTCCTGGTCGAGCGGTCGCTCGGGCCGGGGCTGGCGGAGCTGTTCGCCCGGGCCAGGGCGGCCGGGGTCACCACGTCGCTGGATACCAACTGGGATCCGTCGGAGCGGTGGGGTGGCGATCAGCTCGGCGGCATCCTCGCCCAGACCGATGTGTTAATGCCCAACGAGGCGGAGGCACTGCGGATCAGCGGCGCCGGCACGCTGGCCGAGGCGGTTGCGGTGCTGACCGCGGCGGGGGCCAGGCTGGCCGTCAAGTGTGGCGCCGACGGGGCGCTGTGCGTGGACGGGGCTGGCGGAGCGCAGCACACCGTGGTGCTGCCACCGGTTGAGGCGGTGGACACCACGGGTGCAGGGGACTGCTTCAACGCTGGGATGATCACCGGGCTGCTGCGCGGCCTGGATCTGCCGCGGGCGGCCGCGCTGGGTTGCGCGGTGGCGGCCGCGTCGACCCGGGCGCTCGGCGGCACGGGTGCCGCACTGGACCTGGCCGCCGCGATGATCGCAGCCGCGGCGGCCAGCATTGCCCGGCTGCCAGAACCCGGCGGGCTGGGCAAAGCCAGGCATCTGTTCCGCTAAAGGGAGGGTCCAGACCTGTTCTGCTGAGGGACGGCCCGGACCTGTTCTGCTGAGGGACGGTCCAGACCTGTTCCGCTAAAGGGAGGGTCCGGACCTGTTCGGCTGGAGAGACGGTCCGGACCTGTTCTGCTGAGGGAGGGTCCGCACCTGTTCTGCTGAGGGACGGTCCGGACCTGTTCCTCTAAAGGGAGGGTCCAGACCTGTTATGCTGAGGGACGGTCCAGACCTGATCCGCCGCGAGTCCGTACGTTAACTTTCGTTTGCTATCACTTCCAGGGGTACCGGAGCGATGATTGGCCGCGCCTGAAGGTCGCCCACATCGGCGAGCGGCCGCCCGGCCGTGGCCGCCACCGCGCACTGAAGGACCGGCCCGCAGATCCGGCCCTGGCAGTAGCCCATCCCGCACCGGGTCAGCCCCTTGACCGCCCGCACGTCCTGCGCTCCGGCCGCCACCGCTTGGCCGATGCTGGCCCACGGCACGTCCTCGCAGCGGCACACGACCGTGTCCGCGCTCGGCCAGTCCAGCCAGCCGGGCCGCAGCGGATAGGCCGCGTCGAGCAGCTTCGCGAACCGCCGCGCGCGGCCGAGCCTGGCGCGCAGTGCGGCGGCCTGGTCGGTGTGCGCCTGCGGCTCCAGCTTGCCCAGGTAGCGCGCGGCCGAGGCGCCGGCCAGATAGCCCTCCAGCTCGGCCACCTGGGCGCCACCGATCCCGGTGACCTCACCGGCCGCGAACACCCCGGCCACCGAGGTGGCCTGGTCCTCGTCGTGGGTCACCGCCACGACCGGCCTGGCTGGGTGCTGCGTGTCCGCGCAGCCGAGCAGGCGGGCCAGCTCCAGGGCGGGGGAGAAGCCGTAGCTTACGTGCACCGCGTCCACGGCCAGTTCCCGCCGCGAACCGGGAACCGGCCGCCACTGCCCGTCCAGCCGGGCGACTGTGGCCCGCTGCACCCGATCGTCTCCGTGGCAGGCGATGACGGCGTGCCCGGTGCGAACCGGCACCCGGTGCCTGGCCAGGACGGCGGCGTAACCAGCCGCCTCGCGGAGCTTGCCTGGGCTGGCCGCGAGGTGACCTGCCCGGGTCAGGACGGCGCGGCCAAGACCGGTCAGCGCCCGGGTCGCTTCGAGTACGGCGAGGACCCGAACGCCCGCCGTCGCCAGCCCGGCCGCGACCGGGAGCAGCAGCGGGCCGGAACCGGCCACGAGGACCCGCTTGCCGATGGTCACGCCCTGGCTCTTCAGGAGCGCCTGGGCTGCCCCGGCCGTGGTCACCCCCGGCAGATCCCAGCCGGGGAAGGGCAGCACGAACTCGGTGGCGCCGGTGGCCACCACCACCGCCCGCGCCCGCAGGACGGCGGGCACAGCCTGGCCGGGCGCTGGCTCACCGACCTCGGCTCCGCCGCTCACCACCTGGCCGCGCTCGGTCCGGCTCGATGGTTCGTGCTGGCTGGAGAGGTGGAGGAGGAAGCCGGGAGTGGCTGGCGCGGCGTGCCAGACGGTGGTTGTGGCTAGGTGCTGGATACGCGGGTGCCGCGCCGTGCGCTGCAGGGCTGGCGCAAGCCGTTCCGTTGCATGAAAAGAATTAATCCGGGCGGGAGCTGGGGAGATCCGGGTGGAAGCTGGGGGGACGATGCTCTGCCGGTATATCTGGCCACCGACGGACGGGGCGGAGTCGACCAGGGTTACCGAGCAGCCACCGTCGGCGGCGGCGAGGGCGGCGGCCAGGCCGGCGGGGCCGGCGCCGATGACGGCTACGTCTGCTGCGGGCGCGTCAGGGATCATCCGGCGGGTCCGGGTGAGCTGGACGTGGTGATCACGTCGCCGTCGTCGACTGGAGTCAGGCAGGCACGGACGGCGCGGTGCGGGGCGACGTCTACCAGGCAGTCGAAGCAGATGCCGATGGCGCAGAAGATGCCCCGGGGCCGGCCGCCGGAGCGGGTGTGGCGCCAGGACACGATGCCGTTGGTGAGGAGGGCGCCGCCGATGGTCATGCCGCGCGGCGCCTCCAGCGGAGTGCCGTCGAAGGTGAAGTGGACCGGGTCATCTGGCACGGTGGCCTCCGCGGAATCTGGCGGGGGAGAAGGGGGCTGGATCGACCCTGGTGGGCGTGGCGTCGATGAGTGCGGTGAGGAGTTCGGCGGTGGCGGGGGCGAGGCCGATGCCGGCGCCCTCGTGGCCGGTCGCGTGGTAGAGGCCGGGGACGGAGGGGTCCGGGCCGATTACCGGCAGGTGGTCGGCGCAGGCTGGGCGGTAGCCGGTGTAGGCGCGGATGACGCGGGCCTGGCGAAGCAGCGGGAACAGCGAGATGGCCCGCCGGGCGATCTCGGCCAGCACCCGGGCCTCGGGCGGCGGCGGGCG